>JBDGUZ010000060.1:0-19464 GCA_039585915.1 Gemmatimonadota bacterium
GATAACATCCGGGTACTCGCCGACGGTACCGTGATCGGAGAGCCGGCATGGTGGAAGACCCTGCTGACGCTGGGCTCATTCACGGTCAAGTCACTGCTCCTGGTGTTGTTCTTCATGTGGCTCAGGTGGACGATTCCCAGGTTCCGGTACGATCAGCTCATGGATCTCGGGTGGAAGGTCTTCATCCCGCTTCTCATGGGCTACATCATGCTGATGGGAGTGGCGATGTATCTGCTCGATCACTGGGAAGTCCCGGTCGGGCTCAAATACTCCGCGGCTCTCATCGGGCTGAACCTCGTAGTGATGGTGATTTTCGTATGGGTGGTTGATCGAGGGTCGGTCGTCAGGGGAGCGACCGCGCGCACCCGGCGGGCACCCGGTACAGCGCCGGAGCGCACACGACCGGCAGCCCCGAACGAGGCGGACTGAGATGCCTGGAAGCGCAAAGGTCGTCGTGAGGCCGGAAGCCAGTGCGTCGTACGTGCGTGCGATTTCCACGGGCCTGGGGATCACGCTCAAGCACATGGTGAGGCCGAAGAAACAGACACAGCAGTATCCTGACGAAAAATGGGATCTCTCCCGCCGGCTGCGCGGGACACATCGGATGGCGACTCACGAGGACGGGCGTGCCAAGTGCGTCGGTTGCGGGCTGTGCCCGACGGTATGTCCGGTCAACTGCATCAAGCTGATCCCGGCCGAGGATGAAAACGGGGAGCGGTACGCGGCGGTGTATGAGATCGACGAGTTCCGTTGCATTTTCTGCGGTTTCTGCCAGGAAGTCTGCCCTGTGGAAGCCATCCACCTTGGAGTCCATTACGAGAACGCCGAGTACAGCCGCGAGCGATGGGTCTACGACCTGGAGCGGCTGACAGAGCTGGACCATCCGTTTACGGCGCTGTGGGACCCCTTCGACCCGGCATCAGAATGATCGAATCAGTCTTTTTCCTGCTCTTTGCGATCCTGGCGGCCGGCGGGGGCATCATGATGATCGCCAGCAGGAATCCGGTGGCCAGCCTTATGTACCTGGTGCTGACTTTCTTCGCGCTGTCCGGAATCTTCGTGATGCTGGATGCGCACTTTCTGGCTGCGGTCCAGGTGATCGTCTACGCCGGCGCAATCATGGTGTTGTTCCTGTTCGTGATCATGCTGCTGAATCTCGGACACCGCGAAGAGATCGACATGCGGAGTCACCTGACCCGAGTCGTGGCGCTGGTCGTTGGATCGAGTCTGTTTGCAGTCGTCGCGGCGCTGGTTCTACGAGGCGAGAAGTCATCTCTCGCGAGCGATGAGGGAACGGTGGTGATGGAGGCGATTCTCAGATCGCGCGGTGCGGTGGGCGCCGTGGCAGAGCCGTTGTTCACGAGCTACCTGGTACCGTTCGAGCTGACATCCTTGCTGCTTCTCGTGGCCATTGTCGGGGCGATCGTCCTGGCCCGGCGCCGCGCACCCTGAGGCTTCGAGTATGAATCTGGACATCGAGAACGCAGCGCTGATCCTCAGCGCGTTCCTGTTCGCCGTCGGGACGGCGGGTGTATTGGTCCGCCGCAATGCGATCATCGTGTTCATGTGCGTGGAGCTGATGCTCAACGCAGTGAACCTGACCCTGGTCGTGTTCTCACGGTCGCTCGGGCTCGAGGCGCAGGTGCTCGTGTTCTTCGTCATGGCCGTCGCCGCCGCCGAGGCGGCAGTCGGTCTCGCGATCATCATTGCGATCTTTCGACACTACGAGGGTGTGGAAGTCGATCGCTTCAACCTTCTGAGGTGGTGAACCGGTGGTGAGCCTGCCATTGCTCCTTCAGGAGGCGCATGCGGCGTACGAACCGATCCTTCCGGTGTGGATAGTTCTCCTGCCGCTGATCGGGGCCGTCGTGAACGGCATCGGGGCGTTCATGTGGCGCGGAAACAAGTCGATTCCGAGTCTCGTCGGACCGCTCGCCGTGATCGTCGCGTTCGTGATCGTCGTGCTGAATTTCGTCGCGATGCTGACGGCCGCGCCCCACGATCCGGCGATCGTGTCGCTGTGGACGTGGATGGCCGCCGGCCAGCTGAGTGTCGGAGTCGATCTGCAGTTCGATCAACTCTCCATACTCATGCTGCTCGTGGTTACCGGCGTGAGCTCGGTGATTCACGTGTACAGCGTCGGGTACATGGGAGAGGATCCCGGATATTCGCGGTATTTCGCGTACCTGAATCTGTTCGTGTTCTTCATGATCGTGCTCGTGCTCGGGGCGAACTTCCCGATCACGTTCGTGGGGTGGGAGGGCGTCGGTCTCTGCTCGTATCTGTTGATCGGATTCTGGTACGAGAACGAGGACTTCGCGAGCGCCGGCAAGAAGGCGTTCGTGGTCAACCGAATCGGCGACTTCGGTTTCCTCGTCGGGATGTTCCTGATCTTCGTTCACTTCGGTACCCTCAACTATACGCAAGTGTTCGCGGCTGCTCCCGCGACACTCGCGTACGGGGGAGTGGTCGTAACGGCGATCACGCTGTTCCTGTTTCTCGGGTGTACGGGTAAGTCGGCGCAGATTCCCCTGTACGTATGGCTGCCCGACGCCGTGGCCGGCCCGACACCAGTTTCGGCGCTGATCCACGCGGCGACCATGGTGACGGCAGGCGTCTATTTGGTCGCGCGGACGAGCGTTCTGTTCGCGATGTCGCCGGTCTCGCAGGCAGTCGTCGCGGCCATCGGGGCGGGCACGGCACTGTTGGCGGCGACGATTGCCACCCAGCAGTACGACATCAAGAAGGTTCTGGCATACAGCACGGTCTCACAACTCGGGTACATGTTCCTTGCAGTCGGTATCGGAGCATACACGGCTGGCGTGTTCCACCTGATGACGCACGCGTTCTTCAAGGCGTTGCTGTTCCTCGGCTCGGGTGCGGTGATCCACGCGATGCACCACGCGTATCACGAGGTGCATAGCCACGAGGACCCGAACGACATGCGGAACCAGGGTGGGCTCCGTCGCTACATGCCCATCACGTTCGCGACCATGTGGGTCGGAACGCTGGCGATCTCCGGGATCATTCCGTTTGCCGGGTTCTTCTCGAAGGACGAAATCATCTGGTACACGGGCGCTTACGGCTACGGGATCCTGTGGGGTGTGGCGCTCGTCGTGGCGCTGCTCACGGCCGGTTACATGACGCGTCTGATGGTAATGACGTTCTACGGTGAAAACCGGACCGGAGAGAGCGCGAAGCAGCACCTGCACGAAGTGCCTGCGGTGATGTGGATACCGCTGGCCATTCTCGCGGTCCTGTCCGTGATCGGTGGTTGGGTGAACATTCCCGATGCTTTGCCGGTCCTGCCCGGTGTGCACGTGTTTCACGACTGGCTGCACCCGGTCTTCGCTCCGGCAAGCGGCATCCTCGAATCCCATGGCCTGCACGAAGCGCACACATCCCCGATCGGGGGCGGCGAGGCGATGTGGGCCGGAATTTCGACGGTGGCCGCCGCAGTCGTGATCCTGCTCACCTTCCGGGCCCTGATTCATCGGACCTGGAAGCCGGCGGCGGAGTCGGTCGAGCCGACCGGACTGGCGGGCGTCCTCTACAACAAGTGGTACGTGGACGAATTGTACGACCGCATGGTCATTCTTCCACTCCTCGCGCTGTGGCGCGGATGCTGGCGGATCGTCGATGATGGACTGATCGACGGTTCGATAAATGGACTCGCGGCCAGCACGCGGGCCGTCGGCTGGATTGGAGGCCTGTTCCAGACCGGACGAGTTTCTACGTACATGTTCTACTTCGTGATGGGGGTTCTGGTGATCCTCGCAACCTTCCTGTTCTGAGCGGAATCGAGCCGTGAGCTTCTTCGAGAGTCACTGGGTACTTACGGTCCTTCTGCTGCTACCGCTGGCCGGCGGTGTCGCTTGCCTGTTCGCAGGCGAGGAGGACGCGAAGCACGTGGCGCTGGGGACGAGCGTGGTGGCGTTTCTGGTGTCGCTCCCGCTGTTCTGGACGTTCCAGCAGGGTACGGCTGCGCTGCAGAACTTCGTTTCGATCCCGTGGATCGGGCAGTGGGGAATTGGCTACACCGTGGGAATCGACGGCATCTCGCTGTTGATGGTGATGCTCACCACATTCATCATGCCGATGGCGATCCTCGGGTCGTACAGCTACATCAAACGTCAGCAGCAATCGTACTATGGGATGCTGTTGATTCTGATGAGCGCGATGATCGGTGTGTTCATCGCCTTGGATCTATTCCTGTTCTTCCTGTTCTGGGAGTTGATGCTCATCCCGATGTACTTCATCATCGGGGTGTGGGGTGGAGAGCGGAGGATTTACGCGGCCATCAAGTTCTTCCTGTTCACGGCCGTGGGCTCACTTCTGATGCTGGTTGCGATCGTCACCCTCGTATACCTGTATTACCGGCAGTTCGGCGTCGTAACCTTCGCCTATAACGACCTTGTGCAGCTCCCGGTAACGCGATCGCTTCAGTTCTGGCTGTTCTCGGCGTTCGCGCTCGCGTTCGCGATCAAGGTACCCCTGTTCCCATTCCATACCTGGCTCCCGGATGCGCATGTCGAGGCGCCGACCGCGGGCTCGGTGATCCTCGCCGGTGTCCTTCTGAAGATGGGGACGTACGGTTTCTTGCGATTCGCCATGCCGTTCTTCTCGTATGCGGCAACGAGCGACCTGGTGGTAAACACGATCATCGTCCTCAGCCTGATCGGAATCACCTACGGTGCGTGGGTCGCTGCCGTGCAGCCGGATGCGAAGAAGCTCGTGGCGTACACATCGGTCGCCCACCTCGGCTTCGTGATGCTCGGTCTGTTCGCTCTGACCTTCGAATCGGTGCAGGGTGGTATTCTCCAGATGGTGAATCACGGGATCTCCACGGGGGCGCTGTTCCTGTTGATCGGGATGCTGTACGAGCGACGCCACACCCGGATGATCGAGGACTTCGGGGGAATTGCGAAGGTGATGCCGTTCTTCGCCTTCGCGTTTGTGGTAGTGGCTTTGAGTTCGATCGGACTCCCGGGAACGAACGGATTCGTTGGGGAGTTCCTGATTCTCATCGGAACATTCAAGACACATCCGGTGGCCGCGACGATCGCGGCGACAGGTGTGATTTTCGCCGCGGCCTATATGCTGCCGATGGTCCAGCGAATCCTGTATGGTCCGGTCGATGACGACGAGAACCGCGGTCTGACCGACCTGAGCCTTCGTGAGAGGATCGTCCTGTTGCCGGCGCTGGCGATGATCATCGTGATCGGTGTGTATCCCGGGCCGTTCCTGTCCCGGACGGCACCGTCGGTGAACGCGCTTCTCGAACAGGTCGAAGTGCGGGCGGTCCAGGCTCCAGTGGAGCCCCTGGATGCGAACGTCAGATTCGACCACATGCTGATCCTCGACGTAAACGGGGATTGAGAGGGTTGACGAAGTGATCCTGGACTTCAGCTCACAGTTCCACTACTTCTGGGCGCTGCTGCCGGAAATCGTCCTGTCGGTAACGGGATTGGCGGTTCTGCTCGCGGACGTGTTCAGGCGCGGAAGCAGGAGTGAGCAGAGCGCCCCGTGGATCGGCGCCCTGGCCGTGGCGGGTGTGATCGTGGCCGCAGTCGCGAACGCATGGCTTCTGACAGCAGAGGTTCCGGGCCAGAACGCCATGATCGCGGTGGATGGATTTCGTGTCGCGACGAACTTCATCGTCCTGGGGGCTACGGCGCTGGGGCTGCTGTTCTCGTTTGACTGGCTGGACAGGGAGGGGCTCCGGATCGGCGAGTTTTTCTTCCTGGTCCTGATGGCGGCCGTCGGCATGATGATGCTCGGCGGCACCCGGGATCTGATAGTCCTGTTCGTGGCGGTCGAGTTGATGTCGATCTCGGTGTACGTCCTCACCGGACTCAACCGACGGGACCGACGGTCGTCGGAGGCGGCGCTCAAGTACTTCCTCATGGGGGCATTCGCCAGCGGATTCCTGTTGTACGGAATCGCACTGATCTTCGGAGCGGTTGGAAGCACGAACCTCAGCCTCGTGACATCCGAGATCGCCCGGGGGACAGACGCGAGAAATCCGCTGCTGTTCGCCGGCGTCGCGCTGCTGCTCGTCGGGTTCGCGTTCAAGGTGTCGGCCGTTCCGTTCCACATGTGGACGCCGGACACGTACGAAGGCGCTCCCACCCCCGTGACCGGGTTCATGGCGGCCGGGGTAAAGGCCGCGGGATTCGCAGCGATTCTCCGGATCATGACGATCGAGCTTGCTCCGGCCGAGGCCTTCTGGGGAGGAATCGTCTGGTGGCTGGCTATGCTCACGATGATCGTCCCGAACGTGATCGCGCTGGCACAGGACGACGTTAAGCGCATGCTGGCGTATTCATCCATCGCTCACGCCGGTTACCTGCTCGTCGGAGTCGCTGCCGGAAGCTCGTTCGGCCGATCGGCGGTGCTGTTCTATCTCGGTGTGTACGCGATCATGACACTCGGAGCGTTCGCTGTCGTATACGTGATAGCCGGGAAGGGCGATACGCGATCAAGACTTTCCGACTTCCGTGGTCTCGGGTGGCGGCGCCCGTTGCTCGGAGCGGCCTTCGTGATATTCCTGCTGTCACTCGCTGGTTTTCCGCCGACGGGGGGATTCATCGGCAAACTGTACCTGCTGAGCGCCGCAGTGGAAGCAGGTGAAGGCGCGCTGGCGATTACGCTGGTGCTCACGAGCCTGGTTTCCTACTACTACTATCTCCGCGTGATCTGGAAGATGTACTTCGAAGTCGCATCAGAGGATGCTCCGGAACTCGATCGCTCCGGCCCGGCATTCCGGTTCGCTACGGCCGTTGCAGTAATTGCCCTGCTCGTGGCCGGGCTGTTCCCCGGTTACGCACTGCGAACAGCGAGTGGGGTAGGAGAAGATCTGACGCCTCGATCCGCCGTCATGGCGCCGGGGATCGGACAGACAGACGTCGTTCCGCCGCCGACACGCGTCGTGTCCTCGCCCGCCGATCGGAGCTGACGCCGGGCCGGTGATCGCCGCCGGGGCACACCTTCTCCGGCGGACTCGCGGCTCGTGAGCCGGGCCCGAGACAGGCCCGTGAGGTTTGAGGTCCGGCCCGGCCATTTCCCTGTTAGAGGTTTCAATGAACGTATCTGGAACGATTTTCCGTGAGTACGACATCCGGGGCATCGTCGGCGACGATCTGACGGTGGACGTCGTCGGGGCATCGTCGGCGACGATCTGACGGTGGACGTCGTCTGGGCCGTGGGTCGGGCGTACGCATCCAGATTGCGTGAACTGACCAGACGTGACACCCCGCGCATCACCGTCGGGCACGACAACCGTCCCAGTTCGCCAGAACTGGCCCAGGCCATGTGCGCCGGACTCAACGAATCTGGAGCAGACGTCATCCTGATCGACACGGTTCCCACGCCAGCCTTGTACTTCGCCGACAAAGAGTTTGTCACCGCCGGCGGTATCATGATTACCGGCTCTCACAACCCACCCGAGTACAACGGAATCAAAATGGTCTCGGGCGGGGGCTCTCTGTACGGTGAGGCGATTCAGGATCTGTATCGGAGGGTCGCGGCCGACGACTACCTGGACGGAGCGGGGACGACGGAGCGCCGGGAAATCCTCGCTCGATACGTGGAGGCAGTGTCGAACGCCATCGATCTGCCGGCACCGATCAAGGTCGTTCTCGACTGCGGTAATGGTACCGGGAGCGTGGTGGCCTGCCAGGCGCTCGAGGCAACCGGGATCGAAGTAATTCCCCTGTACTGTGATTCCGATGGGTCGTTTCCGAACCACCATCCGGACCCGACGGTGGACAAGAATCTGGTCGACATGATTGCCCTCGTCAGGGAGACGGGTGCGGCCATCGGAATCGGCCTGGACGGCGACGCGGACCGGATCGGAGCCGTGGACGAGAACGGGGCGATCGTCAGGGGAGATCACCTACTCCTGTTGTACGCGCTGGACATCCTCCGGACCCACCCGGGCGCCGAAGTCGTGTTCGACGTGAAGTGCTCCAAGGCGCTTCCGGAGATGATAGAAGCGGCCGGCGGAGTTCCCGTCATGTGGCGGACGGGGCATTCGCTGATCAAGGAGCGGATGAAGGCCGGCGGCTCTCCCGTGGCAGGAGAAATGAGCGGTCACATCTGCCTCGCGGATCGCTGGAACGGCGTGGATGACGCGATCTACGATGCCGCTCGCCTGGCGGAGATCGTCGCGCGGAGCGGAGAGCCGCTTTCACGACTCGCGGGACAGATCCCGTCTTATCCGTCCACGCCGGAAATCCGGGTGGACTGCTCCGAGGAGGAGAAGTTCGACATAGTAGACCGCACCGTGGACCACTACCGCGAGTTGCACGAGGTCATCGACATCGACGGTGCGCGCGTGCTGTACGACGACGGCTGGGCATTGATCCGGGCGAGCAATACGCAGCCCGTGATCGTCTGCCGATTCGAGGCCGACACGCCCGATGCCCTGCAACGGATCCGGGACGACGTGGCCGGCTGGCTGGCGGAGCAGGGCGTGACAGTTCCCGCTCTCGACTGAGGGACCGGACTTGAGCCCCGAAAGCAGAACGGTAGTCGTCGCGATCGGCGGCAACGCCCTTTCTCCGTCCGGTGAGTCGGCATTCGTGTCGAATCAGTTCCGGCACACGCGCGCCAGCCTGGTTTCCATCGTGGATCTGGCCCGGGAGGGATGGCGCATCGCGATCGTGCACGGGAACGGACCGCAGGTGGGAGACGAGCTGCTCCGAAACGAAGAAGCACGAAATGAAGTGGAGCAGCTTCCGCTCGGGATCCTGGTGGCCGCGACGGCGGGCTGGATCGGGTACATGATCCAGCAGTCGCTGGAGAACGCGCTCGCTGGCACGGGTACTGAGCGCCGTGTCGTGACCCTGATCACGCAGTCCCGCGTCGACCCGGATGATCCGGCTATGAGCAAGCCAACAAAGTTCATAGGCAGGGGACTGTCGGAGTCGGATGCCACCGATCTGCGCAGGGACGGAGTGCGGATCGAGGAAGATCCGCGGGGGAACCTGAGACGCCTGGTCCCGAGTCCGGTTCCGGTCGAGATCGTGGAGTCGGACATGGTTCGGGAGCTCGTGCTTCGCGGCGACATCGTAATCGCGGCGGGTGGCGGTGGAATCCCGGTGTATCGCGATCCGGTGCTCGGTCTGGAGGGCGTCGACGCTGTGGTGGACAAGGACCGTGCGGCCGCGATCCTCGGTCGGGAAATCGGTGCCAGCATCCTGCTCATACTGACCGATGTGGATGGGGTGTACGAGCACTGGGGAACGGACCGGGCACGAAGAATCCCGGAGTTGTCGCGCGAGCAGGCTGAGCGCCTGGTCGCCGGGGAATCGCTCGGCGCTGGCAGCATGCGACCGAAGCTGGAGGCGGCGCTGCACTTTCTCGACACTGGCGGTGAGATGGCGATCATCGCGGCACTCGAAGACGGTCCGGCGGCGCTGGCCGGACGAGCCGGAACTACGATCAGGCCCGGTACCTGAACAGGCCGGGAAACCGTTTCTGACACGCGACGAAGGCGGAAATGAACATTCACGAATATCAGGCCAGGGAGATCCTCCGGGCCCACGGGATCCCGGTCCCACCCGGTGAGATCGCTACGACACCGGAGGAAGCCGAATCGATCGCGGCCCGGTATGGCGGATCCGTTGTCGTGAAGGCACAGGTCCACGCCGGCGGCAGAGGCAAGGCGGGCGGCGTGAAACTGGCCGATGACCCGGCGGACGCAAGGGCGAAGGCCGGGGCGATTCTCGGATTGGAGATCAAGGGCCTGACGGTTGAGAAGGTCCTGGTTACCCCGATCGAGGTTATCGCGTCAGAGTCTTACGTCGGGATCGTGATGGACCGTGCCACACAGCGCGATGTGATCATGGTCTCGTCCGAGGGAGGTATCGATATCGAGGAAGTCGCGGCGGCCAATCCGGATGCGATCCGCAAGCTGGCGGTGGATCCGAGGTACGGTTTGTTGCCGCACCAGGCCATGGGGCTTGCCTGGGCGCTGTATGACGACGTGAAGCTCGCGCGGAAGGCATCCGCGATCATCATGCACCTGTACGAGGCCTACCAGGCAGCGGGGGCCACTCTGGTCGAGATCAATCCGTTGATCACCACGCCCGAGGGCGAAGTGAAGGCGATCGACGCCAAGATGAACATCGATGACAGCGTCCTGTTCCGCGTGCCCGAGGTGGCGGCGATGCGGGACACGAGCTCCGAACCACCGGCCGAGACGAAGGCGAGAGACGCGGGACTCAGCTATATCAAACTGGACGGGCAGGTGGGTTGCGTGGTGAATGGGGCCGGGCTTTCCATGGCGACGATGGACATGGTGAAATACTACGGCGGGGAGCCCGCGAACTTCCTCGACATTGGCGGCTCGTCGAACCCGGACAAGGTCGTGACCGCGCTGGAGATCATCAGCGCTGATCCGAGAGTGAAGTCAATTCTGTTCAATATTTTCGGTGGAATCACCCGATGTGACGACGTCGCCAATGGCATCGTGGAAGCCACGCAACGGATCGACATCGATCTCCCGCTCGCCATCCGGCTTACCGGAACGAACGAAGCGGAGGCCATCGAAATTCTGAATCAGGCCGGGTTCACTGCGATGACGGACATGGACGAGGTGGTGAAAGCAGCAGTGGAGCTGGCGAAGGGAGACGTGTCGGAATGAGCATATTCATCGATGAATCCACTCGGCTGGTCGTGCAGGGCATCACGGGCAGGGACGGGGGGTTCCATACTCGTCAGATGATGGAGTACGGCACGCAGGTCGTCGCCGGAGTGACGCCCGGCAAGGGAGGCCAGCTGTTCAATGACACGGTCCCCGTGTTCGACACTGTCGCCGAGGCCGTCGAGCAGCACGACGCAAATACGAGCGTCGTGTACGTACCCGCTGCGTTCGCTGCCGACGCCGTATTCGAGGCCGCGGAAGCCGGTATCAAGTTGATCGTCTGCATCTCCGAGGGTGTGCCGGTCCAGGACATGATGCGAGCGCTCCCGTTCGTGAAGGAAATGGGCGCGCAGCTCATCGGACCGAATTGCCCTGGACTTATCACGCCGGGAGTGTGCAAGGTCGGCATTCTTCCCGGGCAGATCGTCATGCCCGGACCGGTAGGGGTAGTGAGCCGGTCTGGAACACTGACATACGAAGTGATCTTCCAGCTCACCCGAGCGGGGATCGGGCAATCCACTTGCGTCGGTATCGGGGGGGACCCGTTGATCGGCACGAATTTCGTGGATTGTCTGGAAGCGTTCGAGGCGGACCCGCAGACCAGGGCCGTGTGCATGCTCGGCGAAATCGGTGGTACGGATGAGCAGGTGGCTGCCGAGTACGTGCGTGACCGGATGTCGAAGCCGGTAGTCGGGTTCATCGCAGGACAGACCGCTCCCCCCGGACGCCGCATGGGACACGCCGGCGCCATTATTTCAGGCTCGGAGGGAACGGCTGCGGAGAAGATGAAGGCGTTCCGCGAATGTGGAATCGCCGTCGCCGAGCGGCCGGCGGACTTCCCGGACCTGGTCGGAGCCGTACTCTGAGCGAACGGACGGACAGTTGAGTGAGGCGTGTCCGGCGATTGCACGTGCCGGGCGCGCCTCACCCCTTGATAAGGAGGAAGAGTAGATGAACATGGAAACCACTCTCGCCATCGTGAAGCCCGATGCCTTCGGCACTGGCAAGGCGGGTCGCATCCTGGCGCACATCGAGAGCGAGGGGTTCGAGCTCGTGGCCGTCCGGGTATCGCGACTTCGAACGGCAGAGGCCGAGGCGTTCTACGCGGTGCACACCGAGCGTCCGTTCTTCGACTCGCTGGTTGAATTCATGACCTCGGGCCCGTGCATGCCGATCGTGCTGCGCAGGGAGAACGCGGTCGCACACCTGCGGAGTGTGATCGGAGCGACGGACCCGGCGGAGGCAGAGGCCGGGACCGTGCGCGCCCTGTTCGCGGAGAGTAAAGAGCGAAACGCGATTCACGCGTCTGATTCCGTGCACAACTCGGCGGTGGAAGTCTCGTTCTTCTTTTCAGGCACGGAGTTGATCTGAATCGATTGCGACTGGAGCGGGTATCGGCGTCGGCGCGTTGACAGATTTGGTGGAAACGACTATGAATAAAGGCTTCCCGGCAGGAATGCTGGCATTCGATCGGCTCGAATCGGGTCCGGTCGAATGGTCGGGCCGCTTGCCCGTGGACCCGTCGATGTGGGATCTGGACGAGATCGCCCTGCTCGACGCTCCGGAAGTCGATCTGAGCATCGACGCCTTTACGGAGGGCGGCGTTCATTTACGGGGTCGGTTGGGTGCGCCGGTCGAGATGGAATGCAGAAGGTGCCTGGACCGCATGGCTCGCAAGATCGAAGTGGATCTCGATCTTCGATTCGATGCCGGAATCGGCCCCGCGGACGAGGCAGAAGGGTTGTACGCGCTGGATCCCGATGCGCCGGAGCTCGATCTGTTGCCGGCGCTGCGTGAAGAACTGCTCCTGGCACTGCCGGAGTTTCCGCTCTGCAGGCCGGACTGCAAAGGGATCTGCCCGACGTGCGGTACGAACCGCAACGATGGAGACTGCGGCTGCCGTGTCGGATCGGCGGACTCGCGGTGGGATGTTTTGAGACAATGGTTCCCGCAGGAACCGGACGCCGCAGAGGGCGCCGGAAGCGGGTCGGACGACGGATAGAGGATCGGGTATCATGGCCGTACCAAAGCGACGCACATCGAAGACACGGAAGCGGAATCGTCGCGGACATGACGTGGCGGAGAGCGTCGCGCACCAGTCGTGTCCGCGTTGTGGGGACCCGCGGAGACCTCACCGGGTCTGCCCGAATTGCGGGCACTACAGAGACCGCGAAGTCGTCAGGACCGAGGAGTTCTGACCCGGTCCCACGCATTCGTGCGGGCAGGGATCGAGGCATACAGCAGTGCCGCTGGCCTCGGCCTCCGACCGGAGGGCGGGGCCGCCGTATTTGCGGCACGGGAGCCGGGTCGGGCCGCGGTGTCAGATGAATAGTCAGTCCACGGGGATCCCCCGGGAGGTAGCGTGAAACGCCTGTCCGTCATGATGCCGGGGCAGGGATCGCAGTTTGTCGGCATGGGCCGCGACCTCGCCGTGGCTGATGCACGTGCCATGGAACTGTTCGAGAAGGCGGACAGCGTCTTGGGCGTCCCGCTAAGTCGAATCTGCTGGGAAGGTCCGGTCGAAGAACTGACCCGGACCGAGAATGCCCAACCGGCGATCCTGCTCCACTCCTTTATCGCCTGGAGCCTGTTACCGGATGACGTGCGGGCCGCTGTGACCGTCGGAGTAGGGCATTCACTTGGAGAGTTCACGGCTTACGTCGCGTCGGGCGCTCTGGACCTGGATGATGCTCTGAGGCTGGTGCGGCGCAGGGGTGAGCTGATGGCCCGTTCCGGGGATGAGCGGGCCGGGACGATGGCCGCCGTGATCGGGCTGGATCCAGAATCCGTTCAGTCCGTCTGTGCGACCGTGTCCGTCGAGGGATGTGTCGTGGTGCCGGCGAACTACAACGCTCCGGGGCAGATCGTTATCAGCGGAGATGTGCCGGCGGTCGAGTCGGCGATGGCCGCTGCCACACAGATCGGAGCCCGCAAGGTGATCCCGCTCAACGTGAGCGGGGCGTTTCATTCGCCGCTCATGGAGTCGGCTCGCTCAGGCCTGGCTGAGGCGATCACGGAGGTGGAACTCGCGGATCCGGCCTTCCCCGTCGTCGCGAATGCCACGGCGATGGAAATCAGCACGGCATCCGAGGCGCGAGCGCGACTCGTCGAGCAACTGACCTCTCCGGTCCGCTGGGTCGAGTCGGTCGAGACGATCGCGGCAGGGGATCCCGATCTGTGGATCGAAGTCGGTCCCGGCCGCGTTCTCAGCGGACTGCTGAAGCGGATCGATCGTGGCCAGGTCTCAGCGGCCGCGGGCACACCGGTGGAACTGGAACAGATGGTGGAGGCCTTCAATGTCTGAGTTGGACGGAACGGTTGCAGTCGTCACCGGCGCTTCCCGCGGAATCGGTCTCGCGATCGCCGGATCCCTGGCGGAGGGCGGGTGCTCGGTGGCCTGCATAGCGCGGGACGAGTCGAGAGCACGCGGGGCAGCAGAGTCCCTACCCGGAGGCGATGGCAAGGCCTATGCATGCGACGTCTCGGACCCGGTGGCCTGCGTGGATCTCATCGCCGCCGTCGAGGCCGACATCGGTCCGGTCGGATTGCTTGTCAACAATGCGGGGATCACGCGGGATAACGTGCTGGTCCGCATGCGGGACGACGACTGGCAGTCGGTGCTCGATACGAACCTGAAGGGTGCGTTCAACACGACGCGCGCCGTCGCACGTGGAATGATGAAGCGACGGTCTGGTCGGATCGTAAATATAGCGAGCGTCGTAGGGTTGACGGGGAACCGCGGGCAGGCCAACTATGCGGCGTCCAAAGCAGGTCTGGTCGGGTTCTCGAAGTCCGTGGCGCAGGAACTGGCGTCGCGGGGCGTGCTGGTGAATGTCGTGGCGCCCGGGTTCATCGAGACGGACATGACGTCCGAGCTTCCAGAGGCAGCGCGCGAAGCATTGTTTGAGAGAATCCCGTTGGGCAGATTCGGAACACCGGAAGATGTTGCGGGCGTAGTCCGTTTCCTGGCGGGTCCCGCCGGGTCGTACATGACGGGCCAGGTCCTGGTGGTGGATGGCGGAATGGTGATGCACGGCTGACCGTCCAGGTCGGCCGAGACAACGGAGCACGCGCCATGTCGCGTGCCGGGGAACAAACCTCGTTTACGAGAGGAAATCGACATGTCGGAAGCGGCGGCGAAGGTCAAGGAAATTATCGCAAACGAGCTGGGCGTCGAGATCGAGAAAGTGACTGACGCAGCCTCGTTCGTAGAGGATCTGGGTGCGGACTCGCTCGACACGGTCGAGCTCGTGATGGCATTCGAGGAAGAGTTCTCGATCGAGATTCCGGACGAGGACGCAGAGAAAATGCAGACCGTCGGCGACGCGATCCGGTATCTCTCCGAAAATCAGGACTGACCCCAGGCCCTTGTGGAGGGCGCAACGGAAATGAGTGACCGTCCAAGGGTTGTCGTGACGGGTCTCGGGCTCGTTACTCCGGTTGGTCTGGACGTCGAAGAGACGTGGTCCGCCTTGCTCACAGGAGTGAGTGGGGCGGGCCCGATCACGCGGTTTGACGCGACCGGCCACCCCGTCCGCTTCGCGTGTGAAGTAAAGAACTTCGAGCCCGAGCAGTACATGGATCGGAAGGAGGCGCGCCGATCCGACCGATTTCTGCAGTTCGCGATGGCCACCGCTGGTCAGGCGGCCGAGCAAGCGAATCTCGAGGAGATCATGCGCTCCACCTCGCCGGAGCGAGTCGGAGTGATCGTGGGTAGCGGAATCGGAGGCCTCAGCACGCTCGAGGATCAGCACTCGAAGCTGCGGGACAGGGGGCCGGGCCGAGTTTCTCCGTTCTTCATACCGATGTTCATCGGCGACATGGCCGCTGGCATGATATCGATGCGCTATGGCGCTCAGGGGCCGAATTATGCGACGGTCTCCGCGTGTGCCTCAAGTGCGCATGCAGTGGGCTCAGCCCTGCGAGCGATCCGAGTCGGGGAAGCGGACGTAATGATCGCGGGGGGCACCGAGGCGACGGTCACCCCGTTGTGCATGGCCGGTTTCGCCTCGATGAAGGCCCTGTCGGAGCGGAACGATTCGCCCGAGACCGCCTCCCGGCCATTTGACGCCACCCGGGATGGTTTCGTTCTCGGGGAGGGCGCGGGAATGCTCGTTCTTGAGCGCCTGGAACACGCGCAGGCCCGCGGGGCCAGGATCATAGCGGAGTTCGCCGGATTCGGGCAGAGCGCGGATGCTTACCACATGACGTCCCCGTCTCCCGGAGGACAGGGGGCCCAGATCGCGATCCGGGCGGCAATGCGTGACGCCGACCTGACGATCGAGGGTGTGGATTATGTGAATGCTCACGGAACGTCCACGCCGGCCAACGATTCCACGGAAACGGCCGCATTGAGGGCCGTGTTCGGGGAACAGGCTGACGGGTTGAGCGTCAGCTCCACCAAGTCGATGACTGGGCACACGCTTGGGGCGGCGGGAGGGATCGAAGCCGCGATCTGCGCGCTGGTGTGCGAGCGAGGCCATATTCCCCCCACGATCAATTACGAGACGGCGGACCCGGAGTGCGATCTCGACTACGCCGTGGAAGGCGAAGTGGAGCGCGAGGTCCGGGCGGCGCTTTCAAATTCATTCGGCTTCGGGGGGCATAACGTATGCCTCGCGCTGCGCCGCTGGAAGGCGGACTGAAGAGCTACGGCCAGAGGAAGCGACATGCCCAGGGTGCTCGTGATGATGGGATCGGAATCGGATCGCCCCACGATGGCGAAGGGGGTAGACGTTCTTACCGATGCCGGAGTCGACGTCGAGGTAGTGGTGAGCAGTGCACATCGGGATCCGGTACGAACCGCCGAGATCGCGAATTCCGCGGCCGCTGACGGATTCGACGTCGTGATCTGCGGAGCCGGTCTCTCCGCGGCACTTCCCGGCGTCGTAGCGGCACACACTACGCTTCCCGTGATCGGAGTCCCGATTTCCGCCGGCACCCTCGGGGGGATTGATGCCCTTCTGTCGATTGCGCAGATGCCGCCCGGTGTTCCCGTGGCGGCAGTCGGGATCGACAACGCCCGCAACGCAGCTCACCTGGCGCTGCGGATGCTCACCGGGCGTTCGGGCGCCTGACCGGACTCGCGCAGAGATCCCCGTGCGCGTCGGCGTCGGCTACGACTCCCATCGATTCGACGATTCACGTTCCCTCGTCCTCGGGGGAGTACAGATTCCGGCCTCGCCCGGACTCTCGGGCCATTCCGACGGAGATGCAGTTACACACGCGATCATCGACGCGCTCCTGGGCGCGGCGGGGCTGGGCACGATCGGGGGCAGATTTCCTGACACGGATCCCGAGTGGAAGAATGCGGATTCGCTGGATCTTCTCGAGCGGACGATTCGCTGGGTGGAGGAGCGGAACTACCAGGTCGTGAACGTGGATGTGACGGTTGTCGCCGAAGTGCCGCGCGTCTCCCCGCATGCCGAAGCGATGTCGATCGTTCTGTCGCGCTATCTTCACATCGCGCCGGACGCCATTTCCATCAAGGGAAAGTCCAACGAGGGAATGGGCTGGATCGGCAGGTCCGAGGGGCTGGCTGTCACAGCGGTCGCCCTCCTGGATCAGATTGGGGACATCGACGCGCTCCACGCCAGCATACGTGCCGGGGGCTAACCCCCGGTGCACGAGTTGATCGATGGCCTGCTGGGCCTGGTTGCCCGGCTTCCCGTCGAAGTCTTGTACCTCTTGGTAGGCGCCGGAGCGGCAGTCGAGAATCTGTTCCCGCCGATCCCTTCTGACATGTTCGTGGTGGCTGGAGCGATCATCGCAGATCGTGGACTGCTCGACAGCCGGCTGGTATTTCTCGTGGCCTGGGTGAGCAACCTGCTGCTGGCCCTCCTGGTTTACCTGGCAGCGCGCCGGTACGGAGGAGGCATCTTCGCGACTCGTTGGGGGCGCTGGCTGCTTCGCCCCGAGCAGCTACACAGGATGTCGCTGTTCTACAGGGAGTACGGGACGCTTACCATTCTCGTGAGTCGATTCTTCCCGGTGTTCAGAGTCCTGGTCCCGGCGTTCGCGGGCATCAGTCATCTCGGTTTCTGGCGCACGGCTGTTCCATTGTCGATTGCCTCAGCCGTGTGGTACGGAGCGCTCGTGACGGCGGGAGTCCTGTTCTCTCGCAATATTGATCGCCTGCTCGGGCCGTTGAGAGCGGTGAATACTACGGCCGGCATCATAGCGGGACTGGTAGCGGTTCTTCTCGTACTCCGGTGGTGGCGGAGTCGGAGGGGCGAGTTTGACTCGTGAGTCCGCGAGGCGCAGACCCGATAGTCCTCGTAGCGACGAATCCCGAAAGGGACGATGCGTTTCTGATCGGGTTGTTCGAGGAGTATCTGTGCTTCGAGCGGAATCTCTCCGACCGCACCGTGATCTCGTATCTGCACGACTGCCGGGGCCTGGCGGACTTCGCTCGTCTGCGCGGAGCGGAACGACCAGGACTTGTGGACTACGCCCTGTTGCAGGACTGGGTAAGCGAGTTGGCCTCCCTCGGCCTGGCTCCATCTTCGTCGGCCCGCGCGCGCTCCGCGCTGCGCACGTATTTCGGCTTCCTTGTCCAGGAAGGACACATCGAGGGGGACCCAACCGAGAAGCTCGAGGCGCCACGCCGAGGCCAGCCGTTGCCGTCGGTGCTGAACGTGAAGCAGGCCAACCGGATTATGAACAGAAGCGAGGCCCGCGCGCGACTTCTGCGTCGGCGACCGACCTGCAACTCGAAGCAAATGGCGGCTGCCTGGCGGGACGCCGCCATGCTCGAGATCCTGTACGGTTCAGGACTCAGAATCTCAGAGCTCACGGGACTGCGGGTCCGCGATCTCCTCCTGGATGACGGGCTCGCGGTGGTGCGCGGCAAGGGCGAGAAAAGCAGACTTGTGCCCATCAGCGGTCGTGCGACCCGTATGCTGCGTCAGTACCTTGAGATCTGGCGCTCGAGCCTGGAACGCCCTCGTATTTCACAGGGCGTTCTGTTCCTGAACCAGCGCGGCCGAGGCATGAGCCGCACGGGTGCCTGGAATGTCGTAAAGTACGCGGTAAAGATCACGAAAATTAAGGCAGCGAAGCTCAATATTCCGATTCTGATTGAAGTTACGCCGCATACGTTCAGGCACAGCTTCGCGACGCATCTTCTCGAAGGAGGCGCGGACCTCGTCGCCGTACAGGAAATGCTGGGTCATGCCGACATCGCCACGACCCAGATCTATACCCATGTCGACCGGACGTACCTTCAGCAGGAGCACCGAAGGTACCATCCGAGAGCGTGAGCGACTGTGAGTCACCTCTCCAGAGTCCATAGTCTGTCCCGGAACCGGCAGCCAGTCCGGAGGTTTGCGGATCGACCGGTTCCAGGGGACCTTCTCGATCGGATCCTCGACTGCGGCCGCTACACGGTCTCGGCGGGCGAGGACCAGCCATGGCGGTTCGTCGTGGTTCGGGATCCGCTTACCCGTCACCGTCTCGCGGAGGCGGCGTTCAATAGTGAGCACGTAAAGACTGCGCCGATCGTCATCGCCGGCTGTGCCCGGATTCACTCGAGGATCAGTGGTCACGGAAAGCCCTCATTCCCGGCGGATCTGGCCGCGGCCACCCAGAGCATGGCCCTCGCGGCGGTGGACCTGGGGCTGCAGGTCGCCTGGATCACAGGCTACCGGGAGCCGATCGTGCGCTCGCTTCTCGGTGTGCCGCCGGATGTTCCGGTCGTGACGCTGCTGTCTATCGGCTATCCGGATGGATTCGATCGCCTTCCGAAACGACGCCCATTCCCAGAGGTCGTGTCGTGGGATCGTTGGGAAGGAGTGACGGAATGAGGCGCTCCA
>JBDGUZ010000061.1:0-12110 GCA_039585915.1 Gemmatimonadota bacterium
GACCCAGCGCATTTCCTCGTGCTCCAACGCTATCGGGGATCCCTCGACGGTCGCGTCGACGAAGTGCACGAGGAACGGCGAGTCGGGATCGCGGTGAGAGCATAAGGTATCGCCGAGATGCACGAGGCGAAGGTCCAGTTCCTCACGCAGTTCCCGCGCCGCCGCCTGCGACCGGGACTCCCCTGCCTGGATCTTTCCGCCCGGGAACTCCCAAAGTCCCCCGTGGCGCTTCCCGGCCGGTCTGCGGCATACGAGGTACCGATCTCCGTCACGGATCACGGCTGCAAGAACATCCACCGACGCGCCGTCGTCCTGTCGGCTGACCCGGCCGAGGAACGACAACAGAGCGGCATGCAACTCGGGTCGATCCAGGATGTCCTTATGGGCCGCCTGATCGATCCACATCACATCGGTTCCCGCGTTGTCCGCGATCCGGCGCGCGTGCTCCGCAGGCACCCGAGCGTCAAGCTCTCCCTGCACCACGAGAATCGGAATTCTCAGTTCGCCGGCACGGACCGCCGGATCCAGACCACTGAACGGCTCTCCCGCCCTGCGCTGCCAGAACGGACGCAGGACCCGAGTCATCAGGTTCCCCGGCAGACCGCGGTCCGTGAGCATCCCGGCCGTTACCTCGAACAGGTCGGCCGGGGCAGCCACTAGCGCCACGGCATCGACAGGCGCACCGGTCGCCGCCGCGAGCAACGCCGCCGAGCCGCCGAGGCTGTGTCCCACTACGGCGATCGGCGCATCGGGCCGCCGCTCACGGGTGGCATGCAGAGCGTGCCTGAGATCATCCCGGAAGTGGCGAATCGTGACGAAGGGGGCATCGTCACTGCGACCGTGCCTTCGGACGTCGATCGAGAACACGGGATAACCCGCCGCCAGCAGAGGCTCAGCCACGAACATCATCGTTCCGCTGTTCCCGGTCCAACCGTGCACGAGGACGACGACGGTGTGGTCGGGGCGGACCCCGGGCCGCTCCATCCACTCCCCACGCAGGGTGAGACCGTCGAACGCACGAAATTCGATCAATTCATGAGGCAGACCAAGGTCCGCGGCCGTGCGTTCCAGGCCGCGGCGCGGTGGCCGGGCCGTCGCTAGCGCCAGCCGATCCAGTGCCACGATTCCTCCGGCTGCTGCCGCGAGGGGCCACAAAACGGGCATGCGTCGATCCTTCTCCTTGTCCGGTCGAATTCCGCGGCGCCGTCGGATGGCGGACGGGACGGCAAGATCGGCGTACCCGGCTGCTCGGGGCAAGAATCGCGGCTCACCGGAAACGGAATCTTGTGCAGAACCTGCTCCGAAAGTGCGACTTTCGACTTGTCATCGGACCTGGCGACCGTGCGTGTCACCGACTGCATAAACGGTTTAATGTAAACAATCAATGGTGTTGCCGAATTTCGCTAATGTATTTTCTACACAAATCTGAAATTCGGCAGACTCCTTGCCCCATGATCCTCGTGAAGCGACACCGGTGCGTCAGTACGAGCTGCAGAGCAAGGAAAGGAGGTACGCGATGACGGACCTGGCTATGGTGCTCGCCGTCTCTGGAGCCGCGGGCTTCCAGGCACGCAGGCTCCTTCGGATGCGACAGCGGCCGCGGCTGCAGCTCCGTCCGAGCGACGACCAGACACCAGCGCACGTGCGGGTCGGAAACCGGCCTGCGTTCGTGTGGACGATCCAGCTCGAGAACAGTGGCCCGGAACCCGCGATCGGTTGCCACGCCTCGATAGACAGGCTGGAGTTCTTCGACGGCGCCCTGTGGCGCCCGCATCCGGGGTTCGCCTACCCGCTTCCCCTTCCGTGGACCATCGTCGGCGCGCGATCCCGGCTCGACCTGGGTTCCGGCGAGACGACCCCCGAGCTACCGCTTTTGATCACGTGGCTCGATGCTCCGAAACTTCGCCTGGTCACACCGCTCGATATCTCATCCGGGTTCATGCTCGAGTACCCCGCCGGGATATATCGCTTGACCGTCATCGTGCGAACGATGAGCACCCCGGAAACCATCGTACGTCGCAGGTTCCGGGTGAAGTTCGACGGGGAGCCAGAGGGAGTCCAGATCGAGGCCGTTCACGAATGAGGAGATCCGGTCCCTGATCTGCGGTGGCGGCGTTGTTCGGCATATCCTCCTGAATTAGACTTCCCACCTCGAAATCACGGGCAAACGGCCATTGACAGCCGGTGATTGAACGTGAAGCCGTACTCGGGGGATTCGAATGCGTTTCACCAACCGTAGAATTCTGCTGTTCCTTCTTGCATTGGCAATGTCCGGCGGCCGAACCGGGATGGCGATCGCACAGGAGGATCGGGCGGCTGTCGATGAGTCGGTCCTGGCATCGCTCGCACCGGATGACGATCCCGACGAGCCGCTCAGTGGTTTCTACAACACTGCCGACCTGTCGCTAGTGATCACCGGCGGTAACTCCGCCGCGACTACGCTCGGGTTGCGGAATCTCGCCGAGTATTACTGGGAAACAGCCTCTCTGCGGTTCGACCTCGGCGGGCTGAGCACCGAGTCCAGATCGAGAGACGACAGGGTCGCGGTGGAAACGGGCGACGGCGGTTTCAACGTCGTCGAGGCCGACAGGCAGAAGACTGCCGAGAACTACTTCGCGAATCTGCGGTACGATTACTCGCTGTCGGATCGCTGGTATTCGTTCGCCATCGGCGGGTGGGACCGGAATCGGTTCGCCGGATTCGATGACCGCTGGCAGGGAGCCCTCGGTGTCGGCTGGATCGCTGTCGACAAGGACCGCACCAAGCTGGATCTGGACATCGCGGGCACGTATACCAGTGAAAGTCCGATTCTGGGCGGTACGAACGAATTCGGCGGCGTTCGGCTGGCCTACGCGTACGAACAGCACCTGACCGAGAACACGAGCTTCTTCAGTACTCTGGTCCTCGACCAGAATCTGCAGAACACCGACGACCTGCGGGCGGATTTCTTCAACGCCCTCGAGATTTCGATCACGGAACTGATCTTTCTCAGGACCAGCTTCCGGGTCCTGTGGCGGAATGATCCGCTGTTCGAAACACTGCCGCTGTTCGATGAGAACGGGGACCCGGTACTGGATGGGAACGGTGACCAGGTCAACGTTCCGTCTCAGCTCGACCCGGTCGACACGTACTTTCTGACCTCGCTCGTCCTGAAGATCTGAGCGAGGTCAACGCGCCAGGTTCTTGTACAGAACCACGCCGCCATGCGCGGGCAGATACAGGTAGATTCGGGTTTCACACAATCTGTGAGGAGTCTAGTGAGGCATCCTGCGATTTCGATGACAATTGTCCGGCGACCGGCCAAGGCGTGGCGGGGTTTACATCTTCTGCTCGTACTATTCGTCTCCGCGAGTATTTCCTCCTGCTCGGATTCCCGTGGCATCGGGGACGACGGAGCGAAGGCCCACGTGAGCCGGGGGGACGCAGGATCGATCGACTCGACAGAGCAGGCCGGGATCTCGACGGAGCCCGGGTCGGACACGGGGGCGGGGATAGCCAACGAGCAGAACGAGCTCCTCACAAGCCTGGACAAGCAGACTCCCGAACTGCAATTCGCCCTCGGTGAGTGGCACGGCGACCTCGATGGCATCATCTCCGAGCGATTCCGCCTCATTCGGCTGCTGACCGTTTTCGAACCGATGCACTACGCGATCGACGGGCGGAAACAGGGGGGAATCACGTATGAGGCCGCGCGCGAATTCGAGAAGTTCCTCAACCGGGAGCTGGGCAAAACCAGGACCCTGGACAGGATCCGGATCATCCTCATCCCCGTGCGCAGGGACGAGTTGTTTCCCTTTCTCAGCGCCGGCCGGGGAGACATCGCGGCAGCAAACCTCACCATTACGGACGACAGACTCGATCAGGTCGACTTCTCAAACCCGTTCATCCCCGATTCGTATGAGATCGTTGTCACCGGACCCGGCGCCGAGCCGATAGATAGCCTGCAGGACCTGTCCGGCAGATCCGTATATGTCCGGCGATCGAGCAGCTACTACGAGAGCCTCGAACGCATTAACCGGGACCTGGAGGCCCGGGGCCTGCCACCGGCTTCGATCGTCACGGTGAACGAAGTCCTGGACGACGGAGCGATCCTGAAGCTAGTTCAGGAGGGACGGCTTCCAATGACCGTCGTCGACTCTCACATCGCGGAACTCTGGGCAGGGATATTCACGGACTTGAGGTGGAGCGACGACGTGCGGCCCCGGGAGGATACGCAGATCGCCTGGGCGGTCCGAAAGGACGCACCGCAGCTTCGCGAACATGTCAATGCGTTCGTGAAGACACACAGGAAGGGCACGCTGACCGGAAACATTCTGATCAATCGGTACTTAAAGAGCACGGATTGGCTGGAGCACCTGGCGGACGATGTGGTCAACCAGCGGCTGGACAGTCTGAAGAACCTGTTCCAGGAAAAGGCAGCCATGTACGACCTGGACTGGCGTCGTCTGGCAGCCCAGGCGTTCCAGGAGTCGGGGCTCGACCAGAGCCGCCGAAGCTCGAGGGGCGCGATCGGACTGATGCAGCTGTTGCCCGCGACCGGGCGTGAAATGGGATTTGATGACATCAGCACCGCCGACGCCAACGTGGAGGCGGGCGCGAAGTACATGCGCCACGTGATCGACACCTATTTCAGCGATGTCGAGCAGAATCCAGAGGTGGATCCCGAGGAGGCCAGGGAGGAAGCCTATGCGGTTGCCCTGGCCGCGTACAACGCCGGGCCGACCCGGATCTCTCGGCTTCGGCGCACTGCCGAGAGCCGCGGCATCGACTCCAGAATATGGTTCGATGAAATGGAGCCGGTCGTCGCCCGGGAGGTGGGATCAGAGCCGGTCAAGTACGTGCAGAAAGTGATGGAGTTCTCCATACAGATTCAGCTGCAGCAGAAGCTGGTCGAGGAACGACGGCGGCTCGAAGAACTCTGATCGGAGGTTCGTGATGCGAATGGTCACGTGCGGGGCGTACGCCTGGAGACGGATCGCCCGATCTCATGCCGCTGTCCGCAGACAGCTGGTCCTCCTGGCCGTCGTAGCGGTACCGGCCACAGGGTGTTCGGACGGGCGCGACAGCTCTCGGGAAGCCGGTCAGGACGGGTCTGACGCACCCGCGAGCGATCTCATTACCACGCTCGACGACCAGACGCCTGAATTGCAGTTCGTACTCCGAGAATGGCACGGTGACCTTGATGGCATCATCGCGGAGCGATTCGGCCTGATCCGGCTCCTGACCGTTTTCGAGCCGTTGCACTACGCTGTCGACGGGCCGAAGCAGGGAGGCATCACCTACGAGGCCGCCCGGGAATTCGAGGAATTCCTCAACGCGCGACTCGGTATCAGCAGGGCCGACGAAAGGGTCCACGTGGTGCTCGTGCCCGTACGCCGCGACGAGCTGATCCCGTTCATCCGCGACGGTCGCGGTGACATCGCCGCGGCAAACCTGACGATTACTGATGAGCGACTGCGGGAAGTGGATTTTTCCGAGCCGTTCGCGTCGGACGCCTACGAGATCGTGGTCACAGGCCCGGACGCCGAGCCAATCGAAGCCCTGGAAGACCTGTCCGGTCGGTCCGTTTATGTGAGACGTTCCAGCAGTTATCGTGAGAGCCTCGAAACGCTGAATCGGGAGCTGGACGCGAAAGGCCTGCCTGGTGCAGAAATCGTCGAGGTGCACGAGTTACTCGACGACGGGGCGATCCTGGAGATGGTGCATGACGGGGACATCCCTGCGACAGTGGTCGATGCCCACATCGCCGAGTTCTGGTTGCAGTTGTATCCGAATCTCTCCTTGCACGACTCGGTTCGGCCGCGCGAGAACTCGCTGATCGCGTTCGCGGTTCAGAAGGGGACGCCCGAACTCGTCGGCCACATCAATGCGTTCGCGAAGGCCCACGGGAAGGGTACGTACCTCGGTAACGTTCTCATCCGGAGATACTTCGACAGCCCGAACTGGGTCGAGCGGGTCTCCAGATACGAGGTCGGCCGCCGGCTGGACGGCTTGATGGCGACCTTCCAGGCGAGCGCGGAGCGCTACGACCTGGACTGGCGCCGCCTCGCCGCACAGGCATACCAGGAATCTGGCTTCGACCAGAATCGCCGCAGTTCGCGGGGCGCGATCGGCCTGATGCAGCTCATGCCTGCCACGGCACGTGAGATGGGTTTCGACGACGTCTCCACAGCGGAGTCCAACATCGAGGCTGGGGCGAAATACATGCGCCACGTCATCGACACGTACTTCAGCGAGGTGGAGAACAACCCCGGACTCGATCCCGAGGCCGCCCATGAGCAGGCCTATGCCCTGGCGCTCGCATCCTACAACGCGGGTCCGACGCGGATTTCGCGGATCCGGGGGCAGGCCGCCAGCCGGGGACTCGATCCCAACATCTGGTTCGGTGAGGTCGAGCCGCTAGTGGCCCGCACCGTGGGAGTCGAACCCATAAACTACGTCGACAACATCTTCGAGTACTCTGTCCGGATCCAGTTGCATCAGAGGATGAGGCAGGACGGACCGTAACTGAATACGGCCGAAGACGGGCCACGACAGGCGCGCGGGAAGACCGAGGACAGCCCGCGGATCCAACCCCGGGCGGCAGGAGGGCCAGATCAGTCCGCCAGCGCCTCCCGAAGCTTCCGAGCTTCCGCGGCCGGGCGGAAATCGGGATCCGCGTCAGCCCACGCCAGGAGAGCGTTGTCCACTGCCTGCCTGGCCTCGATCGGACGGCCGCGTGCGAGCTCGAGACGGGCGAGCTCCAGGTGCGCCGTCGGCTCGGCCGGAATGCGACGCAGAACCTCGCGGACTAGCAGCTCCGCCTCGTCGAACCGGCCAAGTTCGCGCATGCAAGCTGCCTGGCCAGTGAGCGGATCCGTGCCCATTTCCCGGATCGTGTAGAACAGCATCGGCTCCTGCATGGCGTCCGCAGCCGATCGATACAGCACCAGTGCTTCCTCGCAGCCACCTGACATCCGCAGAGACTCGGCCTCCAGCATGTCACCCCACCAGTACAGTGCACCGAGGCCCAGCGACTCGAGCAGTCCGCGAACCGCCGGGATCCCGGCTGCCAGCGCAGATGCGTCTTCCAGCTCCCTGTGCACCAGGGTTTCGAAGAAGTCCACCATGCCATCCAGCGGCGGTTCCAGCTCGGCACGCACGGTGTCGAGAAGTGCCAGAGCTCCGGCGGAGTCGCCGGCACGCGCGCGCTTCACCGCCAGCAGCCCCAGCAGTTCCAGCTCCACGAGTCTGCCACCCACCTGCCCCCTTTCCACGGCCTGGTTCCGCGTGAGCGCCGCCACACTGTCAGATCGCCCCCGCATGTCCAGGTAGGAACTCACGGCTTCAAGCACGCGGGATCCGTTCTCCGCAAGATCCAGCGCTTCGGAGAAGTGTGTCTCGGCTGCGGCGAAGCGACCCTGGTACTGGCTCACCCGTCCCAGGCCGAGCGATGGAAGTCCGAGACCTGGTTCGAGTATGCGGGCCCGCTCATACTCCGACTCCGCCTCATCGAAACGGGCCAGCGTGAGATACAGGTCTCCCAGCAACAGGTGTGGATGCGCAGCTTCCGGATCGAGCGCCTCCAGCGCCCGGTAGGCCTCGGCGGCCCGCTCCGGCTCGCCTGCATCGCGTCTCAGGTGGCCGGTCTGCTGATACGCCGAGCGGTTGGACGGATCGAGTTCGATCGTGCGTTCGAATGCCGCCAGGGCGTCGCCGACCTCCCCCCGCGCCATCAGAAGACCACCCAGCCTGTCGAAAGCATCCGGATCGTGCGGATACAGTTCGGTTCGGAGCCGAGCGACGCTCAACGCGCGATCCGGCTGCTGACTCAGCTCGAAGTAGCGCGTCTTCAGAGCGAATCTCGAGGATTCCTCGAGCTTGTAGTCGTGGCGAATCGCGGCTTCGAACGCCTCCAGTGCCGCATCGAGCTCGTTCGCCCCGAACAGAACGTCGCCGAGATACCAGTTCGCCCGGGCAAACGTTGTGTCGATACGCGCGGCTCCCTCCAACGCCGCGCGGCTTCGGACTGCGTCCATCTTGTAGTAGAAACTGCCCGCGAAGAACGCTTTCAGCCCGTCGTCGGTGCCGGTAAGCAGCTCACGAACCGGAAGGTCCGGCGTCGCTTCCAGGTGCCCGGTCGGAATCTCGAGATCGGTCCGCAACTGCCGGGAAATTCGGTCCGCCAGCTCGAGCGGATCGCTGCCCGCGAAAATGTGCTCTGCAACTGGTCGACCCCGCTCGGTGTCGTGCAGGGTGAATCGGACCTCGATCCCGCTATTCGCCCGGTCGATGCCCCCGGTGACGAAGTTCCGGGCACCTATCCTTCCTGCGATCTCCCGGCGCTGGGCCAGCGGAAGAATCAGGGGTCGTCCGGGTTCCGCTCCCTCTTTCTCCTTCGGGATTTCCGCCTCGGATCGGACAAACGGATCCTGCAACATGTCAATCGATACGGACTTGGGAAGCGCGTACTGCAGCCAGTCGAGATCGGTATCTCCGGACCCGTTATTGAACGCGAACAGCGCCACACGGCGCCGGAATTCAGCTTTCGGAATCGACCGCCGCAGCTCCTTCCCCTCTTCATCCTGGACGACTACGGACCTCGTCGCTGCACCCAGATCCTGACCCTGAAACACGGAGAACAGGATCACCCCTGCAAGCAGCAGGTTCAGGGCGATCCCGACTGTCTCGGCGCGTTTCCATTCGTCGCGTCCGGGGCTGCCGTGATTCCAGGCGAGGATCGCGATGGCCGGCAGGAGAAGCAGCCAGGATGCCACCACGAAGTCTGTCACATGGCTGGACAGCACATACCGATTCACAGTCCAGTCCGTGAATTCGAGCAGAATCCAGCCACCAGCGAGGTACGCTCCGACGATCTGCGGCACGCGGCGCCGCAGCAGTTCCCGTCCGAAATCGGCCATTCTCGATCCCCCCGGGCCCCGCGCCCGATCTCTATTCTCTCCACCACCCATTTGCCCGCTCGTCTGCCACGACCTTGACGTGGCGACGAGTCCTCGACCGTTTCTACGCATCAGAGGCCAAAAAGGGTTCGGCCCAGGGTGAGGAGTTCTGGAACTGACCCATTCTCTGTGGTCGAACGGCCCATCGACTTACTGGAGACTTGAAGCGTGGACGGCACATCCATCCCGCAGGAACTGATCGGCAACGCAGTACTCACACTGGCCTTCGTGCTCGTCGCCTGGGCGCTGCTGAAGGAAGCCGCCAAGTGGGTGATCAAGTTGCTGTTGGTGTTCGGACTCCTGATCGGCGTGGCTGTGCTCTTCGGGTTCCTCGACAATACGGCTGCAGCCGGGATTCTCTACTGGGTCGGGGCCAACATCAGCAATGGTATCCAGATCGTGGCGACCTGGCTGGCCGAAACGTGGCAGGGAATGACGGGAGTCGGCGAGACCGCCGCCTGAGGCGTTTCACCGGCTCGATGCACGAGAGGCCCGGACGCTGAACAGCTTCCGGGCCTCTCGGTTTCGGGGGGCAGAGCCCACCGGAGGTGCTTCAGCTAGTCCAGAGCCGGAATCCGCAGCACCTGGCCCGGATAGATCTTGTCAGGGTCCGACAGCATCGGCTGGTTAGCCTCGAAAATCTCACCGTACTTCATGGCGTCGCCATACTGCGCCTTCGCGATCTTCGACAGCGAGTCGCCCGGCTGCACGGTGTACATCACCGCTTCCGGGGCCGGAACGACGACATCGAGGCGGCTGTCGACCTGTGCCACGCCCTTTGTGTTGCCGACCGCGAGCACGGTCTTCTCCGCGTCCGCCTGGCTGGGCACCGTCCCATGCACGGTGGCTACGCCGTCCGCATACTCGACGCGAAGGTCCTCGACCGGAATGCCCAGCGCGAGCACGATCCGAGCGATCGCATTTCCCTGCATCATGTTCTGAAGCTCCAGGTCGACGGCCTCGCCGGTGTCGACCTCGACCTCTTCACCCGAGCCCTTCAAGAAGTCAAGAATACCCATAATTCCCCTTTCCTTTCGTTGCTGACCTACGAGAATCCGTCATGTAAACCGACTTCGGTCACGCGACGGACCTGTCTCTCAACTCCCGGCAGACGATCGCCCCGGGGCCGCCCCGGGAGTATTGGACTATGGTCTTACTGGCCGCATTTCGTCTCGAAAATTTCGGAATTCAGTGCCGGCTCGCCAGTTGGGCCAGGCGTTATCATCGGCAAGCTGGAACCCGAGCTCGAACAGCAGACGAAGGTCCTCCACGGCGCCATCCAGGTTCCAGGTCGGGTCGAATTCGTCCGCCGGTTTGTGGTAGCGCTCGGCGGTGAATTGCTCATGTTGGGCCCGTGCCCAGTCCTCACCGTAGCGCAGATCGTCAAACCCCGGATTCGTGAACAGGGCCGGTACACCCCGCTTGGCGAACTCGAAGTGATCGCTGCGGAAGAAATAGCCCTTCTCGGGCTCGCCGTCGGGCGACAGCGTGCGTCCCTTCTCCATCGCGACTTCCGCGAGTACGGAATCCAGTTCCGATTTGCCGAACCCCACGACGACGATGTCCTTCGTCGGCCCCCAGATGTTGAGACCATCAACGTTGATCGCGGCCACCGTGGACTCGAGCGGCCATACCGGGTTGGAAGCGTAGTGGAGGCTGCCCAGAAGTCCCTGCTCTTCTGCCGTGAGCGCGACGAACAGAATTGAGCGCTCGGGACGCCGTTTGAGGGCCATGAACGCTTCCGCCAGCTCCAGCAGTCCGGCCGTTCCGGAGGCGTTGTCGAGGGCGCCGTTGTAGATCGAGTCGCCCGTGAGCGCGGGATCGATCCCCAGGTGGTCCCAGTGCCCCATGAACACGACGTGCTCCTCCGGTCGCGACCGGCCCGGAATCCGTGCGATCACGTTCCGGGATACGGATCGCGTGACCTCGTTGCGCAGCTCGAGCGACAGATCGAGCCCGAGATCCACTGCCCGAAACCCGGTCTGACCCGCGGCGGTGGCAAGAGAATCGAGATCGTATCGGGCCTGCGCCAGGACCGTCCTGGCCGTCTCCTCCGAGAACCAGCCCTGGACGATCGGGGCGCTATCCATGCCGGCGTGATCGAGCATGAACTGCGGGCCCGACCAGCCGGTCTCCACGACGGCCCACGGGTACCCGGCCGGCCCCGTTCGATGGACGATCATCACACCCGCCGCACCCCGTCGAGCCGCTTCTTCGTACTTGTATGTCCAGCGTCCGTAATACGTCATCGAGTGACCGTCGAACCGCTCGTCGCCGGTCTCGTAGCCCGGATCGTTGACCAGCAGCACCACGGTCTTTCCTCGTGCGTCGAGACCTTCGTAGTCGTTCCAGTCGATCTCGGGCGCGACGATACCATATCCCGCGAATACGAGGGATGATCGAGCGAGCGACACGGTGTCGTTGACTCCCCCGGTCACGGCGACGAAGTCCGTCCCATGCCGCAGATGATTTACCGTTCCCCGCCCCCCGACCCGCGCTTCCATGCCCGGATCGGCGCTCACGGACACGAGAGCCACATCCTGTGTCCAACCGCCTCCGGCACCCGGTTCGAGGTCCAGCTCCTCGAATCGCCGGGTCAGGTACTGGACAGTCCGCTCTTCACCGATCGAAGACGGCGCCCGTCCGCCCATCGAGTCGGCGGACAGGTCCTGTATTCCCTGAGCCAGGTCTGCGGCATCGATGCTCAGCACCGCCTGCTCTTCGGCTGCCTCGTCATTCCCGCAGGCGCCGAGGCTCAGCAGTCCGATCCCCACGGCGACAATGACGCCCACCCTGAGCGGACAGACAATCCGTCTTCCGAAATGACGCCGGAGCCCGTTCACGACACCTCCGGCCGCATCGTGAGCGACGCGTATTCCGGGTGGCGGTGCAGAAAGGCCCGCACGAAAGGACACAGTGGAACGACCCTCAGATCTGCGGCACGCGCCCATTCGAGCCCCGCCCGGGCAAGCAGGTTACCGATTCCGTGTCCCTCCAATTCCCGCGGAACACCCGTGTGATGGAGGACGAGCCGGTCTCCTGCCCTCTGATAGTCAAGCACGGCGGTGAGATCCCCCACGTGCACGGCGAACCGACTCTCGTCCGGTTCGTGAACGACTTCGTATTCGTTCTTCTCGTTCATCGGTCACATCCGCTCGATCGGATTCCCCT
>JBDGUZ010000062.1:0-12003 GCA_039585915.1 Gemmatimonadota bacterium
AATGTCAGGTCACTGTGGTGCCAGCGGCGGTGGATCGGGTCCTTGCCGAGGTAGCGGAGGATGTCGTGCATCCAGCCCATGTCCCATTTCAGGCCGAAACCGAGGCCCCCGATATACGCCGGCTTCGTTACCGCCGGCCACGCGGTCGACTCTTCGGCGATGGTCTGGATTCCAGGCAGTGTTCCATATGCCTCCTCATTCATGCGGCGCAGCAGGTGGACCGCGTCCAGGTTCTCGCGGCCGCCATACTCGTTCGGAATCCACTCCCCTTCTTTCCTCGAATAGTCGAGGTACAGCATCGAGGCCACCGCATCGACTCGCAGCCCGTCCGCATGGTACTCCCGCAACCAGAACATCGCGCTCGAGATCAGGAAGCTCCGGACCTCGTGTCGGCCGTAGTTGAAGATCCAGCTGCTCCAGTCCGGGTGGAATCCCATGCGCGGGTCGGCGTGTTCGTACAGGTGCGTACCGTCGAAGTACCCGAGACCGTGCTCATCCGTGGGGAAGTGTGACGGGACCCAGTCGAGGATCACTCCGATCCCTCTGCCATGCAGGTGATCGATGAAATACTTCAGATCCTCCGGCGTCCCGAAACGGGCGGTGGGCGCGAAGTAGCTGGTGACCTGGTAACCCCAGGACCCGTAGAACGGGTGCTCCATCACGGGCATCAACTCGACGTGCGTGAAGCCGAGCTCGACAACGTGGTCGGCCAGGCGTGGAGCAAATTCTCTCCACCCGAGCCACCGATCGCCCTCTTCCGCCACCCGGGCCCACGAGCCCGCGTGCACTTCGTAAATGCTCATAGGCCGGTCGAGCGCCTGGCGGCTCTCGCGCCCGATCAGCCACTCATCGTCCCGCCACTCGTATTCTGTGTTATGGAGAATCGACCCCGTCCGCGGCGGCACCTCCGTCCGTCGGGCGAACGGGTCCCCTCTGTCGAAGGCAGTGCCGTCCTTTCCCGCGATCCTGTACTTGTAGGTCTGCCCCGGAACGGCTCCTGCGATGAACCCCTGCCATACTCCCGAATCATCACGGGGCTCGAGCGGATTCGCCCCGGGATCCCACTGGTTGAAGTCCCCGATGACCTGAACCGCCCCGGCATTGGGCGCCCATACCGAAAACCAGAACCCCTCTTCACCGTCCACCTCGCCCGCCTGGCTACCGAACTCCTCCCAAAGACGAAAGTGAGAGCCCTCGTTGAACAGGTGCAGATCCAGCTCCGTGAGCGGAGCCGGCCCGGATTCGGTCAGCCGTCCTTCGTCGCGACTCATCCGTCCTCCCCGGGCGCGTTGCGCCTCGCCACATCGAGTGCCAGCAGAATCTCGCGTACTGAATCGTCGCTCTCGAGGGACTCTATCGCGAGGGGAGAGCGTCTTCGCCAGTTCGGATGCTCCGTCGTCGTGCCGGGAACGTACTGCGGCTCGCGCACTCCGAGCAGGTTGTCGACCGAGACTATGACGAAGCGGGCCGGCGATATACCGAGCAACCGAAGCGCCGGTTCCAGCGCCTGCGACACCTGCCCCGGCCGAACCCTGTTCTCGATGTCGTTACCGTGAATCTGACCGGCCAAGGGCGGCGTGTCGTGCGTGTTGAGCGATGACACGGATCCATCGGGCACGAGGCTGGCCGGATCCGACTCGAGGCGATTCAACGCGAGATCGAGCACGAACATCCTCCGCATCCCACCCCTGTCCATCAATGCCCGGACTTCGTCCGTGACCGTACCAGGATCCGCTCCGACGATTTCACACTGCGAGCGGTGCGACTCGAGGCGGACCACGGCAGAGATTTCCTCCGCCGGATACGCCACGTGCACTCCCATGCCTGCGGGCATTCCCTCGGGCACCCAGTACAGTCGCTGCGTGAACATTGCGTGGTCGAGACGTAGCAGGTCCGCGGGTTGCATCGACGCCGCGAGCGACTTCCGCAGGTAGCGGAACTGATCCTCACGCATCCGTTCGGGAAGCATCGGCGGGGTCTTCCACACCTGACCTTCCGCGAAGAAGGAGTCGGGCGGGGCTCCGACGGACACCCCCTGCGCGAACAGCGACGGATCCCGCCACACGTCGTATCCGCGCGGGTGGACCCCGACCGGGAAGTCGAGATACAGGCCGGTCCCCGCGGCACGTGTCCGGACTTCGTGGAGTTGCCTCGCAAACAGCCACTGCGCGTAGATGTGCATGCGGGAGCGAACCGGATCCGGTTCGCTCCCTTCTCCTCCAGTCGCCCGGAATCGAGCGTAGTCACCCAGCCCTGGCGAATTCGCGAGGAATCTCAGGAACGCCGGCTGAGTGGATCCCCTTCCCGCGAAGAACGTCTCGGCGAGAGGATTCAGGACCGCGTGCCGGGCAGCCGCCGTGCGCCGGTAGTCGACGAGCGGGGCTTCCGCCAACTCGACGAGCTCGTCGTGCAGCCCGATCAGCCTGGCGCGTGCGGCCGGGCTACTGTCGAGTTCCGGGGCAGTCGTCGGGTCGACGAACAACTCACTCCAGAACAGGCGGCTGACCGGCCGGTATGGAGCCGGGTCGAACGGGTCGTCGAGGAAGGTGGACAGCAGAGGCGGCGTGCCGACCGTCCTTCCGCCGAGTGAACCGACCCAGGCCGCCAGGTTGCCGAGCGCCGGAAGGTCTCCCGTCCCCCAGTCGTGCGCATGGCGGAGCCCGTACAGCGGCTGGAATACGCCCCACTCCCGCTCCCGCCGATCGGCTCCCCACGCCTTCGCCGGCGCGGCCACGAGCAGGCAGGTCGCCCGACGGAATCCGAGACTCAACTCCACCTGATGGTACCCTGCAGGCAGTGGGGCCGGGATCCGGAGCCGGCGGACCTCCCTGTCCCGTCCTTCGATCCTGCCACCCCGAACGAGCGGAAGGTCCGTGAGCCGGACTCGGCCCGAGCGGACCGGCCCACCCTCTATCCGCAGCGTCCATGTCAACCTGCGGGGCGCTTCCGAAGTCAGGGCACGGACCGGAATGATCGCAGCGGACGAATCGGCCTCGATCACGAGAACCGGAGGGACCAGGCGCATCCACCCCTCGAGACGCCGGGCCCGCACGGCCTCGGAGGCGTCGGCGGGTTGCGAGACGGGGGCGCCCAGGGACCTGAGCGCCCCGACGATCACCTCCGGTGATGCTCGCCGCGGGACTCCGTCCACTCCGCGGTTAGTGATAGCGACGCCGTACAGACGGGCGGCTTCGCGCAGGCTCCTGTCGATCAGTTCGGTCATGGCACCATGGCAGCCGGAAATCCTCCCGGGTGTGGAACGGGAGCACGAGTGCGGCAACCTATCCCGGACTCGAACGCGGGGGGAAGGAGGCCCCTCTCGAGGGGCAGCCCCATCGCTCGTGTCACGACTTCGTGACCGACCGATACGCGGGTCGCGCTCCACCGGTTCTCGTTGTATCCTTGGCTCGGCCCGGACCCCGGTGACGGTCCGGCACCGAATTCACGGTTCAACACCTCCTCACGGCGACACAACGGGACGCGAATGAGCACCGAAACGGGCTCCATGCCGGACCGAGTCACGGGCGACGACACGGACACCCGGCTCGGGGCAATGGCGATCGAGCAGTTGACCATCAATACGATCCGGACCCTGTCCATCGACGCTGTCCAGGCAGCGAATTCGGGTCATCCCGGGGCCCCGATGGCTCTGGCCCCGATCGCGTACCTGCTGAGCCGTCAGCTCGAGGTGAATCCGCGCAATCCAGCCTGGTCCGACCGGGACCGGCTCGTGCTGTCCGCCGGACACGCTTCGATGTTGCTCTACTCCATGCTTCATCTGTCCGGCTACGATTTAGACCTGGACGACATCCGGGCCTTCCGGCAGTGGGAGAGCAAGACTCCGGGACACCCCGAGTACGGGATGACACCGGGAGTGGAGACGACGACCGGCCCGCTCGGACAGGGACTGATGACCGCAGTCGGAATGGCGCTGGCCGAAGCCCACCTGGGCGCGGTCTACAATCGACCGGATCACCAGGTCGTGGACCATCACACCTACGTTCTTGCCAGCGACGGGGACATGATGGAAGGCGCGTCGCACGAGGCCGGTTCGCTCGCCGGCCATCTCGGCCTCGGCAAGTTGATTGCGATTTACGATGACAATCGGATCACGATCGACGGACCGACCGACCTGGCATTCTCCGATGATACCGGCGCCCGCTTCGCGTCCTACGGATGGCACATATGCAACCTGGGGGATGCATCCGAGGATCTGCCGGCCATCGCTGAGGCCCTCGCTGAGGCCCGTGCAGAGACCGAGCGTCCATCGTTGATCCTGGTTCGATCGCGCATCGGTTACGGCTCGCCGAACAAGCAGGACTCCTCAGCCGCCCACGGCGCGCCACTCGGAGAGGACGAGGTCCGGCTGACGAAGGAAGCGTACGGGTGGCCGGTAGACGAGAAATTCCTGGTGCCCGAGCGTGTGCGCGTCCACATGCGGGAAGTCGTCGAGCGCGGAATCCGACTGGAGGCGGAGTGGGAGGAGCGTCTCGAATCCTACCGCGAACGGTACCCGGACCAGGCAGCGGAACTCGAGCAGGCTCTCGACGGTCGCCTGCCCCCGGGCTGGGACGAAGAACTTCCGAGATTCGCATCCAGCGGTGGTCCGATCGCGACCCGATCCGCGTCAGGGATGGCGCTCAACGCGCTTGCGAACTCTGTAACGTCGCTGATCGGAGGGAGCGCTGACCTGGCCGGCTCCAACAGTACGCGAATCAAGGCAAGCGGCGATGTTCGTCGCGGAGAGTGGGAGAACCGCAACGTCAACTGGGGAATCCGCGAACACGCCATGTGCGCCGCGTGCTGCGGCATGGCTCTGCACGGAGGCGTCCGACCATTTGCGGCCACGTTCCTCGTGTTCACGGACTACGCCCGGCCGGCGATCCGGCTCGCCGCGCTGATGAACCAACCGGTGATCTACGTGATGACGCACGACTCCATCGGGCTGGGTGAGGACGGACCGACCCACCAGCCGGTGGAGCAACTCGCCGCCCTCAGGGCCATCCCCGGACTGCACGTCATCCGACCTGCCGATGCGAACGAAACCGTAGAGGCGTGGCGGGAAGCCGTGCGAAGGACCGATGGGCCGACACTGTTCGCCCTGTCCCGCCAGAAGCTGCCGGTGATCACACTGGACGAGCCGGGCAGAGCGATTGGGCTGTCTCGCGGCGCCTATATCCTCGCCGACGCAGGCGACGGCAGGCCCGAAGTCATCCTGATCGCGACCGGTTCGGAGGTCAGTCTCGCGCTCGAAGCGCGGTCCACGCTCGGCGAACGTGGGTTTGAGGCACGGGTCGTCAGCATGCCCAGCTGGGAGCTGTTCAGGGAGCAGGACGAGGCCTACAGAGACGAGGTGCTGCCGCCGGAAATTCCACGCCGGATCTCGATCGAGGCGGGCTGCACCCAGGGCTGGTGCGAGTGGATCGGCGACGCGGGAGTCGCCATCGGTATCGACTCGTTCGGAGCCAGCGCTCCGGCCGGCGAGTTATTCGAACGGTTCGGCTTCACGATCGATGCAATCGTCAAGCAGGCCGAGATCATGTTGGAGGGGCGCTGAGATGCGCATTGCGATCGGCACGGACCACGCCGGGTGGCCCTACAAGGATGCCCTGATCGAAGATCTCCGGGCCTCGGGGCACGAGGTGATGGATCTCGGCACGCACGGGCCTGATTCGGTGGACTATCCGGATTTCGCGGGACCGGCGGCCGAATCCGTTGCCCGCGGAGACGCGGACCGCGGCATTCTGTTGTGCGGAAGCGCGGTCGGCGTCAGCATCGTGGCGAACAAGATCCCGGGAATCAGGGCCGGCGTGTGCCACGACACGTATTCGGCCCACCAGAGTGTCGAGCACGACGACGTGAATGTGCTGTGCCTCGGCGCCCGGGTAATCGGCATCGAGATCGCCCGGGAGGTCACAGCCGCCTTCGTGGCGGCCCGGTTCTCGGACGAACCCCGGCACCGGAAGCGGCTCGACAAGCTTCTCGATGTCGAACGGAAGTACATGCGGACCTCCGATCGAGCGTAAACCAGACACCTCCACCCCCGGCGGACACAGAGAGTACGTATGGAATCCCTTCTCGCGCTGCTCGAGCACGGCCAGAGCTACTGGCTCGATAACCTGACCCGCGACATGATCCGCGACGGATCGCTCGCCAGGCGAGTCGAGCTGGAAGGACTTCGAGGGGTGACCTCGAATCCCGCCATCTTCCACAAGGCCATCTCAGGCGGATCCCTGTACGAGGATCAGATCCGCGATCTGGCCGAGTCCGGCCAGTCCGTCGCCGGGATCTACGAGGCGCTGGCGGTGACCGACGTGAGTGAGGCGTGCGATGTCCTGCGCCCGGTCTGGCAGTCGTCCGACGGCGTGGACGGGTATGTGAGCCTGGAGGTGTCTCCGCACCTGGTTCATGACACGGACGCTTCGATCGAAGAAGCCATGCGATTGTGGGAAGCCGTCGATCGCCCGAACCTGATGATCAAGATTCCGGGGACCCCCGCGGGGATTCCGGCGATCGAGCAGCTTCTGTTTGACGGCGTGAACGTCAACGTCACGCTGCTGTTCTCCATTCCGGCCTACGAGGCGGTCGCCGAAGCCTACGTCCGTGCGTTGACACGCCGGCAGGAGGCCGGCCGGCCGCTCGGCACCGTGGCATCCGTCGCCAGCTTCTTCCTCAGCAGGATCGATGTCCTGGTGGACGGTCTCCTGGCTCACCGGATCGACCGTAACAGCACGGAGCCCGACGGACCTGCAGCGCTGTTCGGTACAGCCGCGATCGCCAGCGCCCGACTGGCGTACCGAAGTTTCGAGTCGCGGGCGAGCCGAGAGGACTGGCAACAACTGGTCGACGGCGGAGCTCGACCGCAGCGGCTGCTGTGGGCCAGCACGAGCACTAAGAATCCTCTATACGACCCCACCAGGTATGTCGAGCCGCTGGTCGGCCCGCACACGGTCAACACGATGCCCGAGGTGACGATCGATGCCTTCGGGCGAGCGGGCGACATCCGCCCGGGAGCGATCCGGGAAGATGTTGACGAGGCCGAGCGGGTGTTCGCGAGACTGGCCGATGTCGGAATCGACATCGACGCCGTCTGCGAACAGCTGGTGAACGAAGGAGCTGGCAAGTTCGTGGATCCGTTCGACAAACTGATCGTGGGCCTCGCGGCCCGGCGCCGGGAGGTGCTCGAGCCTCGACTCGCTCGCCTCAAGTGGATCGGCGATGCGGGTTCCGCGGCCGTGCCGGGCGCTCTCAAAGATGCCGTGGCCGAGCAGCGGTTCGGCGTCCGCCTCTCCGCGCGCGATCCATCGCTGTGGACAGACGATCCGGAGGTAATGGATCGCATCCGGAATCGCCTCGGCTGGCTGGACGCGCCCGACCGGGCCACTGATGAGTTGTACGAAATCACCCGCTTTGCCGCGGAAGTGAGCGATGAGGGCGTGACTCACGTCGTACTGCTCGGAATGGGCGGCAGCAGTCTCTGTCCGCTCGTAGCCGCGACGACGTTCGGGCAGATAGACGGGTATCCCGAGCTCATCGTGCTCGATAACGTGGATCCCGATGCGATCCGTGACGTTGCGAATCGCATCGACCCGCTCCGGACGCTGTTCCTCGTGGCGAGCAAGTCGGGTTCGACCATCGAGACGATGTCTCTGTATCGCTTGTTCTACGAACTCGTACGCGAGGCTGGCGAGGCGCAGCCCGGATCGAGATTCGTGGCGCTCACGGATCCCGGCTCGGCCCTGATCCGGGAGGCACAGGACCGGGGGTTTCGCAGGACGTTCGAGACTCCTCTCGCCGTCGGGGGGAGATTCTCCGCCCTCACGCCGTTCGGTCTCCTGCCGATGGCGCTCGCCGGCGTCGACGTGGAAGCGATCGTCGCTTCCGCGCGAGACGTGGCGGCGGAGTGCGCCCCCGAGATCCCGGACTCCGACAATCCCGGGCTCCTCCTCGGCCTGGCCCTGGCGAGCCTGCGAGATTCCGGCCGGGACAAGCTCACGCTGATCGCTTCCCCGAGCCTGACCACGCTCCCGCTGTGGATCGAACAACTCGTTGCAGAGAGCACGGGCAAAGAGGGCACGGGCATCATCCCCGTTACCCACGAGACAGTCACCGATGTCGGCGGATATAGCCCGGACCGCGTGTTCGTCTACATCGTTCTCGACGGAGAGCGGGACCTGGCGCTGGACAGCCTGCTCGGCGCACTGGCCGAGGACGGGCACCCCGTGCTCCGCATATCCTTGCCGAGGCCGGAGGCGATCGGTGGCGAGTTCCTGCGCTGGGAGATCGCCACCGCGATCGCGGGAGCGCTCCTCGGCGTAAATCCGTTTGACGAACCCGACGTTACCGCGAGCAAGAACATCACGCGTGAAATTCTCGATGCATCTCCGAACGGAGCGTTGCCGGACTCCGGCGAGCCGACCGCCGCGTCCGACAGCCTCGAAGTGTATGTCGACAGCCAGCGGGATTGGGCCAGCGACCTGAACAGCGACACCGCGCAACAGCTCGTCCAGAGCTTCGTGGACCTGGCCGGGTCGGGCGACTACATCGGGGTCCTTGCCTTTTTCGCCGACAGCCCCGACCGGGATGAGATGCTGTCCGAGCTGCGTGAAGTCCTGCAGGCCCGCACGGGAGTCGCTACCACTGCCAGCTACGGACCGCGCTACCTGCATTCCAGCGGGCAGCTGCACAAGGGCGGCCCGGACACCGGACTGTACCTGCTGCTCACAGCCGATGCCGCCGTGGATCTCCCGATCCCGGACTCGCCGGGTGGATTCGCCGTGCTGCAGCGAGCGCAGGCGCTCGGTGATGAGAGAGCCCTGCTCGAGCGCGGCCGAAGGGTGCTCCGGGTGAATCTCGGCTGGTACGTGGACGAGGGCCTCGAGGCCCTCGTCGAAGCGCTGATCTGAGCCGGCTCCGAGTCAGCTTCCGGGCGCGGGCGGGACCGGAGTCGGCTCCGCATCGGCGCCGAACCAGATCGAGTGCAGGCGGGGTGAGCGGAATACAAGGGCCGAGGCCCAGGTGAACAAAGCAACCACACCCAGAATAACCACGAGCCGAATCCACGGCTCGCCGAGTTCCATTCGCCGGCTGGCGAAACTCCACGTTGTGCGTATCCACTCGAATCCACCCAGGACCAACGCCAGCTGAACCGTTCGAGCGGCCCACGGCTGACGGAACAACAAGAGCAGCGGGAAGCCGAGCGACAGCAGGACGAGAGCGGACGAACCCGCCCGGGAGAAATGGGCGGCGAGCAGAATCGCGCTGAGTATGACCGGAATGAGCCGCAGAAATACCGCCATGTCTACTCCTCCTCGGGAACCAGTGGGAACAGCACGGACTCGGTCCGCGCGTCAGCAAGGATCGCCTCTGCCTCGGTGACCAGGTCGGGGTGGACGCTGCCGAGATCCGTGGTCTCTTCGGGATCGGACGCCAGATCATACAGCTCGAGCGGCGAGTCCGCCCGCTCCCTGAACGCCTTCCAGTCGCCGAACCGCACCGCCTGCGCACCGTGGAACTCCCAGTACAGCCACGGTGCTCGTGCCTGCTCGGTTCCGCGTCCCGAAATGGTCGGGAAGAAGGAGACTCCGTCGGTCTCTCCCGACTCTTGCTGTACACCCAGCAGCTCCGAAAACGTAGCCATGTAGTCCGCGAACCCCGAAATGTGGTCCGAGGTCTCTCCGGCTGGAGCCCGGCCCGGCCACCACGCGATCAGCGGGACGCGGATTCCGCCTTCCCTGAGCTGCGCCTTTCGTCCTCGAAGACCTCCGGTGCTGCCGAAGAACTCGCGGTCCACTCCGCCCACCCAGGACGGTCCGTTGTCGCTGGTGAACAGGACGAGCGTCTGCTCGTCGAGGCCGAGCTCGGACAGCAGGTCGAGGATGCGGCCGATCTCACTGTCCATCCGTGTGATCATCGCCGCATAGGCCGCGCGAGGCTCCGGATGCGGCAGGTAGCCACGGTCTCCCACATAGGGAGTCTCAGGGAACGTGCCCCGGTACTCGGCCACGGACGAATCCGGGACTTGCAGGGCCAGGTGCGGGACCGGGAACGGAAGGTAGAGGAAGAACGGCTCGGCTCTATGGTCCCGAATGAATCGGAGCGCTTCGTCCGCCATCGCGTCCATCGCGTAGGTCTGGCCCGAAAAGTCCGCGTACTCCATCGGGTCCCCCGGATCCGCGGACTCCGGCAAACGCTGGTGCGCCTTGAAGTACGAGTTCCCCTTCAGCGGGGCCTTCTCGCCGTTCCTCCACAGGTGGGTCGGGTAGTAATTGTGCGCCTCCCGCTGGCACAGGTATCCGTACCAGTGGTCGAATCCCTGCCGGTTCGGCTCGCCGCTGCTGCCCGGACCGCCGAGCCCCCACTTCCCGATCGCCCCCGTTGCGTAGCCGGCATCCTGGAACAGCCGGCCCAGCGTGTAAGTGTCCGGCAGGATCGGCCGCTGGCCCTCGATGGTCGTGTCCCCCCACACGTCTCCTCGCTCGGACAACTCGTCGTTGTCGCGAATGTACGCGTGCCCGGAATGCAGCCCGGTCAGCAGGACGTCGCGCGACGGGGCGCACACGGGACTACCAGCATAGTGCTGAGTAAACCGGACGCCCTCCTCCGCGAGCCGGTCGAGGACCGGGGTCAGGATCCGGGTCTGACCGTAGCTCCCGAGCTCTCCCCATCCCAGGTCATCGGCGAGGATGAGAATCACGTTCGGCTGCGCCCCGGCGGAATGACCGGTTGCGGCGGCGTCCGACGACCCGTCTGCGTCTCCCTCGGGCCCGGCGCAGCCCAGGGCCAGGGCCGAAATCGCGCACACCAGGATTCTGGATCCCGCGGAAAGCTCAGTAGACATAACCGACTCCGACCATGAGGTGCAGCACGCAGTTACCGGGTCTGCGAAGGGGCCTGCTTCGCGTGACGCAGACCCCCTGCCAGAACAAGTCGACGAGACGAGCCCCCGTCGCCTACTCGAGAACGTGAATGTTCTTCTCCTCGCAGATCTTCTTCAACTCGTCCGGCCACACCGTGACGCTCACCTCGCCCAGGTGTGCTTTGCGCAGCAGCAGCATGTAGGTGCGGGATTGGCCGATACCGCCACCGATGCTGAGCGGGATCTCGTCGTTCACGATCGCCTGGTGATACGGTTGCTCGAGGAAGTCCATCTGGTCGCTGATCTCGAGCTGCTTGAGGAGGGTCTCCTTCGTCACCCGGATCCCCATCGATGTCAGCTCGTGACGTCGCTTCGTCACCGGGTTCCACACGAGGATGTCACCGTTCAGTCCGTGCGTGTCCTTGCCGGTCTCCGCGGAAGTGTCCGTCACCCAGTCATCGTAGTCCGCAGCCCGCATTTCGTGCGGATATCCGTCCTTGAGTACCGAGCCGATCCCGATGATGAAGATCGCCTGCGCGTGATCCTGGATCACCCGTGTCTCGCGCTGCTTGCGCGGCAGGTCCGGGTACATGTCGAGGATTTCTTCGGCGTGCAGAAACACGAGCTCGTCCGGCAACGACGGGTAACGCGGGTCGTTGAGCGCCGGGTAGTTCGTCAGAGCGTGCTCTTCCGCCTCCTTCAGGACCTTCCAGATGCCACGCACCGTCGACTTGAGGAATTCGAGGTTCCGCTGGTCGGCGGAGATCACCTTTTCCCAATCCCACTGGTCGACATACGAACTGTGATCGTGGTCGAGGAAATAGTCCTTCCGAACCGCCCGCATGTCGGTGTTGATACCCTCTCCGACTTCACAGTCGAACAGCTTGAGTGCCGGCCGCTTCCACTTCGTCGCGGCCTGCACGACACTGGCCCGGATTGGAGTCTCGAGCCCGAGGCCGGCGTTGAATTCGATCGGAGTTCGAGAGCCGTCCCGATCGAGCATGTCGTTCACGCCGCTGTCGACCGTGACTATCAGCGGGACCTGGACCATCATCAGGTTCAGTTCGCGGGCCAGGCCGTCTTCGATGATCCGCTTCACGTCATACAGCGCCTTCTGCGTGTCCTTGCGGTTGAGCAGCGGGCTG
>JBDGUZ010000063.1:0-12002 GCA_039585915.1 Gemmatimonadota bacterium
GGCGGAATGTCCTATCTGGCGCGCCTCGTGGATGCTGTTCCAACCGCGGCGAATATTGAGTATCACTGCCGGATCCTGAAGGACAAGTCTGTTCTCCGGAAGCTGATCGAAGCGTCCACCGACATCATCCAGGACGCATACGTTGCGCCCGCCGGCGAAGTCGATGACACGCTGGATCGGGCGGAGCAGCGGATCTTCCAGATCGCGCAGGCGTCCGAGCGCCAGGGCTTCGTGTGGATCAAGGAAATCCTGTGGCCGACGTTCGAACGGATCGAGGAACTGCAGCAGAGCCCTGGTTCGGTTACCGGCGTCGCGGCCGGCTTCCCCGATCTCGACAACATGACAGCGGGGTTTCAGCCAGGAGACCTGGTGGTCGTGGCCGGTCGGCCTTCGATGGGAAAGACGGCTCTCGCCCTTAACTTCGCTCAGCATGCGGCGATCGAGCAGGACGTCTCGGTAGCCATATTCTCGCTCGAGATGTCGAAGGAGTCGCTCGTGCAGCGTCTCCTGTGCGCCGAGGGGCGAGTCGACTCCGGTCGACTTCGTCGCGGCCGCCTGCAGGATGACGAGTACGCCCGGCTGGCGACGGCAGCGGGCCACCTGAACACGGCTCCGATCTGGATCGACGATTCGCCGGCCATCACGGCGCTCGAGGTGAGAGCGAAGGCGCGACGGCTCGCGGCCGAGACCAACCTCGGAATGCTCGTGGTGGACTATCTGCAGCTCATGGCTGGCCCGAGAAACGTCGAAAACCGACAGCAGGAGATCAGCGCCATCTCCCGATCCCTGAAAGCTGTGGCAAAGGAGCTGAACATCCCGGTGATCGCGCTGTCCCAGCTGTCCCGGGGACCCGAGCAGCGCACGGACAAGCGACCGCTGTTGGCTGATCTGCGGGAGTCCGGGGCGATCGAGCAGGACGCGGACGTCGTGATGTTCGTGTACCGTGAGGAGGCGTATCGGAAGGACGGTGACATGCTCGACGACAAGGGCGAGTCGCTGGAGGGGCGGGCGGAGCTGATCGTCGGAAAGCAGCGAAACGGCCCTACGGGTACCGTTCAGCTTTACTTCCATAAACCGTATACGCTGTTCGAGTCGCTGGCGCCGCGGGAGTCGGGGAACTGAAGGCGCGGACAGCCTTCTTCTGTCGTGAGTGCGGCGGCGAGTCCCTGCGCTGGGAGGGCCGCTGCCCGGCGTGCGGTTCCTGGAACTCCCTTGTCGAGGCCCCGGCATTCTCAGGTAAGGGTCGAGGTAGCGCCCGCGCAGGCTCGTCGGACGTGGCACCTCCTGAAGTGTCGACTCTCGGAGATTTGAGCGCAGCTGACGGCGTTCCCGCTCGACGGTCCCTCGATCTCGGTGACATCGACCGGGTGCTCGGCGGCGGCTTTGTCCCGGGCTCCATTTTGCTGCTCGGAGGGGCGCCGGGAGTCGGAAAGTCTACTCTCCTTCTGCAGGCCGCTGGTCGCGCACATTCGACAGGCGCGAGAGTTCTGTATGTGTCGGGGGAGGAATCAAGACAGCAGATTGGGCTCCGAGCCGAGCGCCTGGGTACGGAATCCGCCGGAGTCCGGTTCCTGTCGACCGATCGATTGGAAGAGATCCTCGCTGCCGCCGAGGCGGAAAAGCCGGACCTGCTGTGCATTGACTCCATTCAGACCGTGTCGAGTGACGACGTGAGCTCCGCGCCCGGGACGGTCACGCAGGTGCGGGCCTGCTCCGCGTCTCTGCAGTCGTTCGCGAAGACGACGGGTGCTGCGACCGTGCTGGTGGGCCACGTGACCAAGGGCGGCGCTCTGGCGGGCCCCCGAACGCTCGAGCACCTGGTGGATGTGGTCCTGCATTTCGAGGGGCAGCGCTCAGGCGAGTACCGGATCCTGCGTGGAAGCAAGAACAGGTTCGGCAGCGTGGACGAGCTAGCGGTTTTCCGGATGACGGAGAGCGGCCTCGAACCGGTCGCCGATCCGACCTCGCTGTTCCTGGAGGATCGGCCGGCGAGCGTCAGCGGGTCCGCGATCGCAGTGTCGCTACACGGTACTCGTCCGCTTCCCGCGGAAATCCAGGCTCTCACGGCGCGTTCCCGCTATTCGTCACCGCAACGGATCGCCACCGGGTTTCCGCCCCGCCGCCTCAACATCATCCTGGCAGTCCTGGGGCGGCGAGCCGGCCTGGATCTCGGCGACAGCGACGTGTTCCTCAGCGTGATCGGGGGCCTCCGGCTGACGGATCCGGCGGCCGATCTGGCCGTCGCCGCAGCGCTCGCCTCCGCGAGCTTCGATCGTCCGCTTCCTGCCGGTATGGCGTTTGTGGCTGAACTCGGGCTCGGCGGTGAGCTTCGCGCCGTGTCTCATGCGGAAGCGCGAGTGAGCGCGGCAGCTCGCGCCGGGTTGAAGACCGTCGTTCTGTCCGGGAGTCTCAAAGGCTCGCTGGGACGCCACCCTGGCGCCCGGTTCGCCGACACCGTGTCCGATGCGCTGCGCCTGGTGAGAGATCCATGAATGCGGGCGCGGTCATCGTCGCGGCGGGGTCGGGACGACGCCTCGGGGGGGAGCCCAAGCAGTTCCGGGCGCTGGGAACCGTGCCGCTGCTCGCCTGGAGCTGTCATGCGCTGTCGCGGCACCCTGACATTTCCGAGCTCGTGGTCGTTGTGCCGGCAGGAATCGCCACGGCTCCGCCCGACTGGCTCACGGGGATGTGCGACGCGCTCGTGGAGGGCGGTCCCACGCGCCGGGCCTCCGTTGGCTTGGGCATCGCCGGTCTGTCCGGCGGGCACGAGACTGTGCTCGTCCACGACGGCGCTCGCCCGTTCCTGTCGGCGAAGCTGATCGGCCGGGTGGCGGAGGCCTGCCGGGAGGGTCCGACGATTCCCGGATTGCCACTCACCGATACCGTGAAGCTGGTGGGGGAGGGAGGCAGAGTGCTATCCACGCTCGACCGGGATCGGCTGCGTGCGGTGCAGACTCCGCAGGGGTTTCCGCTCGCCCTGCTTCGGGAGCTCCACGAACGGGCTGCCCGTGATGGTACAGATGCGACGGACGACGCCTGCCTCGCGGAAGAGGCTGGGATTTCGGTGCGCGTCGTCGATGGTGATCCCCTGAATCTGAAGGTCACGACCCGGGCGGACCTGGCGCTGGCCGAGTGGCTCGTGCGAAGTGGTGATCCCGCAGCCGAAGGGATCGAAGTGCCCCGAGTGGAGACGAGCTGAGGGAATGGCGCGATTCGTCGAGCTCGATTGCGCGGTGGTCAGGGATGAATGGGTGGAACGCGCTTGCGCGGGTCTCGCGTCGGGAGCTCTGCTGGCTCACCCCACGGTGTCGGTGTACGGTCTCGGCGGGGGAGACCCAGGAACCGATTCTATCGCCTCCCGGCTGAAGGGCCGGACCACCGCTACTCCGATCCTCCGCCTCGTATTCGATGTCGACAGGCTCAGGCGCGTGTTTCCCGGTGTAACGTGGCCGGAGGTCGCCGAAGTCCTGGCGGATTCATTCTGGCCGGGTCCTCTGACCCTGGTGCTGGACGACGGTTCTACATCCGGACTGGCGGTTCGCGCCGAGGCGCACCCAGCCACCCGAGCGATCCTCGAGCGCTGGGACGGCGCCCTCGGCTCCACGAGCCTGAATCCGAGCGGGGCAGCGCCGGCCCGCACGGTCGATCAAGCACGCGCCACACTGCAGGCGATGGCTGATCCGGGCAGGCCCCTGCTGTTCGTCGCGGCAGGCGACCTGGCGGGCCCGCCGCCGTCCACGCTCCTCTCCCTCCGGGACGGGGAAATCCGCGTGCTGCGAGAGGGAGCTGTCGCGAGGTCGGCGCTCAAGCGAATCCTCGGGCGCACGTTCGAATGATGAGAGGGGGAGTCGTGTGACGGAGCGGAGCGTGTTGTTCGTGTGCACGGGGAATACGTGCCGCAGCCCGATGGCGGAGGCGCAGGCGAAACAGCAGGCGGCGGCAGGAGGGTTCGCCGGACTCGGCATCACGTCGGCGGGGACCGGGGCGCAGGACGGATCGGTGGCCTCCGCCATGGCCGTTCGCGTTGCGATGAATCGAGGTGTCGACCTGTCGGATCATCGTTCCCGCGCGCTCACGCCCGAGAGGATCTCGAGCGCAGATCTCGTCATCGCGATGACGAGGCGTCATTCGGATGCGGTCACCCACCTGGCTCCGGGAGCCCCGGTCATTCTCGCCACGGAATTCCTGCCGGTCAGCCATCCTTTGCACGGTCTCGATGTTCCGGACCCGTTCGGCTCAAGTGTCGAAGCGTATGAGGCGACGTGGGAAGTGCTGGAAGAGTGTGTTGACGCGCTGTTCGGTGAGCTGGGCGGTGGGCCGGCCGGACAATCGACTGCCGGGGCTCCGGACTCGTGAAGGTCTTCGGTCTCGTCGGTGATCCAGTGCGGCACTCGCTGTCGCCTGTAATGCAGAAGGCGGCGTTTCGCGAGATCGGGCTGGAAGCGGAGTATCGGTTGGTCCGGGTACAGTCGGATCGGCCCGGGGATGTCCGGACCGCGATCGAGGCACTCGCACTCTCCGGCGGCGGAAACGTCACGGTGCCGCACAAGCAGACAGCGGCCTCGGTGCTCGACGCCGCGTCGGACGACGTTCTGCTCACCGGGGCCTGTAATTGCTTCTGGTCGGACGCGGCCGGTGGGCTGGAGGGAGACAACACGGACGTGGGTGGGATCCTCGCCGTGCTGCAGTCCATGCCCGGTCTCGATGCTGTCGGCGCCTCTGTACTGGTCCTCGGAGCAGGAGGCGCGGCGCGCGCGGCGGTGGTCGCGTCGAGTCGTGCGGGAGCCGCCGGCATCTCCGTGCTCAACCGGAATCCGGATCGAGCCACGGCTCTCGTTGAGCAGCTGGCCCCTTGCTGTCAGGCATCGATTTCGGTCGCGCGGACTCCGCTTACCCGGGGAGGTTACGACCTCGTTATCCAGGCGACCCGGCTCGGCCTGAACCCGACGGATCCGCTTCCGCTCGAGATCCGAGATGACCCGCCGGGATATGCTCTTGATCTCGTGTACGTACCCGGCGAGACGCGGTGGACGAAACATGCGCGCGAGAGAGGTGCGCGGGCCCGCGATGGTCTCGCCGTTCTGTTCGAGCAGGGCGTTCTGTCGCTCGAGCGATGGTTGGCCCGACCAATGCCGCTAGCCGTTCGGGATGCGATGTGGAAGTCGCTGGAGGACGCCGTTCGATGATCGGGCTCCATCCGGTACGGCTGGTAGAGACGGTATTCGACCTCCTGCTGCCCCCGGTCTGTGTCGCATGTGGGGTGACGGTGGCAGCCGGGCGGTCCCCTGTGTGTGGGGCGTGCGAGTCCCGATTTCCCCGGATCCCACGCCCCAGGTGTCCCCGCTGCGGATTTACCCGGCTCCCCGACCTTTCTTCGCCCGACAGGTGCGGCGAATGCGAGTCATGGCCCGAGCAGCTTCGACGGACGGAGTCCGCGTTCCTGCATGAGCCGCCGGCCGAGTCCCTTGTGCATGGGCTGAAGTACAGGGGCTGGACGTCGCTCGCCTCACGGATGGGAGAACTCATGGCGCCGGCTGCGCGGCGCCTGGCTCCCGGACCGGCGCTCCTGGTCCCCGTACCCCTGGCCCCGGCCCGCCTGCGGGAGCGCGGATACAACCAGGCCGGCCTCCTCGCCGACCAGCTCGCGCGCGAGCTCGGCTGGCCGTGCAGGACGGCGCTGATTCGGAGGAGGCAGGGCCGCCGACAGGTGCGATCCGGGCGCGCGGATCGAGCGTTGAACGTTCAGGGTGTGTTTCGGGTCGATCCGTCGTTCCTGGCCGAGGCCGGCTCGAAACACGGGTTGGCGAATCTTCCGCTCGTTCTGGTGGATGACGTGATTACCACCGGGGCTACCGCGTGTGCGTGTGCAGCCACCCTCGAAGCTGCGGGCTTCAGATGTGCCGGAGTCGTAAGCTTCGCACGGACCCCGCCGCGGCTTCCCGGAGTCTGACCCCGGGAGGGGGTTGTCCGCGGCTCGGTTCCCCTGCAAGGTACTGGTTCACCGGTGGCGCCTGGGTCCCGGCCGGCCACGTCTGTCCCCTCAACATCGAGGAGAAGGAAATATGTCGGTGAAGATCGCGATCAACGGATTCGGCCGGATCGGCCGGAATATCCTCCGCTCGGCCCTGCAGGGCGGTATAGGCGACCTCGACCTCGTCGCCATCAACGACCTTACGGACGCAAAGACCCTCGGCCATCTGTTCAAATACGATTCGGTTCACGGGACGTTCGGTGGCGAGGTGGACGTAGATGGCAACGATCTGATCATCAATGGCGAGCGTTTCACAGTGCTCTCAGAGCGGGACCCGGCGACGCTGCCGTGGGCAGACCTCGAAGTCGACATCGTGTTCGAGGCAACAGGCCTGTTCCGGAAGCGCGCGGACGCTCAGAAACACCTGGATGCCGGCGCGAAGAAGGTTATCATCACGGCTCCGGCCGTCGATCCGGACATCACGCTCGTGCTCGGTGTGAATGACGACGCCTACGATCCCGCCACACAGAACATCATCTCGAATGCTTCCTGTACGACGAACTGCGTGGCACCCGTGGTGAAGGTCCTGGTGGACGAGTTCGGGTTCAAGAACGGACTCATGACGACCATTCACAGCTACACGAACGACCAGGCCCTCCTCGACGTGCCGCACAAAGACCTGCGACGCGCGCGGGCGGCTGCCGTATCGATCATTCCGACGTCCACTGGTGCGGCAAAGGCGACGGGGCTGGTGATTCCGGCTGTAAAGGGGAAGATCGACGGGATGGCGATGCGGGTCCCGACCCCGAATGTGTCGATCGTCGATCTCGTGGCGACGGTCGAGCGCTCGACCAGCGTGGAGGAAGTGAACGCCGCGATGAAGGCCGCCTCCGAAGGCGGGCTGGCCGGTATCCTGGGATACGAGGACGCTCCACTGGTATCGATCGACTACGTCGGTGATCCGAGGAGCTCGATCCTCGACGCCCCGAGCACCGCCGTGGTCGACGGGGCGCTAGTCAAGGTCATCTCCTGGTACGACAACGAGTGGGGCTACTCGAGCCGCTGCGTGGATCTCGCGCGACGGATCGGCGAGCACCTCTGATCCCGGAGGGACGATGCGACCAAAGACCTTGCGGGACCTGGATCCGGACGAGCTCCGCGAGAAGCGGGTGCTCGTCCGGGTGGACTTCAACGTCCCGATGGATGAAGACGGCACGATCCGGGACGCGAACCGGATCGAGGCGAGCCTTCCGACGCTGCGATACCTGCTCGAACATGGAGCCAGGCCCGTGCTGGTATCGCATCTCGGCCGGCCGAAAGGCGAGGTCGTGCCTCGCCATTCGCTGGCCCCTGTCGCCCCGTTTCTCGAGCGGCTGCTCGGCTCCCCCGTGAAGTTCGTCGCGGAGACGGATACGGACCGGGCGGTCGAAGCGACCCGGGGGTTGCAGGAGGGGAGTGTTCTTCTGCTGGAGAATACCCGATTTCTTCCAGGTGAGACCCGGAACGATCCGGATCTATCCGAGCGACTGGCGCGTCTCGGAGACATGTTCGTGAACGATGCGTTCGGCAGCACGCACAGGGAGCACTCGTCGGTAGTCGGAGTCGCCGGAATCCTGAGCCCGGCGGTGGCTGGATTCCTCGTCGAGTCCGAGCTCGAGGCGTTCGCCGAATTGCGGGATCCGCGCGAACGTCCGTTCGTAGTCGCCTTCGGAGGTGCGAAGATTTCCGACAAGATCCCGTTGATAGAGGCTTTCCTCGATCGTGCGGATGCCGTGCTCGTCGGTGGCGCCATGGCAAATACGTTCATCCGGGCCTCGGGTCTGGGCACCGGAAGGTCGCTCGTGGAGGGAGACGCGCTGGACGTGGCGGCCGGATTCCTCGATCGACCTGAGCACCGGCTCAGCCTTCCGACTGACCTCGTGGTGGCGGAAGCAGGGGCCCCCGATGCGACCCTGTCCGAGATCGTCCCGGTCGATGCCATTCCGGCCGATCGCGCGGCACTTGACATCGGACCGAAGACGCGGGAGACATTCGCCCACGCGATCGGCGAAAGCCGGACCTTCTTCTGGAATGGCCCGATGGGACTGTTCGAGCGTCCCGGTTTCGACTCGGGGACGGTACGAATGGCCCGGGCAGCCGCCGAGGCGACGGCAGAGGGGGCCTTCACGGTTGTCGGCGGCGGAGACTCGGCCAGCGCGATCCGGCAGGCAGGTCTTGCCGGGGCCGTGTCGCATGTCTCGACCGGAGGTGGAGCTGCGCTCGAGTACCTGGCGCAGGGCTCGCTTCCCGGGCTCGACGCTCTCGACAGGATGGGATTATGAGTACACGGGCGAAGCCGCTGTTCGCTGCGAACTGGAAAATGTTCAAGGGACCGCGGGAAGCGGAGGAATTCGTCGATCGCTTCTCATCTCTGTATTCCGCCCACCCGGACCGGAGAGTAGCGTTCTTTCCCCCTGCGATCAGTCTGGAAGCGTTCGTCCGTGCCACCGAGCGGCGGCCGGACCTGGAAGCCGGAATCCAGGACGTGCACGAAGAAGTCGATGGAGCCCACACGGGGTCCATCTCCGCACTCATGGCCGCCGAGGCGGGACTGGCCTGGGCGCTGGCAGGTCACTCTGAGCGACGACGGGAATTCGGAGATGACGATGCGCTGGTGTCTGCCAAAGTCGGCCGGATTCTGGATGCGGGGCTGCGGCCGATCGTGTGTATCGGTGAGACGCTGGAGGAGCGGGAGGCAGGAATGCTGTCCGAGGTACTCGAAAGGCAGGTCCGTGCGGTTCTCGCCTCGGTGGATGGCCAGTCGCTGACCTGGGCGTACGAGCCCGTGTGGGCGATCGGCACGGGCCGTACGGCGTCTCCGGGAGATGCGGGCCAGGCTCACGAGATCGTCAGAGAGGCGATTCGGGGTGGAGGAGGTGGGGAACTGGCCGACTCGGCCGTGATCCTGTACGGCGGTAGCGTGAAGCCAGCGAACATCGAACAGCTGATGGCGGTACCAGGTGTGGATGGAGTTCTCGTGGGTGGCGCGAGCCTGGACCCCGAGGCGTTCGCCTCGATCTGCGCCAGTCCCATAGGGGCGCGTTGACGGTCCGCGGCCAAAACGCTAGCTTTTGTTGTGCTGCGGGCCGAGAGGCCCGCGGCGTTTTTACACCGGAAACCGAGGTCTGATGTTCACTATACTAGTTGTCCTGATCAGCCTGTTGTCGCTGTTCCTGATCGCGATCATTCTGTTGCAGTCGGGCAAGGGCGGAGGGCTCGCGGCCGAGTTCGGCGGTGCCTCCTCCTCGACCGACTCGATCATGGGTGGTCGCCAGGCGGCAAATGTGCTCACGCGCGCGACCTGGATCGGAGGGGCCCTGTTCCTGGCTCTTTCGCTGCTCCTCGCGGTCATTTCGGCCCGCGGCACAGGACCGGCGGAGTCGATCCTGCGGTCTGAGTTTCAGACGCCGGCAGCCGCGCCGACTTCGGTACTGGACGCGGAGGGCGAAGGGGCAGCACCGTCCATGCTGCAGGACGACGCAGCCGGCGGCGAGGCACAGCAGCCGGCTCCCGTCGAAGCGCCTCCGCCGGAAGAGGGCGAGGGAGAGGGCGGCTCGAACTGAGCTGAGCAGGTTCGGGCTCGACAGAGGCTGTATCCGGGCCGTCCTTCGGGACGGCCCGTCGTTCATCCAGGAGGGGGTGGTGCGGGGCTGAACGGATGGTCTGGCGGCACGTCGAAGAACTCCGGAAACCGGCCGTTGTCCTGTTCGGTCTCGATCCATGCTTCGAAACCGGACGGCACGAGACCGTCGAAGGACTTTCCGTCCTTCGCGGTCCTGGTCGCCAGGTCGTTCGCGTATTCGTTCTTCGGGTGTTCGGCGTGTCCCTTGACCCAGCACCATTCGATCCGGTGGCGTCGAGCCTCGTCGACCAGCCGGCGCCACGAAGGGAGGTTCTCGATCGGACCGCCCTTGCGCTTCCAGCCCTTCCGGGCCCAACCATGCACCCATTCCGTCATGCCGCGCACGAGATACTGGCTGTCCGACGTGAACACCACGTCACACGGGCGCTTGAGGCTGGAGAGACCTGCGATCGCCGACAGGAGGGCCATCCGGTTGTTCGTGGTGTCGGGCTCGAACAGAGCATAATCGCGCCGGTGCCAGCCGCGCCGATCGTCGAATCGCTCGATCAGGCCGGCTGCGGCTCCCGGGCGCGCGCGGTCGCGGAACTGGTTGCCCAGGCAGGACTCGTCCGCGTAGATATACACCGTTTTCTCATCCAAGGGACGCCCCACGGGGTAGTTCCATTCGTACGACGGAGCCTGAAGGGACAAAGCTCGTGCCACTGACGCAAGTGTACGACGGAGCACTCCTGCTGGAGGACGGTCGCCGGTTTCCCGGAAGAATGGCGGGTAGCAGAGGTACGGGTGCTGGAGAGATCGTGTTCACCACGAACCTCACCGGCTACCAGGAAGTCCTTACGGATCCGTCGTTCGCCGGCCAGATCGTGGTGATGACTGCGCCGATGATCGGGAATTACGGCGTCACCGGTCTCGATGCCCAGTCCCGGCGTCCGTGGGTGGCGGGATTCGTCGTGCGAGAGATGTCCGATGCACGGCACGGATGGCGGACGGAGGATTCACTTCCGGCGTATCTCGAGCAGCACGACATCCCGACGCTGGTCGGCGTCGATACGCGAGCGGTGACGCGGCACGTCCGGGAACTGGGAGCGATGCGCGGGCTGATCGTACCCGCAGAGTGGAGCGAGGAGCAGGCACTCGAGAGACTGCTTTCAGAGCCACCGATGGCGGGTCGGGACCTGGCGACCGGCGTAACGACTCCCGAGCCGTACGAGATCGAGGCGAGCGGTGAGGAGCGGGGTGTCGTGGTGTGTCTCGACTACGGCGTGAAACAGCGGAGCCTGGATCTGATCGCCTCCGCCGGATTCCGGGTGCGGGTCGAGCCCGCGTCCGTCACGGCGCAGGAGATCCTCGCACGAGAGCCGGTCGGTGTATTCGTGTCGAACGGGCCGGGTGACCCGGAGGCGATCCCGGGCGCACCCGAGAAACTGCGGGAGCTGGCCAGCGCGGGGATGCCGGTGTTCGGCATCTGTCTCGGGTGTCAGCTGATCGCGCGGGCATTCGGTGGTAGCACCTGGAAACTGCGGTATGGACACCGCGGCGGGAATCACCCGGTCCGGAATTTCGATACCGGGGCGGTAGAAATCACCTCGCAGAATCACGGGTTCGCGATCGTCGGGGAAGGGGACGAAGTAGCCGGCGCTCCGGCGCTGCGGGTCACCCATCGCAACCTCAACGACGGAACGATCGAAGGCGTTGCGCACTCGGATCTTCCGGTATTCGCAGTCCAATATCATCCCGAAGCTGCGCCCGGTCCGCACGATAGTCGGTACCTGTTCGATCGCTTCGTCGAAGCGATAAGCGCAAGTATCGCTCCCCCAACCGGTTGACAGCGCTCCGCCCCTGACGCTACGTTTCCTCGTCGTCGGAGGGCACGGTGGACTCCTCGGGTCTCCCGCGCTCCTCGGACTTTCCCCATCTACTGGGGGCATTTGGACTTGCAACGACGAACCGGCATTTTCGGTATCGTGCTCCTGCTCGTGCTGTTCGCGTCGGGCGCCTTCCTAACCGCCAGGCTGCTGCTTGGAGGCAGGATCCCGGGCCTGACGAAGAAGCGGGTAGCAGTGCTCCCCATAGTAGGCATCATCGACTCGGAGACTCGATTCGTTCGGGAGCTTCAGGCATTTCGGGATGACCCGTCGGTCCGCGCGTTCGTGCTGGAGATCAGGTCTCCCGGCGGCGGCGTCGGCGCTTCGCAGTCGATCCACGCCGAGCTGCAGCGGCTGCGCATGGAGGATGACAGGCCGCTGATTGCCTGGATCGGAGAAATCGGGGCGTCGGGCGGATATTACGTGGCTCTTCCGGCGGACTCGGTTTTCGCATTGCCGGGCTCGATCACGGGATCCATTGGCGTGATCATGCAGTTTCCGAACGCGGAAGAGCTGTTTCGCAAAGTCGGGCTCGAACTCGAGG
>JBDGUZ010000064.1:0-11970 GCA_039585915.1 Gemmatimonadota bacterium
GGATTCCCCGGTCCCGCCGCGCACGGCGATATCCAGGATGCGCCAGGTAGGGACCAACTGTGCAGCTCCGATCAGTCCCGCGAGCACGAATCCGACCGAGAACCAGCCGAGCAGCCGTGCCGGGCCGGGTCCCTCCGTCTCGTCACTCCGCCAGATCACCACGATCCGCACCAGGGCGTAGAGCGACAGACACAGAGACGAATAGTACATCAGCTGCACGTGCGGCGTGAATATCTGCAGGGCCACGACCAGGCCCATACCGACGAACCAGCCCGGTCGTCCGGACTGCAATCCTCGTTCGAGAAACGCAAATCCCAGGGGGACGAGCACCATGACGAACATCCGGCCGTCGTGTCCGCCGTACAGGGTGGACACGACCATCCCGGTGAACATGAACGCGAGCCCGGCGACAGCGCTGGCCCATGGCCCGAGGCGCAGTGATCTTCCGGCTGCGTAGGCGAAGATCCCACCGAGAGCGGTGTGCAGGACGAACGTCCAGCCGATCGCCCGGTGCAGCGGCATCACGAGGTACAGGAGACTGGTCGGATAGAATACCGGACCCGGCAGCACGGCCAAGTATGGGAGTCCTCCGTATACAAAAGGATTCCACAGCGGGAATCCCCGCCCGCTCCGGATCTCCTCGACCCCGAACTTCCGGAGCTGATACGCCTGGTCGAGCATGTCCGTGCCGAACAGCATCGTGTCGGGGCCGAACACGAAGTCCCGGTAGAACAGGACTGAAAGCAGCACGCAGACGCCGGAGAACAGTACCCATGCAGGTGGTCGGAATTTCTCGCCAGTCATTCCGCCCCCGTCTGGACGTCACCATTGCCCTGCCTCTCACCCATGTCGTGCTCCGGCTTCCCGATCAGGAAGAACCACTGTGGTGAGGCCAGGCGAAGCAGGCGCGATCGGGCCCCGGCAGACAGTGCTCCGGCCCGCGCCCATAGATCGGTCCATGGCTCTCCCCAGGTACGCTCCAACAGCTCGTCAATGGCCTGCTCCGTGATGTCATGCACCGTGAATCCGGCCTCTCTCATCATACGGCACAGCGGTCCGTAAGTGAGGAATCGGATCCCCTCGTAGGCACCCCCCCGGCCGGACAGCCGAAGGTACGCGGAGGCAGCCGGACGAGGTAACCAGCTGAGAAAAGGCAGCCTGTAATGCGGTTCCATTACTGCCAGTCGACTCCCCGCTGTCACGTAGGCGTCTCCGCCGGGCGCGAGGACTCGAAACGCTTCCCGGAACAGAGCGGCCGGGTCCGACACGTGCTCGTAAAGGTGGTTCATCAGCACGAAATCCAGAGATTCGTCGGACACGGGCAGCCGCTCCACATCCGCTGCGACCATTCGGTCACGAATCTCGACGAACGATGTATCGATCTCGAAACCATACAGAGGTTTATCCATCTTATCTTCAAGTGCTGCTCGAATGATACCCGTGCCCGCGCCGAGGTCTGCGGCGTGCCCGGCTCGCCGCAGATGCGAACCACACAGATGCCAGATGACCTCCGCCTTCGCCTTCCGGCTCTTCCGGTACTCCTCCGACGTAACCAGGGCACCGTAACGGTCGGCCGTCGCGTGCTCACGCGCCACGACGAATCTCCATGGCGAAAGCATATACACGGCTCGTGCTCTCGAGCACCCGGTCCCAGCCGAAGCGATCCCTCGCCACCTGCCTTCCCCGCAATGCCATCTGTCTCGCCCGGTCGGGATTTCGGGCAAGGGACTCGATCGCGGAGCCCAGGATGGCCGGGTCCCCGGGCGGCACGAGCAGCCCCGTGCGCTCGTGCTCGACGATATCGGGAATTCCACCAAGATCGCTCGCAATGACGGGCCGTTCGAATCTCAGCGCCTCGAGCAGTACGACTCCGAGCCCCTCCGTGTCCCCCTTCGCGTCGACCACCGCCGGGAGCACGAACACGTCGTGATTCGAGTAGCTCCGGACCAACTCTTCGCGAGTAACGGTTCCCCTGAGGTGGACACGATCTGCCACGCCGTGAAGGCGTGCCGTCCGCTCAATCACGTCGGCCCGCTCGCCCGCCCCGATGACAGTGAGTTCCGCGTCGGGCAGTGAGGCGAGGCCAGCCAGCGCCCGCACCAGGACTTCGACTCCCTTCCTCTCCACCAGACGTCCGACGAACAGGACCCTGAGGGGCCCATCCCCGGACAGTGCCGGTCGAACAGAGGGCAAGCCGTCGTCGTCCAGGGCCGCGCCATAGGGAACGATACTCACCGGCTGTTCCGTGAGCCGTCGCACGGCGGCTCCCGTGGAATTCGAAATTGCGGTCACCGCGTCTGCGGTCCGGGCGGTCCAGCGAAGGAACGGCAGGAGCGGCCGCAGCTTCTGCGTCACCCAGTTCAGCTCGACGCTGTAGTAGCTGCACACGACGGCGGTCCGGTCCCCCGATCCATGCCTCACGGCGGCTCCGAACAGGGCATGCGGCATCGGCCAGTGTACGTGCACCACGTCGGGCTGATCATGCCCCGCGTCGTGTGCCGCGCGGATGCCGCCGGCAAGGTACAGAGGGAGGAGACTGACTGCCGACGGATGATGCCGGATCCGGTCGGGGACTGACTCTTCGTGGGTCAGCGTCTCGAGCGACTCGGGCGCGTAGCGGAATCGGGCGACCGGGATTTCCGGGAACGGCTCAATCGCCGGTCCGCCTCGATATGCCGGAGCGAAGACCCTTGCATCGATTCCTGACTCCCGCTGGCGCCGGACGAGCTCCACGAGCCACGGCGTGATGGGATCGGTCGGAGTGCGCGGAAACGACGTGACGACGTGGAGTACTTGCAAGCCGGTGCGGGAGTTCGAGGTTCGATTCCGTCGAGGCAGGTCAGGACCGACCGCGGTGCCGCAGATCTCTCCGCAGCTCATCGACTTCGGCCCTGAGTCCTGCCACGAGTTCCCCGATCAGTCCGGCGACGAACAGCAAGCCACCCAACAGGACGAGGAGTATGACCAGGTAGAGCAGCGGACGGAATCCGGTGCCCTGCACGAATCTGAACCACATGGCGACGAGACCCACGATCCCGCCGAGAGCCAGCAGCCCGAGTCCGGTCACCCCAAAGAACATGAGGGGCTTTCGACTGAATGCGAGCTGAAACCAGACCGCCACGAGATCGAGCATTCCAACTACGATTCGTCCACGTCCGCCATACTTCGACTCGCCGTGACGTCTCGGCAGCAGGTCGATGTCGATCTCCCCGATTTTCCATCCCCTCGCATGTGCCAGCACCACGAGGTATCGGTGCCAGTCCTCTCGGAGCTGGAGATCATCGAGAACTTCACTCCGGAACGCCTTCATCGAGTTCATATCGCGCACCGGAACATCGAACAGTCGGCGGGCGATTCCGTTGTAGGTCCCCGATACCAGGCGCTTGTCGTACTTGCCCACCTTGCGACCTGTCACCACGTCCAATCCGGCGTCGAGCTCGGCGAGGAACCGTGGAATCTCGTCAGTCGAGTGTTGCAGATCGGCGTCGAACAACACCAGCACATCGGCATCCGTGGCCCGTGCGCCGGTGACGATCGCTGAGGTCTTGCCCCGGTTGATCCGGTGACGGAGGAACTGGACGCGCTCGAGCCCGGCAGCCGTCGCGGCCTCGCGAGCGGCCTCGAGCGTCCCGTCATCCGAGCCGTCGTCCACGACGATCACTTCCCCGTCGATCTCGTGGGAGCGAAAGGTCTGAGCCAGCTCGGTGAACAGATCCGGCATGTTTGCCGCTTCATCGAAAGCTGGAACGAGTATCGCGAACGACTCGGCTGCCCGGACGACGGCGCCCGGACCGGAAAGGTCGGCGGGAACGGCCGCCGGCGCCGGCGACAGACCCCGCACGTTACTCATACGCGCTTGCGCATCCGAGCGGAGAGGATTCCAAGCTGGTCGCGGTACTTGGCGACCGTCCTCCTCGCAATCTGGACGCCTTCCTTCTTCAGGATATCCACGATCGCCTGATCCGTCAGTGGCTTCTTCTGATCTTCTTCGGCTACCAGCTTCTGAATCCGGGCACGTATTCCGCGCGCCGAGACATCCTCTCCGTAGTCCGTGGAGAGCCCGCTCGAGAAGAAGAACTTGAGGGGCAGTACGCCACGCGGCGTCTGCACGTACTTCTCGTTCGTGACCCGGGAAACGGTCGATTCGTGCATGTCGATGTGCTCTGCGACCTCGCGGAGGGTCAGAGGCCGGAGATGCTCGACCCCCTTCTCGAAGAATTCGCGCTGACGGTCGACGATGAAATGCATGACCTTGAGCATCGTCTGCCGACGCTGCTCGATCGCCTGGATCATCCACTGCGCGCTATTGAGCTTCTTCGCGATGAACGCCTTGTTGTCGCCATGGTACTTGTTCTTGTCCATCGCGACTTCCCGATAGGCGCGGGACAGCTTCAGGCGCGGCAAGGTGGAGTCGTTGTGGAACACGTAGTACTCGCCGTCCACCTTCTCGACAGTCAGATCGGGAGTGACGTAGTTGTCACTCATGTCGGCGTACTTCAACCCCGGTTTCGGATCCAGCTTCGCGATCCCGTCCGCCGACGATTGGACGTCCTGTGGCGAGATGCCATGCTCCTTCGACAACTCGCTCCACCGATGACTGACGAGAAGTTCGAAGTGGTCCCGTACGATTCGATAGGCGAGCGTGTCCTGTTCGCCGCGGTCCCGGAGCTGGAGCATCAGGGTCTCGCGCAGGTCCCGAGCGCCCACGCCGCTCGGCGAGAAACCCTGAATCACCGCCAGCACTCGTTCGGCCTCCTCCAGGGTGAACGGCTCGAGTTCCTCCCACAATTCCGGCTCGGCGGCCGAGAACCAGTCGTTGGCCGACTGGACGACCTCCTCGAGCGGACAGGTGATGAACCCTTCCCGATCGATATTGCCGATGATCTCTTCCCCGAGAAAGCGCTTCCGGGGGTCGAGGCGGGTGAGATTGAGCTGCTCCCGCAGATGATCCCACAAATCTGGTGGGGCGGCCGGAGTGGGCAGATAGGCCTCTTTCTCCTCGAATTCGTTGCGACGACCTCCTGTCTCGAATCCGTTGAGGAGAATTTCCTCCCAGTCGATCTCGTCCTCGTCCTTTTCCTCTTCCTTCTCCTGCTCTTCTTCCTCGTCGTCAATCGGCTCGGCGAGCTCGAGGAACGGATTCGCCATCATCTCCTGCTTGAGGTGCTGCTGAAGGTCGAGTAGGGGCATGTAGAGAAGATCCATCGCCTGGTACAGGCGTGGATTAATCTTCAGTTCCTGCCGCATACCGAGGCTCTGACTGAGCCCCCGTCGCATGTTCGCCATTGTCCCCCGGTTCTGATTCCGGTCGTGTGTCGGGGAGCGCTGTCAGGGCTCCCACCACATCTGTCGAATGGTAAACATAGGGGAGCGGGAGCGCTATGGCACGCCCCTTGCAATCTAGAGCGCGAAATCCAGTCCGAGGTACATTTTGCGGGCCTCGGGATCCTCGACCAGTTTCTGCGCCGGCCCCTCGATGTGGATCTTCCCATTGAACATCAAATAGGCGCGGTCCGTGATCGACAGCGTCTCGCGCACGTTGTGATCCGTAATCAGCACGCCGAGACCCCGCGTGCGCAATTCGGCAACGATTCGCTGGATGTCATCTACCGCGATCGGGTCCACGCCGGCGAACGGCTCGTCAAGCAGCATGAACTTCGGGCGCGTAACGAGTGCACGGGTGATCTCGAGCCGGCGACGCTCGCCGCCAGACAGGCTGAACGCCTTGCTCTTTCGGAGGTGCCCGATGGACAACTCCTCAAGCAGTTCGTCTAATCTCCGTTCCCTCTCCTTGCGGGTCAGGTCGAGCGTCTCAAGAATCGCCATCACGTTCTGCTCGACCGTGAGCCTGCGGAACACGGAGGGTTCCTGGGAAAGGTACCCGATTCCGGCCCGCGCTCGACGATACATCGGGATCTTCGTCAGATCCTGATCGTCGAGCAGCACCCGGCCACCATTCGCTTTCAGGAGCCCGACGATCATGTAGAATGTGGTGGTCTTCCCCGCCCCGTTCGGTCCCAGGAGTCCCACGATCTCTCCCTGGCGGACCTCCAGGCTCACTACGTCGACCACACGACGCTTCCCGAACACCTTGACCAGGCCATCCGCTCCCAGAACGCTACCCACCTTCACCTTCCTTCGCGGGTTCGAGAAACACACCGATCGCATCCACGCCCGACAGCACAGAGGGTTCTCCTCCGTCGAAACTGATCTCGATTTCGCTGCCGAGAAGATAGTTCCGCGACGGATCCAGGCTGCGAGCCGAATCCCGGACCGCCGCGTAGAACGACCGCGCGTCTCCAACCGCCCGCAGGCGGCGGATCCGGGCATCTGCGGTCTCCAATTCCGGGTCCAACGCCGGCTCCGGAGGTCGCAGATCATCGTCAGGCTCGAACCATGCTTTGACCGTATCTCCGGCGATCCAGCTGGCTCCAGGGGCTACACCGAGTTCGGGCTCGGTCAGGTCTGCGTCCCCGATGGATATCGAATCGGCCCGGTGCTCCGCAGCCGCGGCTCCGATCGCCGAGACCGAGTCCGCCCGTCCCTCAACGAACGCGAATTCGATCGAATCGCCCGCAAGCGTGAATTCCGAGGAAGCGGCCAGGGACCTGCCGTCTCCGAACGCCCAGATGATCTCGACCTGGTCCCCCAGCAGCCGGGCCCGAATCTCATCCGCCTGCAGCTTGAATCGATTTCCACTGGCAACTGCACGTTCGAACGAGTGGATCGTCTTCAGCTCGCCGAGCTCAAACCCGGCCACGATGCTGTCGCCGGCCAGATCGAACCCTTCCCCCGCGATGACCGCATCTTCATACAGAACCGCCCTCGCGGCCGTCTCCGAAAACTGGGCCCGTTCTGCTGTCGCCCGTATGTCTCCGCGCACCATCTCTATGTTCCCGCTTGCAAACGCCTCTGATTCCCCGACGAATTCAGCCACGTCCGCGTCGACGACCGTGATCTGTCCTTCTCCGGCTCCGTCTCGTCCCGACGGGAGCGTCATTCGGGGGCGCTCCGTCGCTACGGTCCGCGATCCGGCGATCGGCGCCCGGGTGAAGGTGACCCTGGGACCCTCGAGCATCGCGCCACTCGAGATCCGAACCAGACGCACATCGTCAACTGCGATGACTTCGTCCCGCGACCCGTTGTAAGTGAGTCGACCCGAATTCAGCGTGCGCGTCGTGTCGCGGTAGCGCACGTTTCCGATCATCACCGCCTGTTGTGTGGCCTGCCGCCATACCGCGCTGTCTCCCGTCATCACGGCGTCCCCGCAGGAAACCGTTACCGGTCCCCCGATAAACGCGATAATCGCTCCTTCCCGCGTCGAGTCCGGGCGCTCCACCCTTTCTCCGGCCCGACGGATGTTGAGCGAACACCGGTTCACGCCCTGCGCCGAAGCGAATCCTGAAGTCATCCCCAGAGCGAGGCAAAGGAGGGCTGCTGCGCGCAGGAGTCGAGACGGCCAGCTCACTGGGGGACCGACACCTCCGGGGTCGTGGTTCGCCCCCGTCCATACCGCGTCTCGTCGGTATTCAGATTGCGAACGACGTACTCGCCCCGATCTACCGTTCCGTCGGGTTTGGTGTAGACATACCCCGAATCGGCCCGAAGCTCGTTTGCCCCCGACAGATACTCGAGGACCGGAGCCTCGAACTGCTCCCCATTGCTGAGTGTCAGCTCCACGTTCCCCCGCACCCTGACATTCCCTGACTCCAACTCGTACTCGGCGCTCTGTCCATTGAGCACACCCAGGGTATCCCCGGCCTCACCAAAGAACGTCAGGGTTACGACTCGAAGATCGAGCAGACCGTCCTGCTCGAAGGTGTACGCGGTGTCCGCATCGAGTAGCGCTCGCCTCACACCCTGGCTGGTGATGTAGTTCTCGACACCCACCATGACCTGGTCGACTCCATCCAGGAACACGGACGGCGCCGTTCCTCCCGGACCCTCGTCCTCCGCACCACATGCACCGGCGAGACATCCGAGCAACGCCGTGACCGGGATCCAAGCCAGCACCTGCACAGGGGGAGGTCGGCTCACTGCAGCTCCGCCGGCGCCAGACTTGTTGTCGATTCGACACCAGGAGCCTCTGCCCTCCTGTTCGCACGCTCATGTGCGGCGCCGATGAAAGCGGCGAACAGAGGATGTGGTCGTGTAGGACGGGACTTCAGCTCAGGATGGAACTGGGTGCCCACGAAGAACGGGTGGTCGGAGAGCTCGATGATCTCTACCAGACCCTCATCCGGCGACAGCCCGGAGAACCGGAGCCCTCCGGCGCTCAGTTCCTCCCGGTATTCGTTGTTCACCTCGAATCGGTGCCGATGCCGTTCCGAAATCTCGGGCTCACCGTACACCGACAGCACGCGGGACCCTTCCTGCAGGACGCAGGGATACGCTCCGAGGCGCATCGTGCCTCCCATGTCGGTCACTTTGCGCTGCGAATCGAGCAGGGAGATCACCGGGTGAGGTGTATCGGGCGCAAACTCAGCGGAGTCAGCGCCCTCGAGCCCGCAGGCATTACGCGCGAACTCGATAATTGCGCACTGGAGGCCAAGGCAGATGCCGAGAAACGGTACTCCCTGTTCTCGGATCCGCCGCACGGTGTCCACCATCCCCTGCACCCCGCGTCCTCCGAATCCGCCGGGAATCAAGACCCCGTCGTACCGATCCGGGAACGCGTCTCCCTGCACATCGATGGCCTCCGACGACAGCCAGTCGATGTCGACTCCGCAGTCGTGCGCGATACCACCGTGAATCAGAGATTCCTGGATCGACTTGTATGAGTCCACGAGTGACGTGTACTTGCCGACGACTGCGATCCGCACCGGGGCTCCGGTCGGCCGCTTCACCCGCTTCACGATCGACTCCCACGCCCCGAGATCGGGCTCCGGAGTCTCGAGACCGAGCGCATCCACGATGGACCCATCCAGCCCCTGGTCATGATACCGCAACGGAACCTCGTAGATCGTGTCGAGGTCGCGCGACTCGATGACGTGGCGAAGCTCGACGTTACAGAACCGTGCGACCTTGCGCCTCACCTCTTCGGTGAGTGGCAGTTCCGTCCGCAGGATCAACATGTCGGGCTGAATTCCGATCTCCATCAACTCCCGCACGGAATGCTGGGTCGGCTTCGTCTTGAGTTCGCCGGCGGCCGCGATGTACGGCACAAGGGTCAGATGGATGAACAGGCAGTGTCCCCGACCCTCGTCCTGCCGGAACTGACGCAGCGCCTCGAGGAAAGGCAGCGACTCTATATCACCTACCGTTCCGCCGACCTCCGTAATCACCACGTCGTGTCCCTCGGCCAGGCGACGGACGTAGGACTTGATCTCGTCCGTCACGTGCGGAATTACCTGGACCGTGGCACCCAGGAAGTCACCGCGGCGTTCCTTGGTAATGATGTTCTGATAAATCCGGCCGGTGGTGACGTTGTTCGACTGGGACAGCGACTCATCGATGAACCGCTCGTAGTGCCCCAGGTCGAGATCGGTCTCGGCCCCATCGTCGGTCACGTACACCTCGCCGTGCTGAAACGGCGACATGGTGCCGGGGTCCACGTTGATGTACGGATCGAACTTCTGAATCGTGACCGACAGCCCCCGCTCGACCAGGAGACGACCGATCGAAGCGGCCGCGATTCCCTTACCGAGCGAGGAAACCACTCCGCCGGTGATGAATATGTACTTCGTATGTTGTGCCGACGGCTCGGGCATGGAGGTTCGCCTCCCTCTCAGTCGGAATATCGGGCCTGAAGCAGCGCCTCGGCCCATGTCAGGTCATCCGGCTCCTCGATCGCTCCCTCACAGGGTCCGACGACCGAGACGTGAATGTGAAGTCCCGCTTCCAGCGGGCGCAGTTGCTCGAGTCTTTCGAGTCGCTCGAGCCTCGAAGCCGGTAATTCCACCCAGCGCTCGAGAGCGTCCCTCGAATAGACGTATAACCCGAGGTGACGGAGCCAGGGGCCGCCTGTCGCCTCGTACTCCGGAGACCCATGTTCGGCCCACGGAATCCCGGCCCGGCTGAAGTACAGAGCCCGACCATCAACCGCTCGGGCTACCTTCACCTCGGCCGGAGAGTTCCATTCTTCGTCAGATCGAAATGGGGTCGCGAGCGTCGCGATGTCCGCCGTTCGATCCACCACCGGTCCGATCGCGGCTGCGACATGACCAGGCGGAAGAAACGGTTCGTCCGCCTGGAAGTTCACGATCACGTCAAACGCCTCGCCGGCGCTCGATCTCACCACTTCGGCAACCCTGTCGGTTCCCGATGGATGGACGGCCGATGTCATCACGACGGTTCCCCCGAACCCTCGCACGAGTTTCGCGATCCTGGGGTCATCGGTGGCTACCCACACGGCATCTACCCCTGGGACCTCGCAAGCGGCTCTCCAGCTCCACTCCACGAGTGACCTTCCGGCAAGCATCTGAAGAGGTTTGTTGGGGATACGCTGGCTTGCGATCCGCGCAGGGAGTACGCAGAGGACGGCCATCAGGCGCGCGATCGGGTTGGGTGGCTGGATCCGTTCACGCCCCGCAACGTAAGGCCTGTGCGAAGAACATGTCAAAGGTCTCCGAGGCCGGTTCCGACCACCGGAGAATGTCCGGTCGATCAGAGATCCCCGGGAAACCGCAGAATCGCATAAAACCGGGACGAAGGGTCCGATCCGCCCGGATCGATCGCTACCCCGGCCTCGAGGATTGACCAGCGCACGCCGGCGATGAGGTTCATCTCGAATTGCGCAGAACCGTCCGGCTCCCATGCGGATCCGGTCGCGGCACGCAGCAGCACCTTTGGCGGGCCGATCATCACGACCTTGAGGGCTGGTATCGGGATGAGGTACGAAGCCTGTCCGTAGACGAGCCTGGGTCCGTAGAACTCCAGCAGATCAAATGTGGGCAGCGTCGCCCTGCCGCCGAACGCGGACCAGCGCTGGCGCGGCAGCATGCCACTGATATCACCCCGCGCAATTCCGAACAACTCGAGCTCATGGGACGCGAAACCGGGAGTCAACCAGTACAGACGAGCCTCTCCCAGCAGGAAGCTGAAGTCTCCCGCAACTGATGAATCAGCCGCCTCCAGCCGCAGCCCCCCCTCGAACCGGCTCCTGGAGGTTCGCCGACGAGTCCCGATTTCAGCGATCAGGCTTACTGTTTCACCTTCGTCCATCGCGGGATTCGGGGCTGGTTCATCGTCACCGAACAGGACGAACTGCTTCCGCGCCTCCTTGCTCGTCGCATCTTCCCACTGGACTGACAGCGACGGCCACCAGGTCGCTGTTTCGCTTCCGCGAACGACAAACGCAGCTCGATCCGCTCCGTAGTAATTCCGGAAATCATCACCCACGAAGAAAAACGAGAGCGAGTTGGACACGTCGCCCCGAATCCAGTCCTCGTTCGTCCGCGTCACTCGCTCCGCTTCGAATCCGAACTGCAGGGAGCCCGCAGGATACCAGTACTGTTTGAGCGTGCCCTGAAAGTCTCCGTCCTCGGTCAGAAACCGAATCTCCCCCTCCAGCGACGGCTGCCACGACCAACCGGTGGCCCTGAGCGTCGCTCCCCATCGCAGAGTCAGGGCGTCGACTCTCTGGTAATATGGAAAGCCGAACCCGTACAGCCCGGGCAGTTCCACTGCCTTCGGCAGTTCCTGCACCGGGTGGATGGTCCAACCGTCCTCTCCTGTGACCACCGAGTACGGGTCGTTGGGCCGGTAGACGACCTCTCCAGTCACCTCCGCGAGACCAGACGCGTAGTAACCGCCCCCCAGTACGACCACGTCCCCCTCCACCCGCGCGCCCGGACGAAGAAACAGGTCGCCGTCGACGACGTACACGCTCCCCGGCACCGTCGTCGCAATCCGTACAGCGGCGTCCAGCACGAGCACATTTCCAGAGACTGCCTGCCCGGCACGCAGGACCGTGTCCCCGTCGAAGATCGCATAGACGTCATGTTCGAGGAACGCGGCCAGCCGACGCTC
>JBDGUZ010000065.1:0-16686 GCA_039585915.1 Gemmatimonadota bacterium
GCAGTGGGTCGGTATCCGAACCAGGCTCGATCGGGAGTTGGCGACGGTTCTGGCTCGGGCTGCTCCGTAGGGAATCCCGGACGAGACGGTCCGGATCGATACGCTGGAGAGCGCTACGCGTCGATCCCGAATTCCTTCAGTTTCCGGTACAGGGTCCGCTCTCCGATCCCCAGCCGCTCCGCCGCTTTTCGTCGGTTCCCATCCGATTCCCGCAACGCCATGGCGATCGCTTCTCGCTCGATGTCGGCCATCGTCATCTCGGGTCCGACGTCTATCTTCGTCCGATCAGGAACCGAGCCGCTCTCGCCCCACGTCATGTCTTCGCCGCCAGGCTGGGCAAGGTCGCGCCCCCTCACTTCTATCGTCTGGACCTCGGAGCCCGGCGCCGGAGTGTGGTCCGCCCCCGCCCCTCGATACCGGATCCTGAATCGCTCGAATTCCGATCGCAGATCCTCCAGGTCGATCTTCATGTCGACCAAGGTGCGGAACAGGAACTCGATCTGCGGCAGTTGCAGCGACGTGGCCTCGGATTGGTCTTCCGGTATTTCGTACCTGGGCAACGACGCAACAGTCGCGCCGGGTAGCAGGGTCCGACCGCTGGAATACCTGATGTCGGGCGGAATGTCGTCTGCCCTGATTACCGCCCCCGGCGCCAGTACGACCATCGACTCGATCAGATTTCGGAGCTCGCGGACATTTCCCGGCCAGGAATAGTCGAGCAGAATCTCCATCGCCTCGCCCGACAGTCCCTTGAATTCACGATCGTGCTGACGACTGAATTCCTCGATGAATCGCCGGACCAGGAGCGGTATATCCGAGGGCCTGTCCCTGAGCGGGGGGAGGTCGAGGTGCAGGACGTTCAGCCGGAAGTACAGGTCCCGGCGGAACGAACCTACTTCGACGGCCTGCCGGAGATCTTGGTTCGTGGCCGCGATGACGCGGACGTTGACCGAGATTTCCGAGTCGCCTCCTACTCGCATGAATTTCTGCGTTTCGAGCACTCTCAGAAGGCGCGTCTGGAGCGGCAGTGGCATCTCGCCGATCTCGTCGAGCAACAAAGTGCCCTGGTCCGCGAGTTCGAACATTCCCCGCCTGCGCGACGTAGCTCCTGTGAACGCACCCTTCTCGTGGCCGAACAGCTCCGACTCCAGCAGGGTCTCGGGAATCGACGCACAGTTGACGGCGATAAACGGCTTGCCCCGGCGAGGCGAAAACCTGTGGATCGCTCGCGCCGCGAGCTCCTTGCCGGTGCCGCTCTCTCCAGTGATCAGCACCGTAGAATTCACCGGCGCCAGCATGTGGATCCGCTCGATGACCTCGAGGATCCCGTCTGTCCGACCGATGATTCCCGTTTCGACCTGCAGGTCGTAGCGCTCAATCTGCTGCGTGAGCGCAACCTGTACTTCCTGCGAGTCCGGCGGCGCGACGATCAACTCGTCGGGCAATAACCAGGTGTCGATCCCCGAGACCACCTCTCGCGGGTCTTCACCCTCCTCGACCTTCGCCACCATGATCACCGGAGGCCGCGGAACCCGGGTCGAGACGATCCTCAGCATGTTCACGGTCGTCGAATCCGCCGGATCGCCAGTCGAGACAAAAGCCACCGTGCCCTCGCCCGCGAGCGACCGGTCGAGATCATCGATCGATGAGATGATCCGGGTCGTGTGTCCGTCAGCCTCCGCTGCCTGGCGAACGGCCACCGCCGAATCGATTTCGCGATCGTCTATCAGAACGCGAGCCATATCCCCTCAATCATGCTGTGTGTCCACGCCTCGCAGGAGCCGAACGGCATGTGCGGCAAACTCCTGCAGGATGGTCATGCCATCGGAGACTCCGGCGGGACTGCCCGGAAGGTTGACGATCAGCGTCGAACATCGGGTCCCGGCAACGCCCCTGCCGAGGGACGCGAACGGAGTCTGACGTCGACCGGAAGCGCGTAACGCTTCCGCCACTCCCGGAACTTCACGATCTATCACCGCGATAGTCGCCTCTGGTGTCACGTCTCGCGGCGTGAGCCCGGTCCCGCCAGTCGTCACCAGGAGGTCGCAGACCCCCTGATCGGACCACGAAATGAGTCTCTCCACGATTCTGACGGTCTCATCCGGGACGACATCCCGAACCGCGATCGTCCATCCCGCAGCCATTGCCAGGGCTTCGATCCGGTCCCCCGACCCGTCTTCGCGTCCCGCCGTCACTCCATCGGACACGGTCAGGATCCCCACGCGGATCGACTCCGGATCGGTCACCGCCGAATCCCGTTCATCTGCTCGTCACTTTCGGACCGATCCGTCCCGATAGAACGGCATCTGCACGACCTGCCCGTCCAGGTCCCGACCGCGGATACGAATCGCCACTTCGTCTCCGATCTCGGCGTCGGGCGGCAGATACGCGGTCCCGATTCCGACATCGAGCGACGGGCTCAGTGTTCCAGACCGTACCGCCCCGACAACATCTCCCCGGAACACGACGTCGTAGCCGGGGCGCGGGAAGCCGCGTTCCGCCAGCCGGAAGCCGCGCAGGCGCCGAGTGAGCCCCGAGTCCTTCTGGGCCTGGAGTGCCTCCCGTCCCACGAATTCACCCTTTCCGAGCTTGACCAGCCAGGAAAGCCCGGCCTCGAGCGGACTCGTGCCGTCATCGAGGTCGTTCCCGTACAGCGCATAGCCCATTTCCAGCCGGAGCGAGTCGCGGGAGCCGAGTCCGGTCGGAATCAGTCCCGCTGGACGACCGGCATCCAGCAGATCGCGCCACAGGGCGGCAGTCCGGTCAGCAGGCACGTAGAGCTCGAAGCCGTCTTCCCCGGTGTACCCGGTGCGGCTGATCACACCCGGAATTCCGGCAACCGTTCCACCCGTGAACTCGTAGAATCCGACCGGATCGAGATCCTCGGAACACAGGGGCGCCAGGATCTCCTGCGCCCGCGGTCCCTGCAGGGCGATAAGCCCGATGTCGTCGCTCTCGTCCTCGAGCCGCATGTCGAACCGCGCCGCGAGCGCCGTGAGGTGACTCCAGTCCTTGGCGAGATTCGCGCCATTCACCACGAGCCGGAAACGCTGGTCGCCGAGCCTGTACACGATCAGGTCGTCCACGGCGGTTCCGTCGTCCCGGCAGAACATGCTGTACTGCGCCTGTCCCTCGCCGAGCCGAGCAGGGTCATTGGTCGTCACATACGAAACGAAGTCGAGCGCGTCAGGCCCCCTGACCAAGAATTCGCCCATGTGTGACACGTCGAACAGCCCGGCAGCAGTGCGTACCGCCTCATGCTCAGCGCGAATCCCGGTCGGGTACTGGACCGGCATCTCGAAACCTGCGAATGGGACCAGCTTGGCATGCAGCGCCACGTGCTCTGCATGCAGCGGCGTGTGCTTCAGATCACTCATCGGTCGCTTCTCTCGCTGTTCCGGTGGCCCGATCTGATCGGGCTCGTCGTATCTCGATCGATTAGGCTTCGACTACAGAATGTAGCGACGAAGGTCGTCATCCTCGACGATACGGGCCAGTCGCTCCCGTACCGCGGTACCATCCATGTGAATCGTCTCGCCCGCGCCTTCTTCCGGAAGGCCGAACATCACGTTGTCGAGCAGAGTCGTAAGTACGGTGTGCAGACGACGGGCACCAATGTTCTCGACGCGGTTGTTTACCTCTGCAGCGATCTTCGCGACTTCCTCGATCGCATCCCGAGTGAGTTCAAGGGTCGCCCCCTCCGTGGCGACCAGGGCCTGGTACTGCGTCAGGAGTGCGTTCTTCGGCTCGAGCAGGATACGAACGAAGTCGTTCTCGTCCAGGCTGGTCAACTCCACTCGGATCGGGAACCGCCCCTGGAGCTCGGGGATCAGGTCCGACGGCCGGCTGAGGTGAAACGCTCCGGCCGCGATGAACAGCATGTGATCGGTATTCACGAAACCGTACTTCGTCTGAACGGTCGAGCCCTCGACGATCGGCAACAGGTCGCGCTGGACCCCCTCCCGTGACACGTCGGGTCCGCCGGGCGCGCCCTTCGTGGCCACCTTGTCGAGCTCGTCGAGGAATATGATCCCCATTGTCTCGGCCCGGTCGAGAGCATCGTCCACGACCTCGTCCATGTCCACGAGCCGGTCCAGTTCTTCCGACAACAGGTACTTGCGCGCCTCCGCGACCGTAACCGTGCGTCGCCGGGAGCGCTTCGGAAGCATATCCTGCAAAACTTCCATGAAGTTCCAGTCGAGCCCTTCCATTCCCGTTGCGCTCATGTCCATGGCCGGCATTGAACTCTCCGCGACGTCGATGTCCACTTCGCGGTCCTCGAGTCGCTCGTCCCGCAGCAGCCCACGGAGCTTCTCACGCGTTCTACGACGGCGTGCGTCAGGTGAGTGATCCGCCTCGTCGTCCTCCATCACCCTGGCGCCGCCCGTTCCCACCACGAAGGTCCTCGGGCCATCGGTGTCGGAATCCTCCGGTGAAGACTCCCCGGCGACCGGTGGCAGGAGAAGGTCCAGGAGCCGCTCCTCCACCCGGTCTGCCGCGATTTCGCGACATTCGTCCTCGCGCTCGGTTCGCACGAGATTCACGGCGAATTCCACTAGGTCCCGCACCATCGACTCCACGTCTCGTCCGACGTATCCGACTTCGGTGAATTTCGACGCTTCAACTTTGACGAACGGGGCGCCGGCCAGACGCGCCAACCGTCGCGCGATTTCCGTCTTTCCGACCCCTGTCGGCCCGATCATGATGATATTGTTCGGGAGAATCTCATCTTTCAGCTCTCCCGATACATTCCGCCGGCGCCAGCGGTTACGCAGCGCGATCGCGACGGCACGCTTTGCTTTGTCCTGCCCGATGATGTACCGGTCCAGCTCGGTGACCACCTGTCGAGGAGTCAACTCGGCGAAGTCGGTAGCCTTCGGCCCCGTATCGACCGACCCGGTTTCCGCCGGCCCGGTCATCGACTTTCCTCCTGATCACCGTCGATCTCCGTTGCCCGACACGAGCAGCGTCGTGTCGCGATCCGCTACGACGAGGAGGGCCTCCAGCCGCCGCAGATAGCGGTCGCTGCGCCAATCCTTCGCCAGCTCGACGGCCGCACGGGAGAGGTTCCCGGGGTGCCGTTCGAGCTGGCCCTCAAATTTCTCGAACAGAGTCAACGCGTCGGCCACTCCCCCCGCGAATCCTGCCAGGATCGCGCCGCCCTTCATTCGGCGCACCTTCTGCGCCCGGGCCTTTACCACCACATCCTGCAGTGTGACCTGGCCATCTCCTCCCAGCGCGGTTCGCCCATCCCGCCGCACGCAGAGAATAGTCGTCCCGCGCATCAGCATCCTCCTCGATTCAACTGTCAGTCCGCCCTCGGGTGTGCCTTCCGGTACGCCTCCAGCAGACGATCTTTCGAAGTGTGAGTATACACGCGAGTGGTCGAGAGGCTCGCGTGCCCGAGCAGGTCGCGGACCGCCATCAGGTCGGCGCCCTCGTCGAGCAGGTGTGTCGCGAAGCTGTGTCGCAATGCGTGGGGCGACAATCCCTCCGCGCCGGCAACATCCTCCAGAATTCCCTGGACGACGCGCTGTATCTGCCGGCGTGAGAGCCTGCGGCCGGTCGTGGACGTAAACAGCGGGTCACCGATGGATCCCTCCGATGGATTCCCCGAAGGTCCGGCCGGCCGCGTTCCACGACCCGTGGCGAGGTAGGAGGCGATCGCATCCACGGCATTGGATCCGATCGGCACGATTCTCTCCTTGGACCCCTTTCCCCGCGCCCGGAGTCGGCATTCCTGCAGGTCGACGGCGTCCCGGTCCAGCGCATGGAGCTCCGACAGCCGGAGGCCGGAAGAATAGAACAACTCGACGATGGCGCGATTCCTGGCACGACGGATCCGTACGGCATCCTCTTCGTCGTCCGTCCGTGCTGACAGATCATCGAGTCGCTCGAACAGACTGTCGGCCTGCGCCCGCGTGAGATAGGGAGGAAGGTGGCTACCGCTTCGCGGCGTTCGGACTCCACGGGCCGGGTTCGTCGCCGTTTGATCCGTACGATAAAGGAATCTGAACAGGGCCCGAACGGCGGACAGTTTGCGTGGCAGAGTGGAATCCGCGCGACCGGACGATCGCAAAGTACCGAGCCACGACCGGATATCGAGACGCTCCACTTCGTCCCACGACCAGTTCCCTCCCCGGTGCTGGTCGAGGAACTCGGCGAACGACTCCAGATCTCGCCGATATGCGTCGACAGTATGACGGGACAGACGCCTCTCGTCCTGGGCGTATCGGAGGAAGTCGGCGACCGACCGGCGGGAATCGCTGTCCGCTGCTCTCACGGGGCAACCCTTAATAATAGCCGATCGGGCAGATCCGCGGGCTCCTGGCCTATGCCCCGGCACCAGGTCCGCATCGCCTCGAGCGCACGCGACGCGTGGGCTTTCCGCCGCGCCCGGCGGCCGCGTGTCCGGATCGAGAGTGGATCCAGCAGCCCGAAGTTAGCGTTCATCGGCTGGAACGTTTCCGGGTTCGCATCGGACAGGTACCTGTAGAGTCCCCCGAGCATCGTCACCGGAGGCGGCAGCGCTGGTTCCTCTCCCGTGAGGATCCGGCGAAGATTGAGGGCAGCCACCAGGCCACTGGCTATGGACTCCGTGTACCCCTCAACACCGGTCAGCTGGCCCGCGAACAACAGCCCGGGCTCGTCCGGTGGCCCGCCGTGCGGCGACAGCCGCGCCGGAGTGTTGAGGTACGTATTCCTGTGGATCGAGCCAAGACGGAGGAACTCGGCATCCTCGAGTCCAGGGATCATCCGGAACACTCGTCGCTGCTCTCCGAGCTTCAGACGGGTCTGGAAGCCGACCAGGTTCCACATCCGACCGTCCTGGTCCTCCGTCCGCAGCTGCACGACCGCGTACGGGCGTTGGCCGGAGCGCGGATCGATCAGGCCCACAGGCCGCATTGGACCGAAGCGGAGGGTATCACGCCCACGCCCAGCCATCACTTCGATCGGAAGACAGCCCTCGAAGTATGGAACCTCGTCCCACTCGGGAGCCCGGTGAACGTCGGCTTCCAGCAGCGCATCGAGAAATGCTTCATACTCGGACTCGTTCATCGGACAGTTCAGGTAGTCGGGATCGCCTTTCCCGTACCGGGAAGCACGATAGACTACGTGTTCGCGCAACGACTCTCCGGCCACGATCGGCGCGATCGAATCGAAGAATGCGAGGTGGCTCTGACCGAGTCGGCGGCCAATGCTCGCCGACAGCGCATCGGAGGTCAGTGGCCCCGTAGCTACGATTGCCGGGGCAACGGGGAGTTCAGTGACCTCTTCCTGAACGACCCGGATTCGTGGGTGGGAGCGGAGTCGGCGGGAGACTTCCCGGGAAAACTGATCGCGATCGACGGCGAGTGCGGCTCCAGCAGGAACTCGCGTCTCGTCGGCGATCTCCAGCAGTAGGCACCCGAGCATGCGCATCTCGGCCTTGAGCAGCCCGTGCGGTGTGTCGAGGGCTTCGGCCTTGAACGAGTTCGTACACACGACCTCGGCCAGATCGCCGGTCCGGTGGGCCGGGGTCTCGCGGGCCGGACGCATCTCGAACAGATCCACATCGTATCCGAACTCGGCCAGCTGCCAGGCAGCCTCCGAGCCCGCCAGGCCGCCCCCGATTACCGGGATACGGCGGTCGTTCATCCCTTCTTCGCTCTCCCACGCCGATTGCCCGCACCTTTCCGACCTCCACCCCCGCGGGCCACCCGCGCGGCGATCAGCTCGACCGCGCCGGCCACGTCCAGTCGCTCGGGCGCGACGTCCTTCGGAAGAGACGCGTTGGTCTTTCCGTGCTTTACGTATGGGCCGTAACGACCATCAAGGATCTGCATCGGCTCACCGTCCTCCGGGTGGGGACCGAGGTCACGGAGCACTTTGGGCGCGGCACGACGTCGCCCGCCCTTCGGCTGAGCGAGGAGCTCGAGGGCCCGATCGAGTTCTACCGTAAACACGTCGTCCTCCGCCTGGAGAGATCGAAATTCACCGTTGTTTACTACGAAGGGGCCGTACCGACCGATTCCCGCCCTGATCTCCCCCCCCGTCTCCGGATGTTCGCCCAGCAGTCGAGGCAGCGAGAGCAGGCGGAGAGCCACTTCGAGATCCACGTCCTCCGGACCCGTGCCCCTCGGCAGCGAGGCCCGCTTCGGCTTTTCTCCACCCTCTTCCTGCTCCCCGAGCTGGACGAATGGCCCATACCGTCCGACGAGCAGCCGTACGGGCAACCCGGTGTCCGGATCGAGACCGAGCGGCTGATCCGCCTTTTCTTTGGCCTCGATCAACTGTTCTGCCGCTTCCGGCGTGAGGTCTGCCGGCGCCAGGCTCTCCGGCAAAGTCACCCGGACCGGTTCGTCGTTCTTGTTAAGCTCAAGGAACGGGCCGTACCGGCCGATCCTAACCGTGGGACGAAGGTCGTCGAACTCCGTGAGCGTGGACGCCGCCCGCGGATCGATCGCCTGCTGCCTGTCTTCGAGGCGGGTCTCGAAACCGTTGGGCCCGCGATAGAACGAGTCGAGAAATTTCTGCCACTGCACGTCGCCTTCCGCGATCCGATCCAGATCGCTCTCCATGCGGGAGGTGAACCCGGTATCGACCAAGTCCGCGAAGTGCTCCTCGAGCAACCGTGTAACGGCGAAAGCGAGGTAGGTGGGGACGAGCTGCATCCCGTCCTTGTTCACGTACCCCCGCTCCTGGATCATCGTGACCGTCGGAGCATAGGTGCTGGGCCGGCCTACCCCATTCTCTTCGAGCGTATCGATTAGTTCGCCCTCGTCATAGCGGGCAGGGGGCCGCGTGGCATGTCCCTGTACGTCGAGCGCGATCCGCTCGACGAGGTCGCCTTCAGCGAGGGGTGGAAGAATGCTGCCTTTCGCGTCGAGCGCTGCCTCCGGATCTGCGGTCCCCTCGGCAAGTGCCCGCAGGTAGCCCGGGAACACGGTCGTCGTTCCGGACGCACCGAATTCGGCGTTGGCTGCGGAAATGACGGCCATGACCTTCCTGCGCCTCGCGCTCGCCATTTGCGAGGCCATCGTCCGCTTCCAGACCATATCGTATACGGCGGCCTCGCGACCGGAGAGCCTCAGTTCAGCGGCCGACCACATCCGCGTGTCCGCGGGCCGGATCGCCTCGTGCGCCTCCTGCGCTCCCTTGATCTTCTTGCCTGATTTCTTCGAGCCAGAACCCAGATAGCTCGAACCATACTTCTCCTCGATCTTCGCACGCGTCGCCTGGATCGCCTCCGGGGCGAGCCGAGTAGAATCCGTCCTCATGTATGTGATGTGCCCAGCCTCATACAGCCGCTGCGCGACTCGCATCGTCTCGCGGGCGGAGAGCTTGAGTTTCTTTCCCGCCTCTTTCTGGAGGGTGGCGGTACGCAACGGTGTGTCCGGATGTCGGTCAAATTCCTCGGAGGTGACGCTCCTGACAACGAACGGTTCATTCTCCAGGCTCAGGGCCAGGGCACCGGCCTGTTCTTCGTCGAGTACGACGACATCTGTTCCCTTCTTGGGCCGGCCGGTGTCGGGATCGAAAGCGCTCCCCGTCACCACGTTTCGATCGTCGACGCGAGACAGACGTGCCTGGAATTCGCTACCGTCAGAGGCAAGCGTGGCCAGAACGTCCCACCAAGCGCCCGATCGGAACTTCCGTCGCTCGCGCTCGCGCTCGACTACGAGTCGCAGAGCCACCGACTGCACCCGTCCCGCGGACAGAGGCACCCGACTCACCGGGTCGACGGGCGAGATCTTCTTCCACAGCAGGGGTGAGAGGCCGTATCCCACGAGGCGATCGAGGATGCGGCGGGCCTGCTGCGCATCTACCTGCAACAGGTCGATCTCGCCGGGTTCCGCCAGACCGGCCCTGACCGCCCGCTCCGAGAGGTCGTTGAACCTCACCCGCCGGAATCGACTCCCGTCGTCCGAGTCGTACCCCAGCTTCTGCGCGATATGAAATCCGATCGCCTCCCCTTCGCGATCCGGGTCCGTGGCGATCAGGATGTCGTCGACCTGCTTTGCCTTCTTCTTCAGGGAGTCGATCAGCTTTCCCTTGCCCCGGACAGTCTGATAATTGGGTTCGTACCCGTTGTCGACGTCGACCGCGAGCCCTTTCTTGGGCAAATCCACGACGTGGCCCGATGTCGCTTCAACGATGTAGTCGCCGCCGAGGAACTTACCGATCGTCTCCACCTTGGTGGGCGACTCGACGATCACGAGGTGTTTTGCTTTGCGGCTCGCCATATAGTTCTATGACTCCGTGCTCGGTTCAGAATCCATTTGCTCATCGGCGACCTCGACGCCACCAGCCCGGTCGATAACCACGGCTACCGCGTCCGCCACGAGGGCGGCCGTCCGATTCGAAGTGTCTACGGTATACTCGGACAGGCGGTAGGCAGGCAACCTCCGGTCGAGCAGGTCCTGCAACACCTTCTCCGGCAATTCGTTCGCCAGCAAGGGTCTCACAACATCATGCATCGCAAGTCGTCGCGCGGCCTCCTGCGGAGAAACGCTGAGCCAGACGCGGGTGGCATCCGGCCACGCATCACGTGTTTCCGGCCGGGCCATCCAGCCGCCACCCACGGCGACGACGATCGGAGATGACACGGTGATCGCCCTGGTCGCCTCGGATTCCCGGACCCTAAAACCCGCTTCGCCTTCCAGTTCGAAAATCTCGGAGATCGAGAGTCCGGAGATCCTCTCGATCTCGACATCGAGGTCGACGAACGGCAATCCCCACCGCTCTGCGAGCATCCTCCCGACGGTGCTCTTCCCTGAACCCATCAGGCCCACGAGCACGACCGGGGACGTCGGTCCCCGCAGCGGCTGGTTCATCCCGTGGGTACCGCCAGTGTCATGGCGATCGGAATGGGGCCGCCGAATTGGCGCGTTCGAGACTGGCTTCCAGGTTCCGATGCATTTCCGCCAGGGAGTCTCCGCCGAGCTTCTCGCGCAGGGCATCGGCCAGGACCAGGGAGAGCATCGCCTCCCCGACCACCGCCGCGGCTGGGACCGCGCACACGTCGCTCCGCTCGCGCACGGCTTCGGCATGCTGTCCCGTGTTCAGATCGACGCTGCCGAGTGGCTTCGTCAGGGAACTGAGCGGTTTCATCGCGACTCGCACGACCAGCGGCTCACCGGTCGTCATTCCGCCCTCGAGTCCGCCCGCGTGATTGTGACTGCGGCGGAATCCACCGGAACGACGATTCCTCGGATTCAGCTCGATCTCGTCGTGCACCAGGGAACCCGGTAGTCCGGCTGATTTGAACCCGAGCCCGATTTCTACTCCCTTCATCGCCTGGATCGAGAGCATGGCGGCACCGATGCGCGCATCCAGTCTTCGATCCCACGATACGTGGCTGCCGAGTCCCACGGGAACGCCTCGGGCCACGATTTCGAATACTCCACCGAGCGTATCACCAGCCGCGGCAGCAGCGTCGATCGCCGCACGCATCCGGCCCGACGCGGCCGGATCGAGGCACCGAACGTCGGAAGCGTCGGATGCGCCGTTCAGGTCTTCCGGCAGGAATACATCGTTTTCGAACCCCGCCTCGCCGATCTGCACCACGTGGCTTCCGACGGTGATGCCGAGCTCGTGGAGGAGGCGGCGTGCAATGGCTCCGGCAGCGACCCGACCAGATGTCTCCCGGGCACTCGATCGCTCGAGAATGTCACGTGCATCACGACGATCGTACTTCAGAAGTCCCACGAGATCCGCGTGGCCGGGACGGGGCAGCAGCACGCGCCGCAGTGCCTCGTCATCGGCTTCGGGCCGGGTCTCGATCGCCATCGCGATACGCCAGTTTTCGTGATCGCGATTCGGGACCCGGATCGCCACGGGTGAACCGATGGTCTCGCCCAGCCGCACACCGGCCACGATCTCTCCGGCATCACGCTCGATCGACATGCGCTCGCCGCGACCATAACCGAGCTGTCGCCGCCCCAGATCTCGAGCGACATCATCCGGCGTGAGCGGGATCCCGGCCGGAACGCCGTCGACGATCACGTACATGCCCTCGCCGTGCGATTCTCCGGCCGTGGTGAAGCGAAACCCCTTCAGCATCGCGCTCCCATACAGGTCTCGGGCCTACAGTTCTGATCCACCGTCAATGGGATACCGTACTGGCCACGGCTCCTGGAAACAAAGCGGGGCCCGGCCGAAGCCGGGCCCCGACCCGCCGACACACGCCCTCGCGGGCGGTCCGAATCAGTCCACGATGTGTGGTGTGACCAGGATGATCAGGTCCTGTTTCTTCTCGCTCGTCTTGGTCGTCCGGAACAGAGCGCCGATGACCGGGATGTCCATCAGGAGTGGGATCCCCGTCTCGGAGCGCTCGACCTCGCTGAGCGTGAGTCCGCCGATTACCATCGTCTCGCCATCGTCGAGCAGCAGTCGCGTCTGGCCGATCTGCTTCTTGAATGTGTACCCGATATCGGGAATATCCGTCTGGATCCCTGAGCGCTCCGCCGACACGTCGAGAAGGATCTGCAGGTTGTTCGTGATATGGGGAGTTACCTCGAGGATGATCCCCGTGTCTTCCCATGTGACAGTGGCCTGCGCCTGCACGTTACCCGATCCGGAGTCGAGGACACGGACTGGTGTCTTCTCACCGACCTGGATCCGGGCCCTGTGGTTGTCGACCACCTGAATCGACGGCGCTGCCTGAACATCCGACAGCTTATGTTGTTCGAGAGCCTCGATGAAGGCGGAAAGCGAGAAATTTCCGAATGCCGTGGAGGCAAGAATCTGCAACGACGGGCTTAAGACACGGTCGTTCGCGTTGGCCAGGGCCGCGATCGAGTTGCCCGCGAGATCGACCAGAGTCTCGTTCGTCAGCTGGCCTGGATTGAACGGATCGGGCACAGCGATCACGTCATTGATCGAATTCCCGTACGTTTCGCCGTTCACGTCCTTGAGGTCGTAGACGATCCCCAGTTCCTGCACGTCCGTGCGATCCACGAAGATGATCTTCGCATCGATCGACACCTGGGGTGTCTGTCGGTCGAGGCTTTGAACGAGGGTGTCCATCCGGGCTACGACCGACGGAACGTCAGTCACGATCACCGAGTTCGCACCCTGGTACGCGACGACCTGTCCCCGATTCGGGGTCGCGAGCTGCTCGAGTGTCTTCGCGACCGAGTCTGCGCCGGCGTAGTTGATTCGGAATACGCGAGTCTCGGTCTGCAGCGTGTCCCTCGTGCGCAGTCCTTCGAGCTTGTCGACGATAAGAATGCCCTCGGACTGAAGGCGCCAGCCGAGGCCCTGAGCGGCGAGAATCGCGTCGAGTGCTACATCCCAGCGCTGATTGCGGATATCGACTCCACGCACGGTCATGTCGGCGGCGTCGGAGCTCGGCACGATCGAAACCCCTGCGTACTCCGAAAACCCGGCCAGTACATCAAGCATGCTCGCGCTGTCGAACGACACGGTGATCCTGGACGGCTCTTCCTGCAGTTGAGCGACCTCCCGGGCTGGAATCGTCTGTCCAGAGGAGACGGCCGCGGCCACGTCTGCCGTGGTCGTCGACCACGCTTCGAACTGCCCGCCGGGGTTCGGGAACGTGATCCGGAGCTGCCCTGCCTCGGCCCTGACGTCGTATGCGGAGACCTCCGACAGGTCGAACACGAGGCGGAGGACTCCAGGCCGGAACCAGCTGCTCCGGATCCGCATCACGCCACCGCGGCGAATCGCATCGTAGCTGCTGTTCGGCAGCCCCACCTCTGCGCCGGAAAGGTCCAGGATCAGCCTCGGTGGTTCCTCCAGGGCGAAATCCCGAAAGGTCACTTCGCCGGAGGTCACCACGACGATCTCGGTCTCGCCGCCGACCTGCGCGATCCGAACTTCCTGGACCGCTCCCGGGCCGCCACTCGACCACGCGATTAACGTCGACGCGAGAATCGTTTTGAGGATCATCCTCCCTGCTCCTTATCCTGACTCTTGAGGCGGAGCGTCTCCTGCCGACTCACTCCGAATGCCGTGACGACGAAGTCCACTTCCGCCGCACGGACCCGGACGAGTTTCGCCCCGCCGATCACGTCACCTTCCCAGACTCGATATCGCTTGCCGGTCGCCCGATCCGTGAGAATCGCGATACTCCCCGTCGCGGGACTGTAGACGATCCCACTCAAGTTCAGATCCTCGAATCGAGGTCCCAGCTCATCACCTGCCGAAAGCGGTTCGAACGGATCTCTCCGTGCACCCGCCGGATAGTTGAACGTCTCCCGATCCACCGAGGTCTGCAAATCGACCGTGGACGAATCCGTCTCCTGCACCGAACGGTTTTCGGTCTCCTGTGCGCGGATTCCGGTCGGAACGACCAGAGCCGCTGCCAGGACCAGGCCGACAGTGAAGCCCGCTCTCTTCATCTCAGTCTCCCTGGCCTTCGGCGGGCTGCGCCTCGGGCGTGCCGAGAACGAAGGTCTCGAGCTGGAAGGTCGCACGGATAATCTGCCGACCCGACGGCGTCATTTCCGCGGGCACGATCTGGGTGACACGCGGCCGGACGATCCGGTCGAATGAGGCCACGCGAGCAAGAAACGTCCCTACGGCGTGATACTCGCCCTCGACTTCCATCTGCCATTCCTGCCGGAGCAGCGTCCCGGAGCTATCGGCGTCCACCGGCGGCAGAGGTTCTACGTTGATCAGCCGGAGGTTGAGCGCCTGCGTCTGGGTAGCGATCGCTTCGTAGATCGCCGGGACCTCTGCGCCCGAGGGAACGAGCCTCTGGAGCAGCGTGAATTGCTCTTCGGCATACGACAGTCGATCACGGAGCCGCTGCAGATCCCCGATCTGGGCTTCGGCCAGCTCGTTCTGCAGTTCTAGATCCTCCGCCTGCTCCGTGAGCTCGATGAGCTCATCGCCGCCCGGTCGAAATACGTAGACGTAGTACAGGGCCGCCGCCGCGATCGACACGATCACGATGAGCAGCATGCTCTGGTGCCGTTGGTCCTGAGGAAGCAGCGCCATGCTCAGCTCCCCTCCGTCCCTGCGGACACAGGGGTGTCCGGAGGATCCGCGTATGTGACCACGACCTTGAATGCATGAGCGGTGACGTTGTCGACTTCGGCCTGCTGGCTGCCCATGATCCGGACCTGCTCTACAAAGTCGGATGCCTGCAGGTTTCGGACGAACCGGGTGATCGCGAGAGGGTTCGCTGCGAGCCCGTCGACCTGGACCGTGAGATCGGGAAGCGGAGTCGAGACCCGAACCGCGGTCAGCCAGGTGTATTCGGGAACTGCCCTGCTCAACTCGTCCAGCAGGTGCGGCCACACGAAGCGACCTTCGTCCAGTCCCTTGACGAGTTCGAGTCTCTCCCGGATCTCTTTCTCCCTGGCCGTAAGGCTGTCACTCAGTACCCTCAGGTCTGCCAGCCGAGTCGAGTCGGTACGGGCTTGTTCCATTCTCCCGTCCAGGTCGGCCCTGGTCGAACGCTGCGTGAACCACAACCCGCCGATCGTCAGCAATGCGAGTCCGAACGCGACCATCGCCGCCAGGGTCCACGGATCGCGGCCATCGCCGCCACTCCTGCCGGATCCGAGCCACGCCGGGGTAGCCAGGCGCGGACGCCGGCTCCTGCGTGCCTTCCCGCCAGTCGGGTGGAGATTAACCTCAATCACGCGAGTCTCCGCAGGGCCAGTCCGACGGACAGCATCATGAGAGGAGCAATGCTGCGCGCCTCCTCCAGATCGACTGCGCCGGCCTTCACTCCCAGCCGCTCGATTGGATTCGCGATCTTCGTCTCGACACCAAGCCGCTCCGCCAGCGCGTCGGCGAGCCCGGGGACGCGAACACCTCCTCCGCACAGGAACAGGCGGCCGAGACTGGCTCCGACTTCCTGGGTCTCGAGGAAGGCCGTCGCGCGCTCGATGCCCCTTCCCACCTCCTGAGACCGCTCGTACAGAAACGAGCGGAGTCGCTCGTCCGCATCGTCGCCGCGGAGAACGGTTTCCGCCTCGTCCGCGAGCATGCCGCGCTCCCGCTGAAGATCGAGCGACAGGCGCCGCGTCCCGAAGCTCAAGTCGCGGGTGAGAACCGGAACCCCATCCTCCAGGATATTGACGTTGGTAATCTCGTGACCGATGCTGACGAGGCTCGACAGCCCCTTCATGGCCTCCGGGTAGTTCACCTCGAGCGCATTGTGCAGCGCGAACGCATCGACGTCTATGATCCGTGGGTTGAGATTTGCCTCGTCGAGCAGCGCGACCTTGTTCTCGACCAGCTCACGCTTGGCTGCGACGAGAAGAACCCCCATCTGCAGTCCTTCTCCCTCGGGATCCGTGATCTCGAAGTCGAGCTGAACATCATCCATGTCGAATGGAACGTGCTGCTCCGCTTCCCACCGGATGACTTCCCGGGCATCAGCTTTCTTCATCCGATCCATCTGGATCGGTTTGATGATCACGTCGCGGCCTCCGACGCTGACCACTACGTCGCGCTGGGAAAGGCCCTCCTCATCGAAGATCGTGTCGACGGTCTGCGCTACCAGTCCGGGATCCATGATCTCGCCTTCGACGATCGCGTCGGCGCTGAGCGGACGCACGATCAGCCGTTCGACCAGGGGCTCGCTGCCCGAATGATCGACCACGGCGACCTTGACGAAGCCGCTACCGATGTCGAGACCGACGGAGCGTCTCTTACGGCCGAAACCAAACGGTGTCATACCGGCAAGCCGCTCAACCGTTTAGAGTTGGGCTCTGTGTGGCA
>JBDGUZ010000066.1:0-11906 GCA_039585915.1 Gemmatimonadota bacterium
CGGCCCATTCGGGTCGGGTCTTCACGGTAGTGCGTCGACTGGTTGGGGAGGATCACCTGGCCGAGGACGTGTCACAGGACGCGTGGGTCCGAGCGTTCGAGAAGCTCGGATCGTTCAGGGGGGAAGCAGCTTTCGGGACCTGGATGCACAGACTGGCGGTGAACACGGCGTTGAATCGGCTGCGAAGAAGGGGACGCCGGCCCGAAGTAGAGTCCGCGGCCGAGCCTCCAACGGCACCGACCGATGCTGACGAGACAATCCTGAGCCAGCGGGTTCTCGGACAGGCTCTCGATCGGTTGCCGGACGGATATCGCCGGGTACTGGTCATGCACGATGTGGAGGGAATGACGCACGAGGAGATCGCCGACCGGTTGAATGTCGCAGTCGGCACCTCGAAGTCCCAGTTGCACAAGGCACGGGCCAGGATGCGGGATCTGCTCGCACCGACCGTGGGAAGGAATGAAGCCGGAAACCATGCCTGATCACCTGAGCCGGGAACAGATAGCGGCGCTGCTCGATGAGCCGGATGCGCCCGGTGCAAACCGGGAGCACCTGGGCGGCTGCGAGGAGTGCACACGCGAATACGAGCAGATGGTCCGGACACGGATGGCGCTTTCCGCGCTGCCGGATCTCGTGCCCCCAGCCGACGAATGGAAAAACATCCAGGCGCGTCTGAGGGCCGACGTGTCACCGATCGGACGACGGGTCCCTACGCCGCATGCAACGAGATTCAAGCCGCTGTGGGCGGCGGCTGTCGTAGCGCTGTTCGCAGCGGGGCTGGGCGTAGGTCGGCAGCTGTCTCCCGTGGGAGATGCCGGGTCGGGCGCCACTGCGTCTCTTGATGAGGCGAACTCGTCGGCGACGGAACTCGTTGACGCATCCGATCCGGGGCAGGGGACACGTGAGACGGTCGATCCGGCCGAGGCGTATTTGCGTACTGTAGCGCAAATCCAGGAGCTCAGGCGCGAAGGCCCGTCGGGCGAGGCCGTGTCGGACGATCCATCCCTGGCGGCCGAGCGCCTGATGCGGCTGGACGCCCTGATCGAAGCGTCCCAGGAGGCCCTCCGGACGGCTCCGACGGACCCGGTGCTCAACAACTTCCTGTTCGATGTCGTGGACGAGCGTCAAATGCTGGCCGGGCAGATGAACCGGTCGCTTAGCTATACATCGGTGGAGTATTGAGCATGTCCAAGAGGGACGTTCTGTTCACGGCAGGCATGGTGTTCGCCCTGCTGTCCCTGGTCGGGTCGACCGTGCACGCCCAGGAACCGGCAGGAGCGCCTGACGCGCCCCCGCTGGTTCGGTCTCTGGACGGCACAGTCCAGGTACGAATGGAGCAGCCCAGGGCTCGCCTGGGGCTGTTCCTCGATGCGAGTTGCGCACTTCCGGACACTACCGCCGTCTGCGACCGGCTTCCCGTCGTGGTGTCGGTAGTGGAGGACGGACCCGCGGATCGCGCCGGCGTCAGGCAGGGGGACACTCTCGTCGCGCTGGACGGAAGTTCACTTCTGACTCCCGATGGACGGCACGCGCTGCAGTCGCTCGAGTCCGGGACCTCTGTTGTCCTGTCCCTCTCGGCGCCGGAGGGTCGTCGGGATGTGGCCGTCGTTCCAGAGCTTCGTACGCCGGCCCGGGTGATGCAATTCGAATGGCGAAGCCCGGACGCGGAAGGCGTGCGCGAGCAGATCCGGATGTTCCGCTTTCCATCGAATGAGGCGGACGGCGAATTCGAGTTTCGTTTCGACTCACTCGTCGCTGAGGGCTCGGAAAGTGAGTTCGTCATGTTCGGCCCCGATTCGGACGGTCAGCTCCGGGTGGAAATCGTTGGTGCAGACTCCGTCGCCCTTCGATCACGTGTGGAGTCAGGGTGGCGGGAGGCCGTGACGACGGGTTACGTGGTCGAGAGTCGGGAACTCGCGAAGCGGCTGGAGAGGGTATGGGACAGGACCCTCCGTATCGCCCGGACCCAGCTCGACAGTCTCGTGCGTCTGCAGAACAGGGGCGTCGATGTCATGATCGCGCCTAATCGACGCGTCGCCGGGGCCGAGTTTCTGGCCCTGACGCCCGAACTGGCGGAAAACTTCGTGGGGGTCCAGGAAGGACTCCTGGTGCTGCGGGTGATCCCGAACACCCCGGCGAGTCAACTCGGCCTGCGAGGCGGCGATGTCGTGGTCGAGACCAACGGCACTCCAGTTCAGTCGATCGAGATCTTCCGGACCCGGATTCTTCACGCAGACCGGCAGGGCATTGCAGTAAAGTGGATGCGTAAAGGCGTTGAGTCCGCCGGTCGCCTGACCGCACCCTGAGCACCGTCAGCGGTTGACGGCCGCCACCGGCTGATCGCCATGTCGTCGTGCGGGTGTCGCCGGCGCCTCCCCTGCATCAGATTCCAATCATGAGCGCGACGCCCCTCGGTGCGGACTTCAGTAACAGGCTCGCTGCACTTCGCGTGGAGTTGGTCGAGCAGTTCCGCGCCTGGCGGGGAGAGAAGTGGTCCGACGCCAGGTTTGATGAGCTGGCCCGTCGGACCTTCGCGCTCCAGTTCGAAGCAAGTGTGCCCTACCGCAAATACTGTGTGTCACGCGGCGCGGAACCGGGTCGAATCCGAGACTGGCGCGACATTCCCCCCGTTCCTACGGCGGCATTTCGCCGGGTCGATTTCCGGACCTCACAAGGAGCGGATGAGCTTGTTTTCCTCACCAGCGGCACGACCCGCGGGTTGCAGGCGAGGGGGCGGCACGTCGTTCCGTTTCCGGAGTTGTATCGTGCGTCGCTGCGTGAGCCTTTTTGTCAATTCGTTCTCGGAGGCCGGCAGGTAGAGCCCGTACTGCTGAGCCTCGTTCCGCCGTTCGCCACGACCGGAGACTCGTCACTCGGGTGGATGCTCGACGATCTGATTCAGGCCTTCGGAGCGCCGGGCTCGAAGTCCGTCGCTGGTGAGAACGGAATCGACTGGCAGGCCCTCGAGGCCGCCTGTCGCTCGGCGGAAGAGGAGGAGATCCCGGTCTGCCTGATGGGTACGACCGTCGCACTCTCCGGGTGGACGAATCGGCTGGAGCAGGAACGGATGCTGTTCTCGCTTCCGTCCGGGTCCGTTCTGATGGATACGGGTGGAGTGAAGGGAGATTCCGGGCTCGATCGTGACGAGATGCTGGGCCGTCTTCTGCCGGTCCTCAGCCTGGAAACGGGCCAGGTGGTGAACGAGTTCGGGATGACGGAGCTACTGTCGCAACTGTATGGCCGCGGCACCGATAATCCGCCGTTGAACGGCCCGCCATGGCTCCGGACGCGGGTCCTCGATCCCGTCAGCCTCGAGCCCAGACCCGATGGCTCGGAGGGAATTCTCTGCCACTTCGATCTCGCCAATGTCGGTTCGGTGATCGGCGTGCTGACCGACGACCTCGGCCGCATCGAGAACGAAGGACTGATGTGGCTGGGGCGTTCGCCCGGAGCGCCGCCCCGAGGCTGTTCGCTCGCAACCGCGGAATTACTGGCCGTGCAGGACAATGGCTGACAGATCGCTCGGGCCGATGTGGCATCTTCCCGGCCTCGAGCGGGCAGGTGAACCCGGCGAAGCTGCCGGCGTCGACACGTCGGAAGCGAGTGCCGGTGAGTGGCACGTGACCCGGACTGCGACGGGGAGCGTGGTGCAGGCGCCCCGACTCTCCGATCGCCAGGCGAGGGCCGTCGCCGCGTTCGTCCGGTCTGCGGCTCTCGAGGCGCGATCCGTCCGGACACACGCCGATGTGCTTCGTGCGATCTCCGGTGCGGCGAAGAGACTCGCTGACCCGTCCGACGCCGTGGGGCGGGAGGCGGAGCGTTTGCTCTCCAGCGGCCTGGGCTGGTCCCGTGAGGCCGCGCGGGAATCACTCGCCGGGATGTCTCGCGAATGGGCTGACGACGCTCTGAGCGCACTCGTCGAAGCGGAGATCGGCGACCCTGCCCTGCTCGATCGCTTCATTCCGGACCCGACGCGAGGTGGACGCCGCCGAATGGCCGTCGGGCCGCCACTGGTGTTCCAGATCCACGCTGGCAACGTGCCGGGCGTGCCGGTGACCGGCGCGATGCTCGCCCTGCTTGCCCGCTCGGGTGTGCTCGCGAAGACGGGAACCGATGAACCCGGGCTTCTGCCGCTGTTCGCGCGTGCGCTGGGCGAAGCGGACCCACTCCTGGCGTCCTGTCTTGCGGCTACCTGGTGGCCGGGAGAGGATCTGCCCCCGGCGTTCGAAAGGTGGGGTAAGGAGGCAGGTAAAGCGATAGTTTACGGCGGAGAAGCGGCTGTTCGCGCCGCAAGACAGCACATTCCGCCGGAGGTGGAAGTAATCGTCTATGGTCCCAAGGTGGGAGTCTCGGTGTTTCTGCCCGATGCCCCCGATGCGGCTGCCGGACTCCTGGCACGCGATGTATGCGCGTACGAGCAGCGGGGCTGCGTGTCCCCGCGTATCGCGTTCGTGATCGGCGCGGACCCTGTCGATCTGGCTGACCTGATCGCGGTGGGAATGGAGAAGGAGGCTGGCCGAGTGCGGCCTCCTCCGCTGTCGGAGACAGAGGCTGTCGCGCTGCGGTCTGCTCGTGCTGAATGTGAATTCGCGGGACTCGAGGACGGAAGTACGCGGGTATCTGGTCCTGTGGATCTGACATGGACGATCCTGGCCCATCGGGATGCGGGTGTGGAGTCGGAGGCGCTTCCTCGAGCAGTCTGGGTGTACGGTATCCCATCGATCGAGGCGCTGGCCACGCTTCTCGGGCCGTTCGAGGGACGGATCCAGAGTATCGGCTATGCGGGGCATGAGCGGGAGGAGGACCTGGCGCAACTGGCGGCTCGGCTCGGCGTGAGCCGGATTTGTGCGCTCGGAGACATGGCATGGCCGCCACCCGACTGGCGGCACGAAGGGCGACACCGGCTTCTACCGCTTCTGACGTGGACGGACTGGGAGCCGGCGTCCTGACTGGCTTGGCGAGGATACGCACCCGGGGGTAGCTTCCGGGCTCATTTGCGGACAGTCCAGGGGGTCTGTCGGCGTGGCCTGAGAATGAGGAGCGAGGGAGATCAGATGGGATCGATCGTGAGGAAGGGGTGCGTGGTGACGAGGCGGAGCGGGTGGGTGGTTGCGGGTCTGATCGGGCTGGCAGGAACGGCCGGATCGCCGGTAGAGTCCCTGGCCCAGGAAGTGGCTGCTACCGATGGAACTGGCCTGATATCAGAAGCCTCCGTGTTCCCGGCGGTCGTCCCACCATCGCGTTACCAGGACGCGATCGATAAGGCAACCCGCGATCCGGAGGGACGCCCCGGGCCGCAATACTGGCAACAGAGGGCGGACTACCGAATCGCGGTCGAAATCGAGCCGGAGACGGCGCGACTCACCGGCAGCGAGTCGATCACGTACTACAACGAGAGCCCTGACGAGCTGAACACGATCGTCGTGCGGTTCTACCAGAACGTGTTCTCGGAGGGCGTCGCGCGGAATCGTTCCGTCACCCTCACGGGCGGCGTGGACCTGGACCGGATGGCGCTGAACGGGACGGAGTTGGGCGTCCTCGCTCGCCCAAGATTCGAGAACGGGCAGGTCATTCGACCTGAGGGAGCGGGATATCGAATCAACGGGACCGTGGCGGTGATCCAGCTCGACGATCCGATCCCGAGCGGTGGCTCGGCGGTGTTGGAGATCGAGTGGGGATTTACGGTCTCAGGTGGGGGTGGCTTCCGGAACGGGCACCTGGACAACTCCGTATTCAACCTCGCGCAGTGGTACCCACAGGTCTCCGTCTACGATGACGTGTTCGGTTGGGACATGAGCCCGTATCTCGGAAACGGTGAGTTCTACGTCGGATACGGACGGTTCGTGGTAGACGTAACGGTCCCGGACGGGTGGGTCGTGGTCGGGACCGGGATGCTGGCGAACGAGGATGAGGTAATGCGCCCGGAGCAGATCGAGGCTCTGCGGGCGGCTCCGGCCCTCGACACTGTGATCGCGGTCGTATCAGCGGAGGATGTCGAGTCGGGAAGCGCGACTCTCACGAGCACCGATGGCAAGCTGACTTGGCGGATGGTGGCGGACAGCGTGCGTGACTTCGCGTTCGCGACTTCCGACCAGTACCTGTGGCACGTTACGGGAGCCGAGACCGGCGGACCGCGCGGCCGGGTGCTGATACAGAACGTATTCACTGCGGACAACGAGCACTGGGCCGAGGCGACCCTGTACGCCAAGCACGCGATCGAATTCTTTTCGGGCTACATCCTCGCGTACCCGTACCCCCAGGCCACCGCAGCCATGGGCCCGCCGCAGGTGAACGGCATGGAGTACCCGATGATCACGTTCATCACTCACCAGGCCAGCGGCCGGGGACTGAACGGGGTCGTGACGCATGAGCTCAGCCACTTCTGGATGCCGATGATCGTGGGTACGAAGGAGATGGCATACGCCTGGATGGACGAGGGATTCACGACGTTCAACACTGCACTCGCGATGGACGATTGGTACGAAACGTCGAACAGCAGACTCGGCGGGATGAACGGATACCTGCAGGCAGCGAGGTTCGAAGCGGAAGTTCCGATCATGGGACACACGGACTTCGCCGAGAATCCATTCGGCCGTTCAGTCGCGGCGTACAGCAAACCCGGAACCCTGCTGCACAGCCTGCGGCACATGCTGGGCGCACCGACGTTTGACGCGTTCTACAAGGACTACGCCCGCACCTGGGCGTTCAAGCACCCGATGCCGTGGGACTTCTTCGCGATGGCCGAACAGGTCGCGGGCACGGACCTCGACTGGTTCTGGCAGAGCTGGTTCTATGAGACTGCCACGTTGGATCAGTCGATCGGCTCGGTTCAACAGTCGGTTGGCGGCGTGGATGTCACGGTCGAGAACCTGAACCGCGGTGTCATGCCCGTCGAAATCCGCCTCAGTACGGAGGACGGTATGACCGAAACGGTGACTTGGCCGGCGTCTGTATGGGCAGGGACACGCAGCGTTACCCGGACCATCCCGTTCGACGGCACGGTCGATGAAGTCGAGATCGACCCGGACCAGTGGTATCCGGACATTGATCGCGCGAACAACAGCTGGAAGCGACCGACGAGCTGATGACGATCGACGAGCACCGCAGCCCGGGGACGACCTGGGAGCGTTACGAACGGTTCTTCCGGGCTCCACCGGAAATCGTCTTCGAGTGGAACGATTCGGAGACCCCGGCGCGGGGCTGGCTGGTGATCAACAGCCTGAAGGGAGGAGCGGCTGGAGGCGGCACCCGGATGCGCTCAGGTCTGACCCGGGACGAAGTGACATTCCTGGCCAAGGCGATGGAGCTCAAGTTTGCGTTCGCCGGCCCGCCGATCGGGGGAGCGAAGTCCGGAATCGACTTCGATCCGGCGGATCCCCGGAAGTCCGAGGTGCTGCGACGGTGGTTCACGGCTATCCGCACAGAGCTGGTTTCGCGCTACGGGACGGGCGGTGACCTGAACGTGAGCGAGGATACGGAAGTGATTCCCTGCTGCACGGAAGTCGGTGTCGGCCACCCGCAGCTCGGAGTGCTCCGTGGACATCTCGGGCTGGATGGCGAGGCGCTTGGCCGGCGGTCCGAACTGATGCACATCGGACTCGACCAGCCGGTTCCGGACGAACTTGGACTCGCGGGCAAAGAGGTGCGGGTCTTCGGGCTCGTCACGGGCCACAGTGTCGCCAGTGCCGCTGTTCGCCTTCTGCACCACCAGGGAAGAGCACCGGAGCAGACACGGGTGCTGTTGCAGGGATTCGGGACCGTCGGGGGAGCGGCCGCCCTGTACATGGCGCGGGCGGGGTTGAAGATCGTCGGGATCATCGATGCCCGCAGCGCACTGCTGCGACCGGACGGACTGACCGTGAGCGACGTCGAATCGCTTCTCCTGGCCCGTACGGGCAACACTCTCCCACCTGGTGACGAGGTGCGGGATGGACCGGCGGCGCACGAGGATTTCTGGTCGACTCCGGCCGAGCTGTTCGTCGCGGCGGCGGGATCGGGCTGCCTCGACTCGAGTCGACTCGATTTGCTGACCTCGTCTGGAGTGCATTCGATCGTAGCGGGAGCGAATCATCCGTTCTGGGCCTCGCAGCCCGGCGACACGACGCTGGAGCGTGAAGCCGACGGGCGGTTCGCCGTCATCGCAGATGTGGTCGCGAGCTGCGGGACGGCGCACGCGTTCGCCTGCCAGGCATGCAGCGAGTTCCCCCTGCGTCCCGAGGAAGTATTCGAGTCGATCCGTGAAACGGTCGAAGGCGCAGTGGACGAAGCCGTTCTACGGTCGGGCAGCGCTGAGCGCGGCCTGCTTGCCGGGGTGCTCGACCTCGCCCTGGAACGTTGCGGCCGACCGTTCTCGAGTTGACGCGAAGCGACGGATTCCCCACGAAACAGAACCGGAAGCGAGACATGAGCCATTCCCTTTCCGAGTACCTGCACGAGAATCGCGATCGTTTCGAGACGGAACTCGCCGAGTTTCTAGCAATCCCCAGCGTCAGCACCGAGTCACGTCACTCGAAGGACGTCGAGCACTGCGCCGATTGGGTGGCAGAGCACGTCCGACGAGCGGGAGTCGGAACCGTGGAGATCATACGCACGGACGGAAAGCCGATCGTAGTCGCGGAACACGTCGTGAACCCGGACCTGCCGACACTTCTCGTGTACGGCCACTATGACGTGCAGCCGGTGGATCCGGAGGAGCTATGGGACTCTCCTCCGTTCGTAGCGACGGTTCGGGACGGGTGCGTGTATGCCAGGGGCTCGAATGATGATAAGGGCCAGGTTCACATGCATATCAAGGCCCTGGAGGCCCGTTTGAGAACGGGGCTGGGCATGCCCGTCAACGTGAAGTTGGTGATCGAGGGGGAAGAGGAGATCGGAAGTGTCCACCTCGAGGGTTTCCTGCGCGAGAACGCGCAGCGCCTGGCCTGTGACGCGGTCGTTATCAGCGACACCGGGATGCTCGGACCTGACATTCCGTCGATCGGGACCGGCCTGCGGGGCCTCGCGTATCTCGAGGTATTCGTGGATGGGCCCGCCGGCGATCTGCACTCGGGCAGCTACGGCGGAGCAGTAGTGAATCCGGCCCTGGCGCTCGCCGGGATGCTGACGGCCCTGAAGGACGAAGACGGTCACGTGACCATTCCCGGTTTCTACGACCGGGTGCGCCCGATCACGCCGGGGGAACGCGAGGCCCTGCAGGCTCTTCCGTTCGACGAGGATGAATTTCGCGCGGAGACCGGTGCAGTGTCGTTAGGAGGAGAGGCGGGGTACTCGACCCTCGAGCGACTGTGGTACCGACCCGCCTTGGACGTGAACGGGATGATGTCCGGCTTCACCGGAGAAGGCGCCAAGACGGTTCTCCCGGCCCACGCTCGAGCGAAAGTGTCCATGCGTCTGGTCCCTGACCAGGACCCGAACGAGATCGCTGAGTTGTTCAGCCGTCACATCCGCGACCTCGCTCCGGACGGGGTGAGAGTTCGCGTGAAGCCCTTGCACGGTGGCTGGCCCTGGGCCGCGAACCCGGAGAGTCCCCTGTTCGATGCCGCGGCGGCGGCACTCGAGGAGTCGTTCGGCAGAGAGCCAGTTTATGTACGAGAAGGAGGGTCGATTCCGATCGTCCCGCTGTTCGAGGAAATCTTCGAAGGTCCGGTCCTGCTACTCGGATTCGCCCCGCCGGGCGGCAACGCCCATGCTCCGAACGAGTGGATGGATCTGTCAGACTACCATCGTGGAATCGAGACGATAGCCCGACTGTACGACGAAGTAGTTCATAGGGGAGTGTAGAGCAACACTACACAACGTTGCTTGGGTGACCGCCCCGCCCCGCTCAGCGATCGGGTGGGACCAGCATGTCGTAGGCAGCCAACTTCGTTCGGAAACCGCTCGATTGGACACGGCCGATTACAACGCCGTCTTTGGCGAGCTTGGGATCAAACCCGGTGGTCGTTCTCTCGCCGAGGTACGAATCCTCCGTTCCCACAAGGCCGGGAGCCCGGATGTCGTATGCGGCATACCGAATACGATCCTCTCCGTCGAGACTGACGACCCACAGGATCTCCCGCTCGCCATCCACCAGGATTCCCAACGGATCCTGATCCTGCAGTCGAAGCGGCCTCTTCCGGGCACTCGAAGCAGGCGTGACCTCAAAAGCCGTATCAGCTGCTATTCCTGCCCATGCCCACAGGCCGGTGGAACTCGCATCGATAGCTAGCTGTCCCGGTTCTGCTGTCGCGGACCAAAGAGTTTCCGGGCCGTAAGCCCCCGGGAACAGCACGGTGTCGGGCTGCTCACCGGTCAGATCGCTGCGAACTACCACCAGTCGCGGGATCGAATCAGCCCGGTCAGCATCCACCACAACGAATTGCATGCCGATGGGACGTCGAACGACGTCCATTCGGGACGGAACGAATCCTGGCTCGAATGACCGTAATGGAGTCCCGTCGAGCGTGAACTGATCCACTCGGCGGGAGATCAAATCGAACACAAACAGCCCGTGCTCCTGTGAAACGGCGACACGCAGCGGTCGCTCGATTTCCGCGGGTGGATTGTCGGCCATACCCATGGAACGGTAGTCGCGCCTGGTCGGATCAATCCTGAATACCCCCCCGGCGACCTGTGCCGCGAGCCAGACGACACTTCGTGACTCAGCCTTCATGTCCGCGGTACGGAGAGTCGGAAGCGGCGCCGAATCGGACTCTGCCCACAGCTGTACTGCTTCGGCCTGCAACTCAAACCCGGAGTCGGCGGCGTCGGTGTCGTACCCCGTACAGCCGATTGCACCGAGCAACTGGATGATCAGGGCCAACAGCAATCCCGATCGAGCAAGACATGGCGGCAAGGCGGACAATGAGCGCATGCGATGGACACTCCAGACCGGTAGTTGGACCTGGACACAAACCAGGTCAGTTCTCTTCTTCATGATGAACGCGGGATTCTACAGCGTCGACCTGACGGTTCCAAGCCCGCTGCGATTCATGCAGAGATCACCTTGCGTCCCGGGGACTGAAAGGCTGCTAGATGATATCATGATGATAGTCTGATGAGACTCCGGGTGAGTGTGTTCTTCCACATCCCCGAGTCCAGATATCGTGCCAGGTACTGACCAGCACCGGAGCAGGCAGGCGATGATTCAGATCCAGAGCCTTGGCGGCATAGGCCTTCAGGGACCCGACGGAGCGCCGATCCGATTGCGTTCAAGAAAGCACGTGGGCCTGCTCCTGTACCTCGCGATGTCGGGCCGGCGGATGTTCACCCGGGACCACCTGACTGCACTTTTCTGGACCACGGCACCCGACCGGGCACGGCATTCACTCAGCCAGGCCGCATACGATCTGCGTTCGCACCTGCAGGGCTCGCTCGTGCGAGGATCGGCGGAACAACTGGCGCTCGATGGCCGCAACCTGGAATTCGACGCCCTGGAGTTTGAGAGGGCCGTGAAGGAAGGCCGGCTCGGTAACGCAATCGAGCTCTATCGAGGACCGTTCGCCCAGAACCTGACTGGAGCGGGAACCGCGGAATTCGATCGCTGGGTGGAGACGGAGCGCCTGCGCATCGGACGACTGGCCGAGGTCACTTTTCGTAGATTCGCCGGGGAGTGTGAATCGAAGGGCCGGTGGGGTGAGATGTGCGTGGCGGCAATGCGATTGACCGACATGACGCCGCTCGACGAAGAAGCACACCTCTGCCTGATGCGTGGACTCTGGCTTCATGGCGATCCGACCGCCGCACTGAAGTACTACAACTCGGCGATCAGCTTACTTAAACAGGAGTTGCCGACGGGCCCATCCGACCGGATGACAGACCTTGCCGAAAGAATCCGCTCGGCCCCATCGGCAGATCCGGTAGAGCTCAGAACGAGCGAACGGGAGACTCCATTCCTCGGTCGCGACGCGGAGTTCGACACTCTTCGT
>JBDGUZ010000067.1:0-19963 GCA_039585915.1 Gemmatimonadota bacterium
GTTCCCCCGCCCCCTTGTCGAGGAGGAACCGTGAGAACTGGAATGATCCGCCTGATCAACGTCACCGGCTCCCTTCTCGCCGTGAGCTTCCTCGTCCCGGCCGCCACGCGTGGCCAGGTGCCGCAGGAGCCCGGCCAGAATCTCACTGTCCGCCTGGCTGCCTCCCCGGTCCAGGCCGAGGCGTCACGGCCGATGATCCGGTCGGGCCTCAGGACGGATGCGCAGATCACGTTCACTCCGACGCAGGAGACGATGGCACCAAACCTCAAATCGGAGGACACGGCCCTGTGGCTGTCGCTGGGCTCTACTCTGCTCCCGCTGGCAGCTGGAGGGGTCATGATCGCAGCATCTGACGCTGAAGGATCTCTCAGTACGGCGGGCGCCCTCCTCGTGAGCTCGGGGCTCTATTTCGGGCCCGCCGTCGGATACTGGTACGGAGGCGCTTCCGGTCGCGGATGGAAGGGAGTCGGAATTCGCCTCGGAACGGGAATCGCTGCCGGACTCGCGATCACCCTGATCTGCGGGGATAACAACTGCAACGGCTCCGTGTTCGACGACGATGATGTAAGATCCGCCACGGCAGCCAGCCTCGTAGCGCTCGCGGCCACGGGTGTAATCCTCGGATCGGCGATCTACGACCTGGCCAGGGTGAAGAGCCACGTACGAAAGGCGAACGAGCAAAAACTGCGGGATTCTGGCGCCAGTCTTTCAGTCCTGCCGGTCGTGAGCCCGGCGAACGGAGGAACGGCCGGTCTCGTGGCCCAGGTGAGGTTCTGAGCCCGGCCGGAAATCCGATTGCGCACCTGCCAGCTGCCGGCCACCCCGGTTAGGTTCCGGCCATGGTACGTGGCGCGGCGAGCTGGTGGTCCTATGTGACCTACGACGAGGAGCAGGCTCCGCCCGAGATCGATCGGGCTCTGCTTCGTCGGGTTATGGCATACGCGAGACCATATCGAGGACTCCTCGCTCTCGTCCTCGGTACGGTCGTGATCGATGCGCTGCTCGGCCTGATTCCGCCGCTGCTCATGCGCTCGCTGATCGATACCGCGATTCCCGCGGGAGATCTCGGCCTCGTCACCTGGCTCGGAGTCGGAATGGTGGCCGTGCCGTTGTTCGGCGGAGGCGTAGTCGTCGTGCAGCGGCACTGGACGGCGTCTATGGGCCAGGGAATCGTTTATGACCTGCGGCGACAGCTGTTCGGGCAACTGCAGCAGATGTCTCTCGGATTCTTCACCAATACCCGCACAGGCGAGCTGATGTCGCGCCTGAACACGGACGTTCAGGGTGCCCAGCAGGCAGTCACGTCCAGCTTCCTCAGCGTCGTGTCGGCGTTCATCGCCGCGTCGACGACCTTGCTGGTGATGCTCAATCTCGAGTGGCGGCTCACGCTTCTGTCGGTCGCAATCCTGCCGTTGTTCATCCTCTCGTCGCAGAAGGTTGGAAAGCGGCTTCGCGTGCTCCGGCGGGCGCAGATGGAGGAGAACGCGGGCCTGAGCTCGATCATGCAGGAGACTCTCAGCGTCTCCGGCGCGATGCTCTCGAAGCTGTTCGGCCGTGCGGCGGACGAGAACCAGCGCTTCTCGGAGCGGGCCGCGAGCGTCCGGGACCTCGCCGTGCGACAGGCCACGATCGCCCGCTGGTTCTTCATGACCTTGGGAATCGTGCGCGCTCTGGGCACGGCGCTCGTGTTCTGGCTCGGCGCGCTGATGGTGATCCGGGGCTCGCTTACGATAGGGACGATCGTCGCCCTGTCCGCCTACCTCGGCAGGCTGTACGGCCCTTTGTCACAGCTCGCCAATGCGCGGGTGGAGTTCGCGCAATCGCTCGTATCGTTCGAGCGGGTGTTCGAATTGCTCGACATGCCGAGTGCGATCATCGAGAAGCCGGAACCGGACCGGATCGAGTCATTCGAGGGGCGCGTCGAGTTCGAGGACGTGTGGTTCTCCTACGCCGAATCTGGAGGCGAGGGACTGGAGAGTGTACGCCGATTCGGACGCGGCGGCGTTACGGGCGAGGAGGAAGCGCCGGCCCGGGCGCCGACGGGCTGGGCTTTGAGTGAGCTATCGGTCGAGATCCAGCCGGGCGAGACGGTCGCCCTCGTCGGCCCGAGCGGAGCTGGTAAGACTACGTTCACCACACTCGTCCCCCGTCTGTACGACCCGACGCGGGGTACTGTCCGGGTGGACGGACACAATCTGCGCGACCTGTCCCTCGACTCGATCTCCTCCTGTATGGGCGTAGTGACGCAGGAGGCCTACCTGTTCCACGACTCGATTCTCGCCAACATCAGGTATGGAAGGCCGGACGCGTCTATGGATGAGGTCAGGGCCGCGGCTGCGGCCGCGCATATCGACGAGTTCGTCATCGGGCTGCCGGAGGGCTACGACACGGTGGTCGGCGAGCGAGGCTTTCGCCTGTCGGGCGGAGAAAAACAGCGCGTGGCTCTGGCCCGTGTCATACTCGAGGACCCGTGCGTCCTCATTCTCGACGAGGCCACGGCACACCTGGACGCTCGGTCGGAAGCGCTGATCCAGGACGCGCTCGAGACGATCATGACAAACCGGACATCGATCGTCATCGCCCATCGATTGTCAACGATCCTGAACGCCAATCGGATCCTCGTGCTGGACAGCGGGAAACTCGTAGAAGAAGGGACGCACGCGGAGCTGCTGGCGCGCGGCAGGCTCTACGCGAGGCTGTTTCGGACACAGTTCCGAACCGCTCCGCTGGAGGCGAACCAGCCGGAGTCGAACGGTCAGTTCGAGGCGACTCCTCCCGCCTGAAACGAACGCCCTGCGACATGTGCAATCTCGCGGAACCATGACGCCCCCACTGCCAGCACCTGTTCATCGATTTCGAATCGGCTGGAGTGCGCCGGAAATCCTTCCCGACCCTTCAGCCTCGCTCCGAGCCGGATGTAGCAGCCCGGTACGTGAGGCAGGTACCAACTGAAGTCCTCGCCTCCCATGTTCGCGCCCCTGACCTGAGACCTCACGTGCTTCGCGCCGACGACTGTCTCGCCGGCCCGGCGGGCGAGATCAGCCATGTCGGATTCGTTGACCAGGGCCGGGGTCCCCTGTTCGAAGGTCAGGGAGATATGCGCCATGTGAAGCTGGGCCACGGAATCACAGACCCGACGGAGAGATGTGCGAAGATGATCCCGCACCTCGCTCTCGTGGGCCCTGATCGTTCCTCCCAGCACGGCCTGGCCGGCGATCACGTTGTGAGCCGAACCGGCGTCGAACCGTCCCACGGACACGACGGATGGATGTGCCGGATCGATCTCCCTGGACACGATCGTCTGGATGGCCATCACGATCAGGCTTCCCACCACGACCGCATCGACTGCCTCGTGCGGTCGGGCGGCATGCGCTTCCTGACCGGTGATAATGACTCGAAATTCATCGGTGGCTGCATTCACGACTCCGTCGGCTATGACCAGCGTTCCAGTGGGATAATGCCGATCGACGTGTCCGCCGAAGATCGCCCCCACGCCATCCAGTACCCCTTCTTCCACCATAGCCGCTGCGCCCGCCCCTAATTCCTCCGCCGGCTGGAAGATCAAGCGCACCGGAGCGGGAAGCTCGCCATCCTGGACGAGGAGCGCGGCCGCACCCAGGACCATGCCCGTATGAGCATCGTGACCGCAGGCGTGCATGACCCCGTCGTTGATCGAGGCATACGGAAGACCCGTCTCCTCATGGATCGGCAGAGCATCGATGTCGGCGCGCAGGGCCACGACAGGAACGTCACCCGGTCCTGCGAGATCCGCTGTGACTCCCGTGTTTCCCACCCGTTGAGGCTCGATCCCGAGGGACTCCAGGGCTGATGAAATCCGCTCTGCGGTGCGCATCTCCTGCCAGCTGAGCTCAGGGTGTTGGTGCAGGTCTCGCCGGATCTGGACCATCCACTCGAACATCGGTGATTGGAGGGAATCGATCATCGCTCGCACTCCCGGTTCAGAACTGAATTGGACGTCACCCTCGATCAGAGTCGGACGAGTCCGATCAGAAGGGGCCAGCGTCTTCTGCGGCTGCGAGCTCGTCCTCGCACAGCTCGAAGAAGTTGCAGCTGGAGCACCAGCGCCGGTTGTCGGTGAGCGGAAATTGATCCCGGGGCTTGGCAGCATTCCGGAGCGGCTCGGCGAGATAGGTTCGCATGGCCTCTACGCTGTCCTGGATCGCCCGGCGCTCTTCCGCGATGTCGCGGTCGGTGATCGGTACGCTGATCGATTCCCCATCCGACAGGTACTCCAGCCGGCCGATGATCGGCCCGGCCGGGAGATCAGTGCGCTCGCGCAGATACACTGCGTAGATGCGGAGCTGGGCGGAGTGTCCAGCGGCCCTGGCCCCCGTTTTCCAGTCCACGATCCGCCACGCGTCCCCGAGCCTGTAGAGCAGGTCCGGTCGGGCATACAGCTTGACTCCCTCCAGGTCGAGATAGTCCAGCCGGTCGACTTCCTTCACCTCGACTTGTGGCGATTCCACCGCCTCCCTGAAGCTCTCCGAAGCAGGGAGGTTCCGCAAACAGGTATAGAGCCGTTCCCGGATCAGTACGATCAGGTCCTGCGATGGTCCGGTGCCCCGATAGAACTCCATCATCATGGGATGACGACCCGGACTTCGCTCCCAGTCCTCTCGCCGTCCGGCCAGCAGCCACGCCCGGTTCATCCGAGCGCGACCGGCTTCGATCAGTTCCGGACCGGAGGGAACGTCTCCCCCACCCCGCGCACGCTGAATCGCTTCGGCTGCGACATCGTGAACCACGTTTCCCAGCGTCATGTGGAGGTTCGAGATCTTCTTCAGCCGCCATGCGGCGCGGGCCTCTTCGGAAGCGTCCCGCAACCATCCGTTATGCGAACCGTAGTAGTTCCAGAAGTACTTGCGCGGACACTCGCGAAACATCGAGCGCCTGCTCTGCGACCAGGAAAACTCCGGATTCGGGCGGACTTCGAACGCCATCAGTCGAATCGGATCATGTCGTCTGTGCCACCCACTCGTTGTCGTCCCGATCGATGTCCGCAAACCATCCGTCCGGATCGACCACGACCTTCGTCAGCTCATCGTCCGTGAACAGACCGAACACGAACTCCTTCTCGTTCGCCCGCCAGACATCGACCGGCAGATCGATCCGGTCCACGGTTCCGTTCTCGAACGTCACGTCCATCTGGACCGGCGTCACGAGGCCACCCTCGTTCTGCAGCTTGATCCGGTAGTAGTAGCGCCCGCGCTCCGCCGAGCCGAGCAGTTCTTCCGTGCTCTGCCGCGTGACGTCCGCCACCTTCTGGTCATTGGCATGCGTGGTGTAGAACCACCCGCGCCACATCCAGGCCATGTCCTCGCCCGCGCCTTCTTCCATCGAGCGGAAGAAATCGGATGGCTGCGGCTTCTTGAACGCCCAGCGCTGAGCGTATCCGCTGAACGCGTCGTCGAACACCTCGGGACCGAGCACCGCTTCGCGCAGCATCGTGAGACCGGCGGCGGGCTTGGCGTAGCCATTGTTGCCGAAGTCCTTAGCAATCAAGTCCGAGTGCGTCATAATCGGGAACTGGTCGGGATCCCGCATGTACTCCACGATCGACTGCGGCGACCCCCGCCAGCGAGGAAACTCCGGATCGAGCTCGACTTCTGCGTAGTGCTGGAGGAACGTGTTTAGGCCCTCGTCCATCCACGTCCACTTCCGCTCGTCCGAGTTCACGATCATCGGGAACCAGTTGTGCCCGACTTCGTGAATCGTGACCCCGATAAGCGCCCATTTCACGCCGTCGGAGTAGCCCTGCGCGATCTCGGCCTCGGTCGCGTTGTCGCCCAGCGGACGCGGACGCGCCCCGCAGAACGCGAGCATCGGATATTCCATCCCGCCCGCGGGTCCGTTCACGTTGGACGCCTTCGGATACGGATACTCGAACGCCATGCGCCCGTACGTCTTCAGCGTCTGAATCGTCGAGATCGTTGAGATGTCGTCCCACAGAGGCATCGCATCCCGAGGATACAGCGAGTGCACCGCAATCGGCTGCTGGTCCGGCCGATACTGGTAGCCGGCCGCGTCCCACACGAAGGTCTTGGACGATGCCCAGGCGAAGTCCCGAACGTTCTCGGCCACGTAATGCCACGTCAGTGTCCCGTCCTGGGTCGGACGGCTCGCGTCGGTCATCACCTCGTCGGGCTCGACGATGTACACCGGCGTCTGACTGGTGTAAGCCACCCTCAGCCTCTCACGCTGCGTGGACGTGAGCACATCTTCGGGATTCTGAAGAACACCAGTCGCCTCGACGATGTGATTCGCCGGCACGGTGATCTGAACGTCGTAGTCCCCGAACTCGAGATAGAACTCGCCCCGACCGAGGAACTGGTCGGTCTGCCAGCCGTTCACGTCGTCGTATACCGAGAGTCGAGGAAACCACTGGGCGAGCTCGTAAATCCAACCGTCACTCACCTCTTCCTTTCCACCTCGACCGAAGTCCGGCACCGGGAAGCTCCAGTCGATCTCCAGTTCCGTCGCCTCTCCGGGCATGACGGGATACGGGAGCGACACCTTCATCAGTGTGCTGTTGATCCGGTACGGCGCATCCACCGGCCGACCATCCTCTCCGACAACCTGGACCCGCCGGATGTCGTAACCTCCGTCGAACGGATCCACTCCCAACCACCGCCTCGCGCGCGGGTCGATTTCTTCCGGCAGCGCCCGACGGGCCTGGTAGGTCCGGCTGTGCTCGATCGAACGCACGTTCTGGTCCAGCTGTACCCACAGGTAATCCAGCACGTCCGGTGAATTGTTGTGATATGTGATGTGCTCCGAGCCGGAAACGCTGTGGGCTACCGTGTCGATCGACGTCTCGATCCGATAGTCCACTTTCTGCTGCCAGTATCTCCCGCCGGGCGCCCCGGAACCGGTCCGGTAGTCGTTGGGCGCCGGCCAGTCCTCGAGCGGTCGGAATATCGACTGGTTTGTGCGTCCTGCCGAGTCCGGGTGAAGCCAGTTCTGGGCCTGGGCCACCGGAGCCGTAGCCAGCAGGAGCCCTGCTGCGCACATCGCGCCGACCCCTGACCGCTGTATCCATTTCCCGTTCATCGCGTCCCTCTTCCCCACAGTTTGTCCTCTCCGATCGTGTTCAAATCAGAAGTTGGATCCTCTGCATCAAGAGCACGAGGGCCATCCCCCCCGTGATTGCCGAAACTCCAAGTACCCAGGTCCTACGCTTCATCCGCAGGCCGCGTATGAAAACGAATGCCAGCAGCGACAACGCCGCGACGATCGCCAGCTGACCGATCTCCAGTCCGATGTTGAACGACAGCAGCGGCAGGAAGATGCTCTCTTCCCACCCCAGCGCCGCGCGCAGGAACGTCGAAAAGCCAAGACCGTGAATCAATCCGAATCCGACTGCGATCAGGTAGCGAACGCGCGTTTCGGCCTCGATCCCTTGATCGTCTTCACCAACCGACGTGTCTCCGGCTAAGCCGTCGCCCGTCCCGGGATCCGAATCCGACCCCGCGCTCGAACTCGATCCGACACTCCACGAGTACGCATTGACCGCACTGGCCACCAGGATCGTGAGCGGAATCAGTACCTCGACCAGCGAAGTACTGACCCGCACGATATCCAGTGTCGCCAGGGCCAGTGTGATCGAGTGCCCGACCGTGAATGCCGTCACCAGCCAGAACAGCCGTCGGAAGCGTCCGAGGTCCGACGCGGTCAGAGCCGCCACGAACAGCAGGTGATCGTACCCACCCACGTCCGTGATGTGCTCGAAGCCCAGCCTGAGATAGACGAGGAACTCGGATATCATTCGTTGCATCACGTCTGGTCATGAATCCCGTCCTGCTCTGTCGAAGCGACACCATTCAATAACAGACGAGACGGTCGAGAGGTTGTACGCCCAGCCGCCAGCCCGTCACCATTGGATCCGGACACACGACACCGTAAGTTCTCGGGTACCCCCTCTTTCTCAGAAACCGCGACTTCAGCGAGGAGGATTCCCATGTGCCTATTGGTTTTGCGCCGGGTCGCCATGCCGCTCCTGACCCTGGCGGCCATCTCAGCAGCCTGCGGCGATGACGACCCTCCTGCAGGCCCCACGACACCGTCTACAAGTCTCACCGGAACGTGGATCTTTACCGTGGACATCACGGTCCCAGACAGACAACGCGGTCACGGCAGTGGGTGACTGGAACTCGAATCCCGGCTCCGGTCCTCACACATTCGGCGGGACAATCAGCGGAAACCAGCTGGTGCTGGACGGGTCCTATCCGGATGGCACAGGGACCACGCTGGCGTTGTACCAGCTGGTAGTCGCTCAGGATGGAAACAGTATGACGGGAACCGAAACCTGGACCTGGATCGGTGACGCAGGCACCTGCCACGACAGCCAGTCAACCGTCGTGGCCAATCGCCTCGGCCCCGATTGAGTCGGCCTCCGCCAGGACATACCTACCCGGATGCAAAAAGGGCCTGACCGCGTTAACGGCCAGGCCCTTAGGTGGCGCTTTAGAAGGTATTGTCCCCGTTCCGACGGCGCGCCTCCAATCTGCAACGTCAAATCCGCACCAGCCGACCGCACCCGGGGGAGAGACGGCGGGACGCGGAATGATCAAGCAGGAAGCGTGCCCGAAACCGGAACTCGGACCTCCGAATTGCGATCGCACAACTATAGCTGTTACAACGCATTACGAAATTCACATAGAGTGCTGCTCGGCTGCAACACTTTCGCGGAAGGTTAAATCGTCGCCTCCGTGCTACAGGTTCTCGTCCCGTCTCTGCAACGAGTCCCACACGTCCATCTGTTCCCCGAACGAGCATCGAAGCCGAGAATCCCTCCCGCCGTGAAGGCCGGGAGACGGCAGAATCGCATATATAGACAGGCCTCTCTCATGTCGTCCGGGAGGATTCGATGTCGAACCAGGTTCTTCGCAGGTATGGATCGCGAATGCTCGCCGTCCTGGCATCGACGATCGGGTTTTCCGCGTGTGGACAGTCTCCGGCCGAGCCAGATTCAGATTCGCGGACCATCTTCGTGGAGTTCGAGGCGTCCGGAGTCGTGGAGCGGGACGGACAGCCGGTACGCGGAGCGAAGGTGGTCCTGATGCGCTGCGACATGATGGGAGCGGACGGGTGCGAAGAGGAAAAGTCACTCGTGATCGCAATGACGAACCCGAAAGGTGAATACGCGCTCAACTACACTTGCGAGTGCATGCCCGGAGAGGAAATGCCGGACCACTCGCTGCTCATCGAAATGCCGGCCGTTGTAACTCTGGACCGTGTCGCGGGCGGCCGTGACGGTCGCCTGATCGGCCGGCTGTCGGGAGATCCCGGTGACGAAGGGAATCGGGTTGGCGATAACGAAAGAAGGAGCCACTACAACATCGAGCCCGAGTGCGTCGAAGTCCTGGTCGTCAACCACGACTTCTCGCTTGGTAACTGACTCGATCCGCGAATCAGCCTTCCCGAAGCGTCCGCAACAACCATGACGAAGCGAGGCCGGCAAAACCCGGCCTCGCGCCATCAGCACCCGTGGTACGCCCGTGGCTCAGCCCGGGCGAGCGGTCACTCTTCGCAGGTCGGGCGGACCGAGCACACGAGGACCGAACCGCATCTCATGCACGCGTAGGTCTCCTGCGTTTCGATCGCTTCCCGCGACGAGATTTTGTCGTAGAACCCGATCACAACGGTCATGTCGAGACCCTGCGTTGCATCGACGTGCACCCGGCTCAGACGTCCTTCGGGACCCGCCGTCATCGCCATTCCTACTTTCTGGCCGTCCACGGACAGGAACTGTGTGTTCGCTCGCCCTTCAATCACCTCCCAGCCGGGCGGCACCTGTCCGTGCACGCCTGCGCCGTGCTGCTGGCTGCCGACGGTCAGCGTACGTCCCTGTCCCACGATTACTGTCGTGGGGACCTGTTGCTGTGCGCTCGCGCCGTTCGGCATCATCAGGGCCGCCGCGGTCAGGGCAGCAATCGTCAGGATCAGGCGGTTCCGCATCTGACAAGCCTCCTTCGGGAGTTCGGTTCGGACTGGATTCGGACTCAGATTCTGATTCAGTTTTCCGCAGCGGTGCGGGCGATCGAGTCGAAGGCCGCATCGGCGGATTGCCACAAACGGGCCGCCTCGCGGAACGCCCGAGCCGCGGCCGGCCGATCTCCGGTCGACTGAAGCGCGATACCCTGAAATAGATGGCTTTGAGTCCGCAGTCCCCAACCAAGGTCTACATTATCGAGCCGCAACGGGCAAGCTGCGACCCGACCATACAGATCCGCCGCCATGGCGTCGCGACCGGCACGGGCGGCGAGGGTGGCAGCGAGAAACAGGCGTGTCACACTCACCCTGTCGGCAGCCTCCATTTCCGAGATCGTGCTGTCGAGCCAGCGTCCAGCGAGCTCGCTCCCGGCCTGAGCAGCGGCGAGTCCCAAGAATACCGGCGGCACGTCGAGATCCGCCTCCTGCCACCCGGCGACCCAACTCTCGAGCACGTCCGGGCTCGCCGCCAGGGCCGGGCCGATCCCGAGCCCGAGCGCGGCGTGGCCGAGTGCCGCTTTCTGTCGTGCCGTGTATGCCGGTTCAGACCAGACATCCTCCAGGGCCAGGAACAGACTGTCGAGCGGGCCACCCCTGACCCCCGCCGCTCCACTGACCAGAATTCGCCCGAATTGAGGCTCTACCGGTCCAGCCATCAGCACGCCGTCGGTCGCATCCGGGTCCATCGCACCAAACGTCCTCGTGTCCCATATCGGTCGAAGGATCTCGTGGGCGCGTCCGGGTCGACCCGTGGAGAGAAACAGATTTGCCGCAGCCGGCGGCGGCGGCGGGCCTGCGGCCTGTCCGATCACGGTCGACGGGGCATACGCGGTGAGCGCTGCCTCCATCAGTTCGTCGGCTCCCATGATATCGTCTGCCGAGAGCCGCAGTACGGCCAGGCGAACGAGATCTTCGGGAGTCGTGTCGGCCCGGAGTTCGAGAGCCGTCTCCAGATTTACCAGCGCGAGCCCGGTCAGCCTGTCCGCATATTCGGGATCGGCTCTGCAGTCTCCCAGGTCTCGCTCCCACAAGAAAAAGTCGGCCAGCTCTTCGTATGGTCTTGCCTGGTCCGGACGCACCGCGATCCAGCGCTCGAGAAGCGTCGAGGTACTCGCCAGCATTTCCTGCGTGTGCAGAAGAAGGTCGGCACGGTCCGCCTCCGGGTAGTCTTCCACCCGCACCCAGACAATCGAGTCCCCCGATATCGAGCAGAAGGCGACCTGATCCTGTGCTACCCGGTGGGCAAACGGTGGGAAGTTGTCTCCGCCGGGTCTCTCGAACGCGGTACAGAATCGCCGGACGGTCGCCTCGGCCACTTCCCTGTCGATCTCGAACAAGTGTCCATAGCTGAGCGGGAGATGTGGAGCGAGGCGGGCGGCTGTCTCGAATGCGGTCCGGGACAGGTTCAGATTCTTGCGCGGAACCAGTGATCCATCCGCGAGCTCGACCAGCCACGGGTCCTCGAATTCCACCGCACCGAGGAGCAGCCATGCCTCCACGTCGGTGGAATCGGTGGCAAGCAGATTTCGATACTCGGCCCGCGCGAGGTCGTAATCCCCGTCCCAGAAGGCGCGAAATGCGGATACATGGTCACGCAATCCGGGACGCAGACCGCGTTCGGACGCCAGGGCGTCCGCGGTTTGCGCCAGACGGGCGATCTCCGGACCCATGTCGACGATCCGCTCCGGGTTCCTCGACGTGTTCCAGTAGAGCGTGAGTCCGAGATAGTGCACAGGAAGTGCGAACGCAGAGTCTGCAGCGATCGCCTCCCGGAAATGCCCCTCGGCCTCGGCAAGGCGCCAATCATAAAGCGCATCGAGACCGGCCTGGAATTCCCGATGAGCACGTGGACTGGACGACTCCGCCAGGAGTGTCTCAAGCGGAACCTGCCGCTCCCGGAGCTGGAGGATTTCCTGTGTGACGGGAGCGACGAGTCCGTCCACGTCCGCGACAACTGCGGACACCTGGATTGGACGCCGGACCTCATGCCCTCCGCTGACGTCGTACAGCAGGGCCTCGAGCACGGCCGTGTCTCCACGGATTTCGGTCGTCAGCGCGAGCAGGGTTCCCACTCGCTGGGCCCGGGCGACTTGCAGGCCGAGTTCGAGGGACGGAAGAACCGGCGATTCGATTTCGAGGTCGTGCATCACGCCTGCGAGGGCGAAATCGGGAACCACGCGGACTGTTTCCCAACCGCGGAGCTGACGGGCCAGCCGGGACGACGCCTGCTCCGCGAGGGCCCGTTCCTCAGGAGTTTCCGCCAGGTGCTCAAACGGAAGCACGACATACGAGCCGAGCGGATCCTCGACCGCATACGCTGCCCGCGGCGTCGTGTGTTCCAGCCAGCCGAGCCGGTCAGCCGCTATCCATGCGGCGACGAGAAACAGTCCGCTTCCCACGAGGGCCAGGACACCTGCGGGCCACCGCACCCGGCCAGGCTGCGCGACGATGTCGTCGAGATCCTGCGTCCCGACAGGATCGGTCCGGCGGACTCCTCCCGGAGTGATGTCGAAAACCCAGGAAAGCGCTACCGCGATCGGAAAGCCGGCGAGAACGAGCACCGTGAGGACGCTTCTCGACGCCGGCGGAATCGGGATTCCGCTCGAGATCAGATCGACCGCCTCGAGGACCGCGAACGCCCCACCGCCATACACCGCCATGACGCGAAACACGCGCCGACGCTTCAACTCGGCGAAGAAGCGCTTCCAGTGGGGTGTGGGGCGGTTTCCGCCGGTCTCTGACATGAGCGAATCTCGCCAGACAGCGGTTGATCGGGCAACCCGACCTCACCGAGCCGGATCTCCGATCAGTCGTCCGTGACGAAGAGCTTTCCTGCCAGGGATGGGTCCTTGTCCGTGCGCGTAGCGATCTTCACATACGACACCAGGCGGACCACCCCCTCGGCGTGCAGCGATTCGTGAATCGCGCGCACGGCCTCGAGAATCTCCTCCAGCTCGCCCTCGACCGCCGTTCCGTTGGGATGCAGAGTCGCATTGAGACCGGCCTGCTCCAGGATCGCGTGGGCGCGCTTCACCTCATTCCGCACCGAGACCCCGGACCCGATCGGAATGCATTGGATGTCCCCCGTCGCCTTCATCGCTGCTTTCCCCCAGGTCGTCCGATCGTCAACGCCTTCTCAGCCGAGCGTAGATCCCGGCCGGCTCATCCTGCTTCAGACGTTCGTAATCGAATACCCAGACCAGTGTTCGCCCATCCCTACGTGTCGCATTGTGCTCCAGGATATCAAACGGTGTCTCGAGACGGAACGTAACGCTCAGGTCCTTCATCATGTTGTCGACCATTTGCTCCGACACCATCGGGCTATCCGACATGTCGTCGATCGGGTCGATCGGCTCGTTCCGGACGATCACTTCATTCCCTCGCTCGATGATCTCCAGCCCCTCGAACGGTCGCGAGTGCTCGACTCCCGGCACGTGATCATCCTCGTCGTCATCCCGCATCTCGAACTCGCGCAGCCGGTCGACGTGATCGAAGGCGAATCCGAGGCGAACTGTATGCTTGAGCTCGTCCCGCTCCTGCGTCGCGTACCGGAGCGTCATGCCATCCGGAAGATCTTCCTCGAGCTCGGCCCGCATGTCAGCTTCGTCAAATTTCTCATCCGAGTCCATCTCGCTGAGAATCATATCTCGCGCGGCCTCCACCTGCTCCTCGGTCGGGGGCTCTCCGGTGCCTTCGAATGCCGCCTGGACCAGTGCCGCGGAATATGCGATGCGGTCGAGATCGATCGTGATGTCGAGGTCTGTCGTTCCTGACAGATCATCCTCCAGCACGATTCCGTAGTCGACCTGCATGCAACCGACTGAAAGAAGAGTCAGGACCAGCGGGGGAATCCACTTCACGATGCGCATCTCCGGCTCCTTGCCCTCGCCTTGTATCAGTGGTGAGTGTACAGGAAGACATACGGCCCTTCGTGTCCGGAAGATTCGGTGGCTCAGACTCCGTCCAGCTTCGCCCGAAGGCGTCGGCGGATCTCCGCCCGAAGCGGATCGTCGGCAGGTACTTCAGGCACCAGACGACCGACACAACTGAGCAGGGACCGGTCCTCGCGCCGTCGCAGGCGCCCGCGGGACGGCATGCGCCGGAGCGTCTCCATCAGGGCCTCTGCCAGGCTCCGGTCGATATCGTCCCAGCCGCACTCGAGGTATTTCGCGAGCGCGCGCTTGGCATGGACGGCCTGGGCGGCTCCGGCGAGCAGACCATCTGTATCCGTCATCCAGTAGCGACGTTCATCCATGTCCGCGGGGCGTTCGGGTTCGAGTTGACGGCGCCGGATCAGCCGGCGTCTGACATTCGATGACCATGCAGACCACATGCCCAGCTCTAACACGTTGTATTGTATGATGATACAGTGACGGGCAGGCGGGCGCGTTGCCAGCAGGCAACAACTTCGGGCGACTCCCCGTCGGCCCGGACTCTACAGCTTCGTTCCGCAATACTTGCAGTGGCTCGCGTCCGCATCGTGACCTTCTGCCGAGCAGGTCTGGCAGGACCGGGTCGAAAAAGTCTGTCGGTCCAGCTGGTCCTCTCTGACAAGCTCCCGCGTCACGATGCCGGTCGGCACCGCGATGATGCCGTAACCCAGGATCATCACACACATCGCCAGGAACTGCCCGAGCGGAGTGCCCGGTGCAATGTCACCGTATCCCACCGTCGTGAGCGTGACCACCGCCCAGTAGATCGCCCTAGGAATGCTGTCGAAACCGTGCTCCGGCCCCTCGATCAGGTACATCAGGGACCCGACGATCACCACGACCATGAGCACCGCGAACAGGAATACGAAGATCTTCTTCCACGAAGCGCGGAGCGCGTTGTTGAGCGTACGCGCCTCCGACACATACTGCACGAGCTTGAGCACCCGGAATACGCGAAGCAGGCGAAGCACCCGGACCACGGTCAACGCCTGGGTTCCCGGCACCAGGACGCTGATATAGGTAGGCAGGATGGCCAGCAGGTCCACGATTCCGAAGAAGCTGGTCGCGTAGGACAGCGGTCGCTCGACGCATAGCAGCCGTAGGACGTATTCGATCGTGAACAGGATCGTGATCACCCACTCGGCCGCCCGAAGCTCGGAGCCATAGCGGAGTCGAATCTCGGGAACACTCTCGAGACTCACGACGATGATGCTGACCAGGATCGTCAGGATGAGAACGACGTCGAACAGCTTCCCGGCCGGGGTGTCGGCCTCGAAGATGATCTCGTGGACTTTCGCCCTCCACCCGTGCAGGCGGGACGGTTCTCCCGGGGAAGCCGTCTGATCGATCATGGGATCTCAGCACACCCGGTTGCGGGGAAGTCTCATCCGCGAGGAGACATCTCCCACAGCACGTTCACAATCTTCCAGTCTCCATCCACGCGTGCGATATGCATGTAGTCGACCCAGACACCAGCGATAATCTTCACGGAAGCCATGCCCCCATAGATGTCGAGGATCGTCACGTCGGATCGCTTCTGCTCATCAGGCATCTGCTTTCCACCGCCCCCGGCCGTCATCTGTATGAGCTGATCGGCGGTCATTTCCTGGAGCGTCTCTGCTTCACCCGGCTTCCGCTGGACGATCCGTTTCTTGAGGTCGGTATGCAGAGCCCGCTCCATGCGCGCTGCATCCCCGGTATAGAATCCCTCGATGTAATCCAGTGCGGTAGCGCGAATCGCCGCCGAGTCCGCGGCCGTCTGGGCGTGAATCGCATCCGGCGTGGCGAGCGCGACAGTCAGCATCACGGCAAGGGCAGCCACCGCGGGCGGCAACAGGGCAAATCTGATGTGCATCTTCCCCTCCTTCTCGGGCTCGAGCATGCGGCCCCGTGATCGAAGCGTGTGATTGCAGCGTCGGGATCCCCGGGATACTCTCCCGGGAGTTGGACTACAGACACCCCGTGAACTGAACATACGCAGGAGTAAGAAATGGCGGCAGCAGTAATCGGCGACACGGTAAAGGTTCATTACACCGGACGCCTCGACGACGACTCCATCTTCGACAGTTCCCGGGACCGGGAGCCTCTTCAATTCACCGTCGGCACTGGCCAGGTGATCCCCGGGTTCGAGGAAGCCGTGATCGGCCTCGAGCCTGGAGCGACTGCCCGAACTCGGATCCCCGAGGAGCAAGCCTACGGCCCCAGGGTTGAGGAGCTTCGGATCTCGGTCGAGCGATCGCAGTTGCCGGATGGTCTCGAGGTCCAGTTGGGGGACCAGCTGCAGATGCAGACGCAGGATGGACAGACGATTCCAGTCGAGGTCGTCGAACTCGCTGATGGGAGCGTCGTGGTGGATGCGAACCATCCGCTCGCCGGGAAGGCTCTCACCTTCGAGATCGAACTGGTCGAGGTCGCCTGACACACGGTGCGCCTGCGGGTGGGCTCAGCCCTCCCGCAGGTACTCCCCCTCCATCAGCGGTTCCCACTGTTCCCCATCGGGAGATGCCTCCATCAGGTAGCTGTAACGTCCCTGCTCTCCGAAGTCCCACACGGCCCGGATCCAGCCCCGTGGATCCTGGCTGATCAACGTGAGCACATCTCCTTCGAGATCGCCATAGAATTCGTTCGGCGGCATTCCCATTGAATCGAACCACAACAGGACGTACCGCTCGGCCGCGGCGTCCCAGCGGAGCACCGCATGTCCAATGAGCGTGATCTTGCCGTTGCGCTCCTGTTCGTAGTCGTGAATGAGAACAAAACCGTCGAGAGCCATGCGATTCCGCACGCGGCCGACCGCATTGCCGCCTCTTGGGTCCCACGGGCTCGGGTGGACACGTTCCTCGCCCCGCCAGAAACCCACAAGTTTTTCCAGCTTGAAGTGTGCGGCTCCGGGAGTCGGCATCTCCATAGTCATATCTCCTGCCTGCGAGCCCTCACCCGTCCGAGTCCGCTCCATGAACCGGATGCCGGACTCGAGCAAGTAGCCGACCGTACGTTGGCCGGCATCGCTTGGCGCCCGCACGGCGCTGTAGCGTAAACTGAAAGATCGGGCGACAACGAGGTCCACCACAAGATAGGGCTCTGCGGACGTGCGACGGTGTGTGGATTCGAGAGATTCGAGGAGAGGACGAAAGAGAGTGGATCCGGGTCTGTGTCGCACCTGCCGTAACGCGAGGATCGTCAGGAACCGGAGGGGCTCAGAGTTCTGGCTCTGCCGGGCCGCGGCGGAGGACTTTCTCCTGCCTCGCTATCCGACGCTTCCCGTGCTGCAGTGTAGGGTCTGGATTCCGGACCCGCCCGGCAGGGGGAAAGAGCATGAGGTGAACCAGAGACCGGAGCCCGGTCAGGAGCAGACTGCCGAGGAACGCCGCCCTTGAGTCGCGCGCGCTGAATCGGGACGTGACATCCCTGCCCGGATGCATGAGGGCCCGGGGGCGATTCACGCCCCCGGGCCCATTTGCGGTCCGATCCGCGGCGCCCGGTCAACCGGACGCCTGGCTTCAGTACTTCGCTTACGGGTGTCCAGCCGCCTTGCAGTCGGTGAACACGTTCTCATCGTTCTTCATCACGAGCGCCTCCGGACCCTTTCCGAAAAAGCTCCATGTGCCATCGCTGTACTTCATTCCGGAAGCGGAGGGATCTTTCTCGAGCTCGAACGACTCTCCGTCGACCGTGATTCGGGCCTTCTCGACACCTTCGAGCAGCGCGAACATGAAGGCCTTGTCGTCGGCGCACTTGAACATGATCTGGGTGACTCCGTCCCTGCCCGGCATTCCGCCCGTCGCACCTTCCATGTCGTCATGCGGATTCTCCGTCCCCGCTGCCGCAGCATTCTCCTGTACCACTGCAGTCTCTCCCTGCTCGGCTCCACCGCAGCCTGCCACAACGAGAATACCGGCAAGAACGAGGAACGCAAATCGCTTCTGCATCATTAGATTCGTCTCCATGAGTTGACGTCTTTCCCACCAGGGTGGGACCGCGACCGGGGACCGACCGATCCGCAGAGCCGGGAGTCTCGCGACGGGGACGCCGATGCGCAAGGCGGAAGGATCAGGCGAACAGAATCCGGAGTACAGCCCCTGTGAGCAGCAGTATCCCGATCACGCCAAGCAGACCGGGGGCCCATCGCCGCACGCGGTGCTTTCCCGTCCGCTCCCTGATCTCGCCGGAGCTTGCATCATCCGTCCGATCGAGGCCCTCGCCCGACACTTCGAACCGCCAGGCCAGATAGAGCGCGACAGGGTATCCGAGCACGGCGATCACGGCAGCGAACTCCACCGCCAGGCGGGGCAAGCCGACTTCGGGGGCCCAGAGCCGGATCGCCTCGAGCAATACGAATGCGGCGGACCCGTACACAGCAGAAACGCGCAATACGCTGCGTCGATCGAGCTCGGCCAGCAGGACGCGGCGCTGCGGAGGTTTCTGCTTCATGACACAGACTCGCCTGGCCCCGCGGAGGCAGTCAAGGAAGCGGGACGGCGGCCCGAGACGATGAGCACGACGCCCGTGATGATCACCGCTGCGGCGATGAGCGTCCGGCCGGTGACGGGCTCATCCGCCAGCGCCCATCCGAGGAACACAGCGACCACGGGGTTCACATACGCGTAGCTCCCGACTCGAGCCGGTGTCGACACTCGAAGCAGGTAGACATAGGCAGCAAACGCGATAATCGATCCGAATACGATCAGGTACAGCAGCGACAGACCGGACCGAATGGAGATACCCGCCGGATCCATTCGGCTCCACTCCCCTCCCAGAGTCCCGACGGTAAACAGCAGCACTCCACCCATCGTCATCTGGAGCGCCGCAGCCATGCGCGGGACGGCTGGCACGTGGAAGCTGGTTCCGAACACCGAGCCTGTGGCCCACGAGATGGTCCCGGCTACGACGGCGGCGGCCCCGAGGAATTGCATTCGCCCTCCTCCTCCGAGCTCTATCGGGCCGACAAGCAGCGTGACGCCCGCGAGCCCCATTACGAGACCGGCCACGACCGACGCCGTCGGACGCCGTCCGTGGGGCCGGAGCCAGTCGAGAAGGACCATCCACATGGGCACGATCGCCACGATCAGCGCCGCGAGACCGGATGGAATCCACTGCTCCGCCCAGGCAACGGCGCCCGTTCCGCCCACGAGCAGCAGTCCGCCCACGGCTGCGGAGCCGATCCACTCTTGTCTTGGCGGCCGCGGAAGGCCGCGCAGACGGAGCCACCCGTATAGCAGGATTCCGGCGACACCGAATCGGGCGGCGAGCATGAGGAACGGCGGCAGCGTCTCGACCGCGAACCGTATCGCGAGATAGGTCGATCCCCAGATGATGTAGATCGCCGCAAATGCGAGAAACGTATTGAGCTGAACGGGACCGGCTGCACGGTCATCCGGGGCGGTGAGGTCATCCGGACCGACATCTTCTTCGCGAACGGCCAGCGGCGCAAGCCCGTACGCCTCCCGTTCGAACCGATTTCCCAGGTACGGGTCGTCCCTTCGCAACAGTGCGAGAATGCTGGACACAAAGTACGCGGGCAGGAAGAACGGGCCCCAGGTTTCATACTGCTGAACGTGCACCCGCTCATGGGCTCCGCAGTCTTCCAGGCAGGCATCATCGCGCCCGAGCACTACGTGCCCCAGCGTAATAGCCCGCGCCCCACCCCGGATCGGAATTCCGTGGCGAAGCAGCCATGCCAGTGCGGGTCCCGAGATCTCCAGCGCGCCCGCGTACAGGCGGATTCGGCCTCCTCCCACGAGGGCGAGCGGAAGCAGGATCAGCCCGACCAGCGTGTTGGGCAGCGCCCAGAGGATTCGAAGCAGATGCATGTGCTCGCGGGCTGGGGGAATGGGGGAGGCAAGCGAGCGTCGCACTCAGGCGCCCGGGGCCTCGATGGCCGGAGATTCCGTCATACGGTCGGCGAACACCCGGTCGGCCGGTGCGAGCGACAGACCTTGCAGCTGGGCGGTCGTGACCCAGCGCATTTCCTCGTGCTCCAACGCTATCGGGGATCCCTCGACGGTCGCGTCGACGAAGTG
>JBDGUZ010000068.1:0-11803 GCA_039585915.1 Gemmatimonadota bacterium
CTGCCTGGACGAGTCGAGATTCCGCCAGCCGGTCCCACAGTTCGATGTTGTGAGTCCCCGGGATTCCGAACGCGCATGGAACTCCTGCGTCCTCGAGCGCCCTGACGACCGCCTCGGCCCCGTGAAGTCCGTTCACGAGTCGAACAGGGTCTCGGAATCGGCCATCAGGGCCTCAGCCGAACGATCGGCGAGCGCCATGACGGTTAGGTACGGGTTGATCTCGAGGCTGTCGGGGAACAGGCTGCTGTCCCCTATCCGCAGCCACGGAACGCCATGCACCCGTCCCCAGGCGTCGGTCACAGAGTCCTCGGCCGTTCGTCCCATCGCGCATCCGCCCATCAGGTGAGCAGCCGACACACTCGTCCTGCCTGGAAGAAACTCCTCGGCGCAGATCCGCTGATCGAGTTCATTCGCCTGGTCCCGGGTCAGGAGCGGCGGGGAGGCCAGCGGAGCGTGAACACGCACGGCTCCCGCGGCGAAGAAGATCCGGGCCGCCGTAATCGTGGCCCGGGCTAGCGAGGATTGGACATCGGGAGTGAACTCGTAGTGAACCTGAGTGAGGCCCTTGCTGCTGACCGACACTCGATTGCCGGTCACAGCCCGGTCACAGGCGAGCACCAGGATCATCTGCAGCCTGGGGAATGCCCGCATCAGTGCACTATGGTCAGGGCCGAAGCCCGTGAGATTCTTCGCGGTGACGAATGGGAAATACATGCAGGTCTCGAGCACGTAGCCCTCGTCCTGTGCCCGGTCCAGGTAGAAGCTCTTCGGATGCCCCACGTCGTTCGTGATCGGCTCCTCGTGCTCGCCGACGAGGATGAATGCCGGATGACAGGTGAAACCCTCTCCGAGCCTGGGAAGGAGCCGACCGAATCCCGATCGGAGCAGCAGTGCGGGACTTCCCACGGCTCCACCGGCCACGACAACGGCTTGCGCTTCGATCCGGTACTCACCCGGTTCCCACGGGCTCGGAAGTCCCTTCTCGCCGGAGAGGTTCCGGGAGACTCGTGCGATCACTGCATGGTCCTCGATCCGGAGGGCCTCGGCACGCGTCACGACTTCCACTCCGGCCGCTTCGGCTACCGGAAGCTGCACCCTGTCCGTGCCCATCTTGGCTGAATTCGGGCAACCGAGGTTGCACAGGCTCGATCCGCGACAGCCGTTCACGTTCACTGGAAACTGCTCTGCCTCGAGCCCGATTCTCCGGCACCCGAGATCGAACAGCCGGTTGTTGTCGTTGATCTCGTCGTCGGGAAGCAGGTGGACGTGATTCTGGTCCGCGAACTTCCGGCATCGCCGGGCGATATCGTCGTGATCCAGCCCCGGGACGCCCCATTCCCGGATCACGCGCTCCGGGGCGATCAGCGACGTGCCCGTATACACGGCCGTGGATCCGCCGTAGGTCCGGCCAAACGCCAGCGTCAACGTTCCCTGTTCCGTGAGGAAGCCGCCGGAATCTTCGTACAGAGCACGAGCCATGTCGGATTCCATGCCGGAGTACTCGTCGTCCCGCAGTCGGGCACCCTGCTCCAGCAGCAGGACCTTTCGTCCAGCCGCGGTCAGCGGGGCCAGTGCCTGCGCAATCGTCCCGCCTCCCGCCCCGGAACCGATGATCACGACGTCGGCCCGGACCCGGTTCAACTTCGCGCCCCCCAGCCGCGAGCATCGGCGCGGTAGCCGATCGACGCGGCTGTGTCTGACCGCGAGTAGTAACCCATGAACGCCAGCGTACGGAGTCCCCAAACTCCCCGGCGCAGGAGAAGCCAGCGCGAGCCCTGAAGGCGCGTGAGGAGTGCGCACCGGGAAGCCGGCGGCAGGTCTGCCAACGCGCTGCCGTGTCGAGCCCGGGCAAACAGGTCCAGAAGTCGGATCAGAAGTACTATCTGTCTCTGTATGGCCGGCGGGCGATCCTCGAGGGCCAGCTCAACCTCGGATTCGAGCTCACGCCAACCGGGTTCGCTGAGTTCCTCCGATTCAGGCACAAACGCGACGCACAGTGCCCTGAACGGGTTACGAACGACGCCCAGGGAAATGCTCACTGCGCCGGCTCGAACCTGTACAGGCCGGCGCGGCTTACCGCATAGAGCTCGCCGGCTCCGTCGATTCCAAACGACACGATGCTGCCGATCGAACCGACATCCCACTCCCGGTGATCCACGGCCACGCCGCCGTCGAACCGGAAGCTCCGGAGCCACCCGTCACAGTAGTCCGAATAGAAGTAGAGTCCTTGGATGGTGGGAATCATATCGCCCCGGTACACTTCTCCGCCGGTCACCGAACACCCCGTGGAGTGGTCATATTCCACGGCCGGGAGGACCAGGCCGTCACGGGAGCAGGTCTCTTCGTCGAAGCAGTCTGTCCCCTCCATCGTGTTCCAGCCGAAATTCAATCCACCCGTGTCCGCCGTGACGACGTTCACTTCTTCCCGCCGGTTCTGTCCGACGTCCGCTACGAACAGCAGGTTCTTCTGCTTGTCGAATGCGAGCCGCCACGGATTCCGCAGCCCCCATGCCCAGATCTCAGGCCGGAAACTCGAGTGCTCCGCCCAGGGATTGTCGGGAGGAATCGCGTACGGCTCGGTACTGTCCACGTCGAGCCTGAGAATCGTCCCCAGCAGCGTCTTCCGATCCTGACCATTCCCCGACGGATCACCGCCGCTGCCGCCGTCGCCCATGCCGACGTACAACCTGCCGTCCGGGCCGAACAGCAGGTGACCGCCATTGTGGTTCGCGTACGGCTGTTCGATCGACAGAAGAAGTGTGGCGCTCTGCGGATCGGCGGCGTCCGGATCGGCACCGACCCGGTAGCGTTCGATGCGCGTGGTGCCCTGCAGGTCCGTGTAGTTCACGAACAGTTGACCGTTGGTGCCGAACTCCGGGTGAAATGCGACGCTCAGCAGGCCTCGTTCACCACCGCTCGACACCCGATCAGAAATGTCCAGGAACGGCCGGTCGAGAAGAACCCCGGCGCGCACGATCCGGACTCTGCCTGCCTGTTCGACCACGAACAGCCGGAGGTCGCCGGCCGGAGCCGCCAGGTGAACCGGGTCGCTGAACTGGAGATCCAGTCTGACCAGTTCGAACACAGGCGGAAGCTCTGTTACGGGAGGTTCCGAGCCAGTCGGAATCTCACGCTTCGAGCCACACCCGCCACATGCCGCGAGCAACGCGAGGCCGAGCAGGCATGAACCCTGAGAGGCCCGCCCCAGAGGTCTTCCGGCGAGGCTCAAAGCGCTGCGACCAGCTGGTCGAGTCCGGCTCGCGCCACCGCTCCCGTCTGGCGGGAAACCTCAGATCCATCCCGGAACAGGATGAGGGTCGGAATCCCGCGAATCCCGTACCGGGCTGATACCGCCGGCGCCGCGTCGGTATCCAACTTGCCGACGAGGATTCTGCCCGTGTGGTCTGACGCAAAGTCGTCAAGCACCGGCGCCATGATTTTGCACGGACCACACCAGTCGGCATAAAAATCGACCAGCACGGGCACGTCGGACTCGGCCAGGACTCGTTCGAGGTCATCACCGGCGATATTCACGGGGCGGTCCAGCAGAAACGGGCGGCCGCAATCTCCGCACTTCGGGCGGTCACTCGCTCGCCCGACATCTACGCGGTTCAGCTTAAGGCAGAAGGCACAGCGGAGGGTGGACGAGCTTGTCTCCGGGGTCGTGTTCACGCTATCGGTCATGAACTGGTGTCTCCTTCATCGTGTACCGGACAGTTCGGACGTTGCGGTAATATACAGAATACAGCCACGATTGCCTCAGGTGCCCGAGGCGCGGTCCCCCCCCGGGCGCCCCGGTGCACAGACCCGTGGTGGAGGCTTGGTATGGCGAAAGAACGGCAGTCGTCAAGCCGCGTTCCGAAGAGCAGTCACGAATTCCGGTTATCCTATCGCGTGCTGCAGCCCGATCTGATCGGCCCACCGCGGGGCAGGCTGTTCTTTCTGCACGGTTTCTTCGGGTCTGGCCGCAACTGGTCGGCAGTGGCGCGAGGTGTCATGCGGTCGCGTCCGGATTGGGAGTCCGTTCTCGTCGATCTCAGGCTCCACGGAGAGTCCCGGGATGCGCAGCCTCCGCACACACTTGCAGCCTGCGCACTCGATGTCGCACGGCTCGTGGCCTGTCTGCCCGGGTCCGGCGGACCGACGGCCCTGCTCGGTCACTCGTTCGGTGGCAAGGTGGCGATGTTGACCTGTGCCGAGCCGGGCGCCGCCTGCGAGCAGGTCTGGATCGTCGACAGCACTCCAGCGGCTGGGGCGACAGGGGCCGGTGCGCGGCGAATGTTGGAGCTCCTGTCACGACTTCCCGCCACGTTCGGGACCCGCAAGGCGGGCGCCGATGCGGTCGAGCAAGGGGGCTTCCCGAGGTTCGTGGCTGAATGGATGGCCACGAATCTCGTTCGCGAGGACGACGAATTCCGCTGGCGGTTTGACGAGCCGGAGATGCGAGACCTGCTGTCGAATTTCTTCCAGGCGGACTTGTGGCCACTGGTGGAGCAACCACCCGGCCACACCGAGTTCCAGTTCGTTCGCGCAACTCGGAACTCGATCCTGGCCGAGGCGGATGCAGAGCGGATCGTCAGGTTGGAGAACGAAGGGAGCCCCGTCCATCTCCACACCCTCGAGGGAGGACACTGGTTGAACGTGGACAATCCCGGCGGGATCATCGCGCTTCTTCGAACCCTGCTTCCGCGGGTCTGAGTTTCAGACCAGGCCTCTGATCAGGGCTGATCCAGGCGAATGTACTCGCGCCAGCCACCGGCGACCGGCCCGCGCGTGCCGTCCGATCGTACGAACCACAGTCGGCTCAACGAACGCCGGGCGGTCATTCGTCCGATTCCATCCCGTGTCACGGCCTCGGCCCGGTGTCTGAGCAGGAGTGAGCCGTCGCCCGACGCCCGCAGGGTGTCAATCCTCAGATCGAGCAGCGTGCCCTGGAGACTCGCAGAGTCGATTCCGGTGCCGGCGCCCGTCTCGAGCAGAGCGAGGCCTGCCTCGGCGGCCTGAAAGGCCCGGATCGACGAGGCAAGACTCCGGGCGGACTGCCAATCCAACCTTGCCGAGTGGAATCCGGCCGTGAACAGCAGCAGAAGCCCCAGGAGGACGAGCAGCGTCGCCGGAAGGGCGAATCCGGTACGGTCTTTCATGCGTGACTCCGGCGTCCATCGTTCTACGGCCACTCCGGTCTCCAGGTGCGGCAGTCGAGGACTCGACCCCGCGTCGATTTCGATACGGTTCCACGGCAACTGATTCTCATCGGTCATTCCCCCGTTTTGCCAAGCGGGTGGAAAGATGCCACCCGAAAAGCGTCCCGGCGGACCGCACCGACCGGGCGAATTCCGGTGATACAAATTCATAACATCTAATGTGATAAGGCGTTATGTGACTGAGGGCCGTCCGCTGACCACGCATGGCAACCGGCTTGCCCCGCTGTCCGACGGAGGGGAAGCACCCGAGTACGCCCGGACCGGCCGCGGCACGCGGCAGTCGGGCGTCGTCCGAAAGAGGCGAGCCATGCAGATCGACATGACGACGGATGCGCTACTTTGCGCGATCAAGAGCGATGTCCGGCAGCGGGTCGACGATATCGTGGACGGCGCCGAGCAGGCGGCCATGAGTCTCGACTCCGAACGACAGGTCGAACAGCTACTCGAAGTGGCTCTCGTGCGAGTGGAAGAGGCGATTGCAGAAGCTGCCAGGGCCATGGCCCGCGAGATTCACCGGGACCGGGACGCGTGACCGAATTTGCCCGCCCCGTCGGTCGGTGTTATCGATGGAAGCGGTCGTGCAATGTGGATCGTCCGGTACGGGCCGATCCCGCAACCGCTTTCAGGTGTGCGCGAAAAACTGCCACCGCGTTCGACGGATGTGCCCGTTGGCAGCATGGGGTTCATTGCACTAGAAGTCATTTAATTGCTGACAGTTAAGAGATTGTCCGGAACGCCTCGCCCGACTGGCAGCGTTCTTGCCCCGGAATCCCGGGACCGGGATCGCTGACCGGATCTTCCGCGAGCCGGAGCATTCTCCGGGTTTCGTGGTAGGAAGCGAGCGGGCGCCGGGTCTCCCAACGTCGGAACGAAAGCGGATATCGTAATGAGCCAGCGGCGAAAGACGGAAAAGAACAAGGCTGAGGACGCGCACCAGGGAACCGGCGCGCCGGAGGGAGTCGAACGATCTGACGATGCGCTCGACCATTCGGGTGCGGGTAATGGCGGCGCTGGCGACCACTCTACGTGGCTCGATCGCGTTAAGGCATCGGCCGAACTGGTGAACGGCGAATCCGATGCCCCATTCTTCAGCTCGGAACCGGTAGGATCCGGACCGTCCGAAGAAGCATCGGTCGCGCACCAGCCCCAGCAGGCGGATCTTCCGTGGGTCCGGCAGGACGAATCCAAAGATGCGTACACACAAGAGCCGACCCTGGAGTCCGAACCCATGCAAGTGCAGGAACACGTCCATATCGTTGATTCCAATTCCGTGCGGTCCGAACCGAGCGCGATGTACCCCGAATCAGAGCCGGTCACCGAGTACCGGGACGCCGGCGAGCCGCTCGTCGGAGAAGATCGGGTCGATCCATATTCGGCTGCCCGGTCAATGTCCGGATCGATTCCCGAGCAGACACCGGGTCCGGCGATCGAAGCCTCCGTGGGTCTGTCGATCGGCCGACTGCGTACGGCGGCTCTCGAGATGGCCCGACGGGATGCCGAGGCCGGTCTTCCGGCACTCGATGCAGAGGGCCGGGCCGAGTCCGAACAGGAGCTTCGAGACCGCAGCCTGGCTTTGTTCCGTGACTGGGTCGCGCGACAGAGGGATCGTCTGAACGGTCTCGTTTCCGAGACGGAAGGTCGAATCACGGAGGCCAGTGGTGAGGTCGCTTTGGATATCGACCGGTTCGATCGGGCAACGACGGAACTATTCCGCCTCAAGAAACGGCAGGAAGTCAACCGGTCAATGGTCGAGTCGACACTCGACCGCCAGGCGATCGCGCAGGGAGATGCTGAAACGCTCGTCGAACAGGATGAGGAGAAATCCGAGTCACGCGCGTTCAAGACGCACTGGTACGCCCTGGCAATCGGATTTCTCGGTGTCGTCGAGTTTCTCGCCAATGCTCCGGTATTCGGCGCCCTGCTCCCGCGAGATCCCCTGACCGAGCAGCAGATCCGTTACGTGGCCGAGACAAGCGAAGGCTGGGCGGCTGGGTTCCAGCGCGTCGTGTCGCAGTTCATTCTGCGCCCGGACGCCGCATTGCTCGCCGCGGGTGTGGTGACCTTCCTGTGCGTGCTCGCCCACTTTTTCGGCCACTCGTTGCGCCGGTTGCTCATGCACAAGTCGGCCGTTCACAGCGGTGAGACAATCCGTAACAGGTCGGCCTCGGAATACATCGTTCCGATGGTCCTGTCCGGGCTCGGCCTGGCGCTCGTGCTCGGCGTGTTGTTCGAGTCGCGTGTCACGCTGGGCGAAGTGGCGATCGACCGATTCGCCCAGGACAGTTCCAAGATCGAAGAACTGCGGCGCACCGCCTCCTGGCTTCGGGTCGACGGCAACCTGGTCGCAGCGAACGAGCAGGCGAACCGGGCGGATGATCTGGAGGCCCTGGCCAAGGAACAGAGGGAATACGCGGCTTCGATGAGCGGCCTCAGCTTCCCGATCTTCCTGCTCAACACGACGCTGGTGCTGGTGGCGATTTCGGCTGCATACTTTCATTTGCGTGATTCGCGTCGGGACCGGTTCAACGAGCTGCCGTGGGAGCGACAGCGACGGGAACTCGTGGATCTCGGGGACTCGGTGCAACAGCGCATCGGGGAAGGGCAGGGACGACTCGTCCGGCGCATCGGTGAGCTCAAGGGACTGCTGACCGAGAAACCGCTGAAGGAAGCGCCGGCCATAGCTCACCAGCTGGAGGCGACGATCGTGGCCTACCGGGCGGAGAACGGCCGGCTCCGGGGGCTGGATCCGCGGGAAATTCCGGCGTTCGCCGAGCCCGTCCGGCTCGAGCTGGAAGTCGACGAGCAGGCTCCGCATCTTCAGATGCGGGACGCGGCCGGTTACGAAGAGGACCGACGGGAGCTCGTGCAGAGATTCGAAGAAATTCGGGGTCGATTCACTCGGGAGGCGACGACGTGGTGAGATGCTCAGCCATCGATCCGGTGAGGCGGGGACTCGCCCTGGCCCTGGTTGCCGCGGTACCTGTGCTCGGCGGATGCGGTACTCCGGAGGGAAATGCGTCGGCGGGTGAAGGCGAGGGCGGGACGACCGTAAAGTCTACCCCTGAGCTGGTCGTCTTCGTATACGATCGCTCGAGCAGCATCGAGGACCATCAACTCGAGCTCGCGCGGCAGCTTACCAACGACCGGATCCGCAAGCTCAATCATGGCGACCGGATCGCCGCGCATGAGTTGCTTCAGTTGTCCCTCGACGAGCCGCCGAAGCGCTGGTCGGAAACGGTTCCGCAGCGACAGTGGCAGGAACAGGCGATGTCGCGGGACTCGACGATCCGGGCCCGTTTCCTCCAGGACGCTCAGGACTATCTGGTAGTGTTCACCGATACGACCGGGCGGAGCGAGATCGACGGAACCGACATCCTGTCCACGATGCACGATGTGGCGGCTGATCTCCGGGCGGCACCGAATCGGATGGCCGTCCTGTATGTGTTCTCCGACATGCTTCAGTCGAATCGCTCGATCGACATGGAAGGTCTTCGCCGGATGCCGTCGTCTTCCTGGGTCAGCCAGGAGGACAACAAGGGGACGCTTCCCGATCTCTCAGGGCTGTGTGTCGTGGTCATCGGAGCCAGAGTGGACACAGACGCTTCTCAGCGCGTGAAGAGCTTCTGGGATGAGTACTACGAGGCGACCGGGGCGGCCCTGATCGATCGGAACTACACGCTGCGGCCGGTCACGTTGCCGGAGCATCCCTGCGACTGATCACGTCGACGGGGTCACCGAGGCGCAGACGTCCTGCGTCCTCGTGGATCAGGTTCATTCCGAACCACACCTTACCCTCGTGGCCGCGGAACGTGGCCAGCGTGGCCAGCGGCTCACCCTCCGGGTCCCTCACGCCCGTCGCCTGATCGACCGTCGTCACCACACAGCGCGGGCACGGCTTGACGACTCGGAATTCGAGACTCCCGATCCGTACCCGCTTCCACTCGTCCTCCTCGAACGGAGCCGTGTCCGACACGACGAGATTCGGCCGGAACCGGTCCATCGGAATCGGCCGCTCCAGCCGACCGTTGAGCGCAGCAAGTGATCCTTCGCCGATCAGCAGAAACGGAAACCCGTCGGTGAAAGCCGTGCGGTCATGTTCCTGGCCCCACGGAGCAGCGACCGGTCTGGCCATCCGTGGAGGAACATAGAGAAGCCGGCATGGCGTCTCGAGGAAGTCCGTGAACCAGTCCGCCGAGCCCTGGGCAGCGAGCCGTCCCTCCGCGGGACGCCTCCACAGTTGGGTCCGGATGACTGGCGCTGTCGGACCTGGTACGTCGAGCTTCAGCGCGGGCATTCCCGTAGCGACGATCTCCAGCCCACCGTCCGGCGCCGGTATCGCGCGGACCCGTGCAAGCCTCGGCAGGTCCCGCTGGGTCAGAGCTTCACCTTCCGCGTCGACGAGCATCCAGCGTCGATCGTCCACCAGGCCGATCGCGTCCACGGCGGCCTGATGCACCGAGAAGGCCGCGGCCGATTTCAACGGATACAGGTGAAGGCCCGTCAGGCGAGAGCTCACGGGGAGTCAGACTCCGTGTGTCGGGCCGGGCATCAGAACGGCTTGAACAGGCCCGCCCATGCAGCGATAAGACCGAGCGCCGGACCGAGGATCCACAGCAGGCGTGAGGCTTCCGGCTTCCGGTAGGGAAGCGCGATCAGCCCACCGATCACGATCCACACGACCAGCTTGAACCAGACCCAACCGGGCAGGCCGCCCTGGACGATGTCCAGCCGCGCGAGCATTCCGAATCCGCCCAACAGGATCAGGAACAGGCCGACGACGTAGCCCGCCATGACCAGCCGCCTTCCCCCGTTCGTCGCCTTCGTACCCCCGTTCATCGCGTGCAGGACGAGTCCTCCGAACGACGAGAACACGAGCAAAATCCCCAGGATGTGGACCAGCTTGTACAGGTTCAGCGATATCATGCTTTCATTCCGTGCTTGAGGACTCCGTCTGCCGCTGTCGTCGCCCGGCCACACTGCACCGGACCGGGGCTGAACGCGAGTCTACTCGTCCCGCGGACGCAGTTCCAGAGCCGCCGAATTTATACAGTACCGCTGACCGGTCGGTGCCGGGCCGTCACCGAACACGTGCCCGAGGTGCGAATCACAGTGTGCGCACTGGACTTCGGTGCGCTCCATTCCGAGGCTCGCGTCGCGCGCGAGACGGACCGCCCGGTCTGCCGCCGGTCGAGTGAAGCTGGGCCACCCCGAGCCGGAATCGTACTTGGCATCGGACTCGAACAACGGTTCGCCGCAACACACGCACAGGTACCGGCCCTCGGTCTTCGTATCGTGATACTCGCCGGTGAATGCCCGTTCGGTACCCTTCTGCCGGGTGACCCTGAACTGCTCGGGCGTCAACTGCGCCCGCCATTCGTCCTCGGTTCGGTCTGGTCGATCAGTCCGGTCGCTGGACTCCGTCATTTTGGCTCCCTTGTGGCATCCACGATTCGATAACCAGGCGCATATCATACGTCGCCAGCCAACCGAGGATCCTCGCCCGGAGCGACGCGACGCAAGTAGGTTGAGTGTCTCGAGCAGCCGGTGATGGCGCGGCGCGTACGCCGGTCGTGGAGTCAGACCCAGATCAGGGGGACACGAGTGTCGGATCCGTTCTACGTAGCGCGTGGAAGAGTCATGAAGATTGAAGGCGTCCACCGGGCGGCGGAGATCGCGGCCGGGACGCGGTTCGAGATGGGCGTGCACGGCCCGATCAAGGAATACTACCGGATTGATTCCAAGGACCTCCCGCTGCCGGTCGATTACATCGTGGCGGCCACCGGCGGCTGAATGCTCGGCACGCTCAACGGCGCGCTGGAGGCGCGCGAGATCAGCCTGTCGACGGAGGACATCGTAGCCGATGTCGAGGGGATCAACGAAGTGCGGGATGGACTGCCGGTTCTTACGCGGATCATCGTTCGGTACGCACTGCGGATTCCGGCCGGTAGCCGGGAGACGGTGGACCGGGCGCTCGCCAGGCATTGCTCGAAGTGTCCGACGGCTGCGTCACTGGCGGGGGCTGTGCGTGTCGAGTGGGAAGCCGAGATCACGGAGACGTCCGGCCGGTGACCGGTGGGACGGACGGTCAGGCGGGCTCGCGATTCTGCCCGTTGGTGCGGAACAGGTAACGGCCACCGAGCAGGATCAGTACGATGGAGAAGAACAGGCGCAGCGTCTGGTCCGGCAGGGCCAGGGCACTGGTTCCTCCGAACCAGGATCCGGCGGCAATGCCCGCCATGAGGGGAAACACCACGTCTCGTCGGACGTGGCCAATCCGGGCGTGGACCGCGGCTCCGACAGCGCCCGACGGGACCATCGCAGCCAGCGAGGTGCCCTGGGCCAGCTGCTGCGCGAATCCGGGCCCGAGCGCCAGTCCTGGGACCATCACGGCGCCGCCACCCACCCCCAGCAGGCCCGACAGCCCCCCGACGACGACTCCGAGGACGACCAGCGAAACTGCCGCCGCCGTCCCATCGAGAATTCCAGTGACCGGGAACGATCCCTTGAACTGGAGCAGGATCGCGTTGGCGATCAGGAACAGTCCGAAGAACTTCCTGAGCAGGGCTGCCGGAATCCGGGCGCTCGATCGCGCCGCGAAC
>JBDGUZ010000069.1:0-15879 GCA_039585915.1 Gemmatimonadota bacterium
CTTCATGTGGTTTGCGGCGACGATGGCGGGGATGAGCGAAAAGGCCCTGTACGCGGCAAGGCAGGTCGCTCCGAAGGTGCCACTGGAAGTGGCGAAGGAGATCTACTGGATCCAGAACGTGATCGTCCTGCCGCAGCTCGCCATGGTGACGTTCGGAGACTGGGAAGGGGTGCTGGCCGAGCCGATGCCTCCCAAGGACCTCCACAACGCGACCGCGATGGCCCATTACTCCCGCGGGATTGCGTTCGCGGCCACGGATCGTGGCGCCGATGCGGAGGCTGAGTTAGAGGCGGTGCGGCGGATAGGGAATGAAATCGGTGCGAACGACGAGAGTGAAGGGCCCGAGATCGTTGTGGCGATCGCCGGACACGCTCTGGCGGGAGAGATTTCCATGCGCACGGGGGACGCGCAGGCTGCGGTCGGACACCTTGAAATCGCCGCCCGGCTCGAGGACGGGATGCTGTACGACGAGCCGCCCGTGTGGTACTACCCGATCCGGCATTCCCTGGGGCGCGCATTACTGGAGGCCGGCCGCCCGGCCGAGGCGGAAAAATGCTACCGCGAGGACCTCGTTCGGTTTCCGGCCAACGGATGGTCGCTGCTCGGGCTTGCCGCGTCGCTCGACGCGCAGGGGAGGACCGATGAGGCCGAGGCCGCGCGCGAGGAATTCCGGACCGCGTGGGGGAAAGCAGACATCGAAATCACAACTTCGAGAATCTAGGGCCTCCTGTCCTTACCGCAGGTGAATCGGCTGACGCTAGATCCTCAGCGCGTTCGCCTCCGGGAGCCAGTACGCCGCGGGCTGGATGCTCCGGTCCTCGAACAGCAGCAGCAGATTCCGATCCACAAAGAGTAGCCGCAACGCCTCGTGCCGCTCCGCGTCGAGGCTGAGCGGCAGCAACTGTTCTGCCTCGCGCTCCGCACGCCCTGTTTCGACCCGAATGGCAGAGATCAACGAGAGCGTGGAATCCTCGCTTGCCGGCAGCTCGAGACGATGGCCCGGGATGATCTCGTCTGGACTCAGGTGGTAGGCCAGCGCCTTGCTCACATACCGCGGAGCGCCCGAGAACAACTCGATTTCGTACCAGTCACCGGTCTCAGCTACGAGCGGAAACAGCGTACCCTTCTGTGCGCGGCCGACGATCACCCGGTCGAGGCCCGGCCCGGTCCGGACGTTCACGTCGAAATGTGAAAGCACCACGAAGTCGCGGGAGTCTGGAGCTTGAGCCGGGAGCAACGCCGGTCCTGCCTGAGCAGTCAGACATATGGCCGTAACGGCGATCAGAACACGGGGCATGTTTCGCCTTCCCGGGGGGGCGGTGTGATTTGTCCGGAAAAGGAGCCTGCAACATAGCGTCCCGCGGCAAGACCTGCCGCCGATCTTCTGGCGGACGATAATTCTCCGGGTCAGCACCGCCACCGACCGCGACCCGTCCGGTCGCAGGGGTGCGCAAACGGGCCCGGGGTACTATTGTTCACCAGATACCGTATAAATACGGATATGGATTTTGGGAAAGCGGCGCATTTGCGCCGCTTTTCAATTCGGGGAAGCGAACCCCGGAGCAGACAAGGAGAGCGAGACATGATTTCGATCCGGAGTACCATCCAGGGAGTTGCGGTGATCGGAATGATCGGAGCGCTCGGCGCGTGCGCTGACGATCCTCTTCCGCCGTGGGAGCCTGAGGGCGACGCGCCGGTGATCACGATGACGGCCCCGACCGGCGGTGCCGCTGTGTTGCCGGGCGGGACGATCCAGATCGCGTGGACCGCGACGGACGACAACGGCGTGGTCGGCGTTGACCTGTCCTACACGGCCGACGGCGTCGCGGAGACCGAGATCGCCACGGGTCTGATCGACGGTACGTACGACTGGGTCACGCCTGAGGAGACTCTGTACGGCGTCGTCATCAAGGGAGTAGCCACGGATGCGGACGGTCTGACCGACGAGGACGAGACGACAGACATCTTCGCCGTAGTGCAGTTCTCCGCACGTGGCTACGTCACGGGCGCGACGTGTAACGACTGTCACTCGGACTACTACGACGACGTGTACATGTCGTCCGGCCACCCGTACAAGCTGAACAAAGTCGAGGGTGGCGTTCCGCCGGTGTATCCGAATGGACCTCAGGTCCCGAATCCGCCAGCCGGTATGACGTGGGCCGACGTGAGCTACGTGATCGGTGGATACGGCTGGAAGGCCCGATTCATAGGCACCGAGGCGTTCAACCAGGGCTACATTTACACGCCGGTCGCGGGCGAGAATCAGTGGAACCTGCTGCCGTCGACGTGGACGGACTATCACGCGGGCGAGCTGAAGCCGTACGACTGTGGGGTGTGCCATACCACTGGCTGGCAGTCGCTGGACGAGAACGGCGGCGTGCATCAGGACGGGCTCACGGGCTTCGAAGGCACATACGAGGAGACCGGAGTCGGCTGTGAGGCATGCCACGGCGCGGGCGAGGACCACGTATCCACCAAGTCGGCGGACGACATCATCGTCGATTCCAGCTCCGACCTGTGCGCGAGCTGCCACAATCGCAATGGCTTCGGGGTGGACATCCCCGCCAGCGGTGGGTTCATTCGGCACCACGAGCAGTCGAACGAGTGGGCGAACTCCCAACATATCGGTGCCGAAGTCGGCTGCAACGACTGCCATGAGCCGCACCTCGGAACGCGTTACGACATGGGTGGGATCATCGCCGACTGCGAGAGCTGCCATGAGCCCCAGGTCGCCAACAACGAGCACATCGATGTTGGCTGCGTGACCTGTCACATGGCGCAGGCGACCAAGTCTGCCGTGGCCGACGCCGAGAATCCGAATTTCGTGGGCGATGTGAAGACGCACATCTTCACGATCAACTCGGCCGAGGCCAACAAGGACTACTTCTTCAGCGCAGATGGCGGTTCGGTCGCGACTGCGACTGAAGGCGTAACGCTGGACTTCGCCTGCTATCAGTGCCACGAGGATCCGGTCACCGGAACGGGTGGCGGAGGAAGCGAGAAGACGCTGGCGGAACTTTCGACTATGGCGACAGGAATACACGACGCTCCTTGAGTTCCTGACCGTAGGCCGAGCCGGAGCGCGCTCTCCTACTCCGGCGAAGATGAGCGAAGGGCCGATCCCATCACGGAGTCGGCCCTCTCCTCATTAGTCGAGTGAAGAGGGGGCCCGGCTCGATCGGCCGTAGACCCTCCGTTGCGAGCCGATCCACGCGGCCGCGATCTTCGGAGCATGCTGACCCTGTTGCCGGTTCAGAATCTCCTCGCCGAGTTGAAGCGTCGAAAGGTGTTTCGTGTTGCCGCGGGGTACGCCGCCGCAGCCTTCGTCATCATCGAGGGCGCGGATCTCGTCTTCCCTCGCATCGGCCTTTCGGAGCAAAGCGTGACGGCAGTGGTATGGGCCGCCCTCCTGCTGCTCCCGGTCGCGATCGCAGCAGCCTGGGTCTACGACGTGGATGAAGGTCGTCTGCGGGCGACGGAACCGGCAGCCCCCGGGGAGTTGGAGAGCATTACGGAAGAGCCACGCAGCCGGCGCTGGCCCATTGGAATCCTCGCTGCCGGGGCTACTGTGCTCCTGTTCGTCACCGCCTGGCTGACGCTCGGCGGCTCGGAGTCCGACCCTACGGCGATCGCGAAGTTGGATCCGAACGTGATCGTCGTACTCCCGTTCGCGGTTCACGGTCCGGAGGACCAGGCATACCTCGGGCGGGGACTGGTCGATCTGCTCACGCCTCGCCTCGACGGAGTGGGATCGTTGAGGACGGTTCCAGCTCGAAGCGTGCTGGGGAAAGTGCGTCAGGAAGCCGAGGATGATCTCGATCCGGCCGCGGCCGAAAAGGTCGCGGCGAGCCTCGGCGCCGGCCGCTACGTACAGGGCGAGGTGCTGGAGGTTGGCGGGCGGCTGTCGATAACGGCCGCGCTCCGGAAAATAGGAGACGAAGGACAGATCGAGGCGACCATCGAGGGATCGGATTCAGAGCTTCTGGAGATGGTGGACGAGCTCACTGCCGAACTGGTGGCCGGACTCGAAGGATCCGGGTCCGGAAGGGTGCGACAGCTAGCAGCCCTCACAACGGCATCACTGGCCGCCCTGAAGGCATACCTGCACGGCGAGGAGTTGCTGCGGGCGGGCCAGTTCACGCCGGCGCTGGCCGCATTCGAGGAGGCCGTAGCGTTGGACTCCACCTTCGCGCTCGCGCACTATCGTCTGAGCGTGGCTCGCGAATGGGGAAGCGTAACGGGGGCCACCGCCGCGGCCGATGCGGCCCACCGCCACGCGAGCCGCCTCTCCGACCGGGACCGTCTGCTGGTGGATGCCATGTGGACATGGCGTCACGGGAATGGACGGGAGGCCGAAGATCTGTACCGAACGGTTCTCGGTCGCTGGCCGGACGACATGGAGGCATGGCTGCAGCTGGCCGAAGTCCTCAACCACTTCATGCCGATGATGGGCTACGAAGCCACACGGTCGACAACCGCCTTCGAGCGGGTGCTGGACTACGAACCCGAACATCTGCTGTCGTTGTGGCATCTCGTCCGCCTCGAGGCCCGCGCGGGAAACCTCGAACGGGCGGACTCGCTCGTGAACGTGATCCGGCGTCTTTCGCCGGAAGGCGACCGCACGCTGGAGCTGTTGGCGATGGTATCGGCTCGCGGCGGATCGGAGAACTGGCCGGCGGTGGCGGGTGCCCTGCGCGAGGCGCAGGACATCACGCCGTATTTTGCCACCTGGAACGTCGCCGTCTACGCCGAGAACGTCGAGAAGGCACTGGAGCTCGCCGGACTGTTGGTGGAACCCGGTCGATCATCAGAAGTCCGGGCGACCGGCTTTCTCCAGGCGGCGGTACTGCAATACGCCTCCGGCAGGACGGAAGAAGCCGAGCGGGCGCTGAAAGAGGTAGAAGCCCTCGATCCGGAACTCGCGAAGTCGCACCGGGCGCTGTTCGCGCTGCACCCGCAAAGCGGGGCGACGCTCGCGGATCTCGAACGCCACGCAGCCTGGCTTGCCGCATGGGCTCCTCCTTCCGGCTGCGTGTCGAATCATCCCGTGCGCAGCTTCGAGCCCGGGTCGTGTATCCGCCCGGTGATCCGCTCGTATCTGCTCGGCGTGACGCTCGCCCGGCTGGGCAGATCGGAAGAAGCCATGGCGGAAATCGCACAAATCGAGAGGCTCCAGCGGCTCGACGGGGACCAGGGCCACGCTCCGCTTTTCATCCCCGCCATCCGGGCCGAAATCGAGATTCAGCGCGGCGACACCCTGGGGGCCCTGGCGCTTCTCGAAGCCGCCCCCGCGAAGGCGTTCTACATCGAAGCTCTTCAGTCCGCCTTCTATACGCACGGGCTGACCCGGTATCGGCGCGCGGAGTTGCTCGACTCCGCAGGTCGAGCCGAGGACGCCACCCGCTGGTACGGATCGTTCGACGACGGTTCGATCTACGACATTCTCTACCGGGGTACCGCCGAAGTACGACTGGGTGAATTGCACGAATCAGCCGGCCGCACCGAGGAAGCGGCTTCCTACTTCGCCAAGTCGTACGAGCTCCTCGGCGACGGAACTGGCTCCTTCGCGGACCTCGCGGCCCGCGCGCAAGCAGGCCTGGAGCGAACGACGGCGCACTGAGCGAAGGATCGCATCCTCGAATCGCTTCGGGCGCTTTCCGCTACTCCGCCTCGTCCGCCGACGGCCCGTACAGGGCGGGGAGCGGAACGTCGTTCATCCTCAAATAGACGGTAAGTTGCGCACGGTGGTGGATCATGTGATTCAGGATGAAGCTGCGTAGCACGGCGACCTTCGGCATCGCGAGTTCGACTTCCCCGCCGCTCAGAAGCGACCAGATCTCCATCAACTTCTCGTCGCTGGCACCCGCGATGGCCGCTCGCGCGGCCGCAACGTTCCTGTCGAATGTCTCCACGGCCTGCGCAGTCGAAGTCAGGGCCTCCGTTCTCGGGGGCTCGCTGCCATCCGGCGGAGCCATGTCGATGTTGTCCTGCTCGATCGTCATGACAGTCCAAGATGGGAGGTTCGCGAGGTGCGACACGAGGTCCTGCATCGAGGGAGACTTCTCGTGCGGGGTCCAATCGAACGCCGTGTCTGGAACCCTCTCGATCGTCCGTCGCGTGTTGGCCATTTCGTGGTCGAATTCAGGCAGCAGAGCAGCGCTGATGAGCATGGCATCCTCCTTGGGGCAGTGTTGAATGCGGTCAGCCGTACCCAGTCCCCGGATACAGCAGGTTCACGGCGGCAAGCCAGATCGGTGGGAATACACGGTCGAAGATCATCCACGCCAGGATGATCCCGATCCAGGCGAGTCCCGGCCGGCTCGAGAGAATCGAGCGATATGCGGCCATCGTACGCTCGGGAAGCACGACAGGCAGGACTCCGCTTCCGTCCAGGGGCGGGAACGGAATCAGGTTGAACACCGCGAGCAGCAGATTCAATGAGAAGATTACGCTGAGCACCAGGGCGGCGACTCCCGGCAGCCCGCCTCCCGGGGCCTCTACGATCCGGTCGAAGCCGACAGACATCGGTGCCGCGAACCAACCGAACGCGGTCCCTCCCCGGATGAAGATCCAGGCGGTGAGCACCAGGACAATGTTTGCGGCCGGTCCGGCCAGCGCCATCAGGGCGGCCCGCTTCGGATGTCGTTCAGCCCAGCGAGGATTGTAGGGCGCGCTCGCGTACCCGAAGATCCAGCCCGACGCGGCGAGCGAGATGAGCGGCAGCAGCACCATGCCGAACGGCTCACGCTGGATGTGGGGGCGCGGATCGAGGCTGACCTGGCCGCCGTGATAGGCGGTGGAGTCGCCGCCTCGCATCGCGGCCCAGGCATGGGCGGCCTCGTGCAGCACGGTGGAGAACAGGAAGACGAGGTAGAGTACGACCGCGTTCAGGGGCTCGATCATTCTGCCGGGCCGGTCATCCGCCTGCCCGCTTCACCCGGTAGCCCAGTCCGTCCAGCTCCGTGACCAGCAGATCCCGGTGATCGCCCTGGATCTCGATTAAGCCGTCACGCACGGTGCCGCCCGATCCGCAGCGTTTCTTGAGCCGCGTGGCCAGCCGGGCGAGTTCGTCGTCAGCCAGCGGCAGGCCGGTGATCACGGTGACGCTCTTTCCTTTCCGGCCCTTCGTTTCCCGGCCGACGCGGACGACGCCGTCCCCTGACGGCTTCTTTCCCGCAAGCCGCGCTTCGCATCGACATTCGTCGGTCGACCTTCTACATCGCGGGCAGGTGCGTCCGAGGTCCGTCGAGTACACCAGGCCACCCGGACGGCGTTCTCCACCCTTCTTCATTCCGCCACCTCGCGAAGGATGTCAGCGATCGGCCTGTCCTCCAGGCGGAATGCTCAGATACTCCCAGTCTTCCCCCCGTAGCTCCTTCGCCCGGTGGACGATCTGCCCCACGTGGTAGGCGGTATGTGCGAGAGAGCGGTGGAGGGCCTGGATCACCGACAGCTCCTCGCCCCGGATCGTGACCGTGTCCGCGAGGTTCGAATCGGCGACTCCCGCCAGCGACGCTTCCAGGACATCCCAGCCGCTGTTCCAGAACTCCAGCAACTCGGCCCGAGACGGGGTACGGGCGAGGAACTCCGATTCCCTGTCCCGCCACGGCTTCTCACCGTCGGTGGTGAGAAAGTCGGTGAACCGGGAGCGGAGGTTGCCTCCCACGTGCCAGGCGATCGTCGCCACCGAGCTCGCAGCGCCTGCCGGGGCCGCTATCAGCTCCTCGTCCGACAGTTGGTCCATCGCCGCCTCGGCCGTCGACCGGTACCGACGGTACACATCCTCGATCGATTCCATGAACGTACGCATCGAACCCTCCTCCCTGTCGCCTGCTTCCCGAACTGCCCGTTTCCTGCTACCCCTTGCGGGCCCGAATCGCCACGTAGTCGCCACGGTCGAATCCTTCGACCGGCTGTTCGGCCGCATCGTTGGCGAACCGAGCGTGGACCGTCAGCGTCTGGGCGTACTCGAGGTCCGTGAACCCTACGCGCCGCAGGAGTTCCGCCTTTTCCAGGGTCGTGCGCCAGCGCGCCGCCGCCGCGAGCTCGACGGGGTACGGCAGGGCGGGCGCCAGTCCCTGGAGTGCCGGATCATCCCACGATCCCTTCGTCGCGGCGAACTGGTACAGGAGCCCGAACGAACTCTCCGCCGGAACGTCCGCGACGACGATTGTTCCGCCGGGTCGCAGGACCCTGAGAGCTTCGGCGAACGCTGTCTCGAGATCAGCCACGTAGCCGGGAATCCCGTTGAGCAGAGTCGTGTCGAAGTTCCCGTCCAGGTAAGGAAGATCCTCTGCCGATCCACTCATGACCTGGATCCCGCGCTTTGCCGCTACTGCGCGCATATCATCCGACGGTTCCACGCCAAATCGGATGTTGATTCCGTGCTCCTCGCGCAGGATCAGCTCGAACAGGCCCGTGCCGCACCCTACGCTCAACGTGTCGCCGGGATTGTGCAGAAACCGCCGCAGGAGCAGCACTTCGGACTCGAGGATCGCTCGGTTCTCGAGGAACCAGGCATCGTAGGTCTCGGCGTATTCGTCAAATGCTGGCTTCGTCATCGAATCCGCTCTGTCAGGGGGAAGTGCCAGGTGCTTCTGATACCGAGAATCGTCGGCGCACGTCGTCGTCCACCTTCATCGGCCGGCCCGTCTCGAGGTCGATCGGACACCACACCGTCCGGGCCCGGGCCAGCAGCCTGTCGTCATCGGCGTGACGGATCTCCGTATGTCGATCAAACGCGTGAGTCGTGGCGGTACCGACCCAGGTTCGCGCCTTCACGTCGTCGCCGAGACGGGCGGGACGCTTGTAGTCGATCTCGTGTCGAAGTACCACCCACACGATCTCCGCCTGCTGCCGGGCCGAAGCGGCATGCCGCCAGTGGGCAATCGCCGCTTCCTGCACCCAGCGCAGGTAGACGGTGTTGTTCACGTGGTCCAGCTCGTCGATGTCCGCTTCCGTCAGGGAGACGGGCAGCTCGTAGACGTCGTGGTCGGTATCGGTTTGCACGCCTTCTCTCTGTTCAGTGTTGAAACCGAAGTCCTGAACTGCTGGCCCCGGACCATCCGGAGGCCCATCTTCGCCACAACTTCGCACAATCGACCATCCGCCGGAAGCGAGTCCGAACCATGCGCGATGTCTGCCTTGCTCTTCGCCACGTTTTCACCGTCACGGTGGTCGGGATCGCCGCATGCCTGCTTGCGGCGACGCCCCTTTTCGCACAGACGGCCGAAACGACTGTTTCCGACCCGAGCTTCGAGGATGTCCTGAGCCTCGAGTACCTGCGTGGCTACGACCTGTCCCCCGACGGCAGCGGTGTCGCCTACGAAGTCCAGACCACGAACTGGGAGGAGAACCGCTACGACCGGGAGATCTGGCTGTGGCGGCAAGGCCGTGACGCGATCCGATTGACACGCTCCCCGAAGGGTACGAGCCGGTCTCCACGCTGGTCGCCGGACGGTACCTGGATCGCCTTCCTGTCGAACCGGGACGAGGAGCAACAGATCCATCTGATCAGGGCGGATGGCGGAGAGGCGACGACGCTGACGAGCCACGAGGAAGGTGTAAACAGCTTTCGCTGGTCACCGGACGGGCTGCGAATTGCCTTCTCGGCGTCCGATCCCGCCGACTCGCTCGACGAGAAGCTCGAAGAGCGGTACGGAGCATACTCGGTGGAGGACGACGATGACGCACGAACACATCTTTGGGTTGTCGATGTGGTCGCAGACTCGGCGTCCGAGCCGGAGCGGCTCACGGAGAGTGCCGCCTTCACGGTGAACGGCTTCGACTGGTCGCCCGACGGCACCCGCATCGGCTTTGGACATGCGCCGACCGGATCCATCACCGCTCGAGGCGACATCTCCGTGCTGGATGTCGAAACCCGGGAGATCACGCCCGTCACCACGGGCCCGGGATCAGAAGGGAGGTTCGACTGGTCGCCCGATGGGGAATGGATTCTGTACGCCTCGGTCGGCGCGGACACCACCTCCGACTACTACCTGAACAGCCGACTGTGGAAGGTGCGTGCGACGGGAACGGGGGATCCGGTCCAGCTCGCCGCCGAGCTCGACGAATCCATCGGCCGCTACTGGTGGACGGAGCAGGGTATCTTAGTTGTCGCGTGGCAAGGAACCGAGCGCCGGATGTACAGGGTCGATCCCGAGAGCGGCGCTATTCGCGAATTCGCCGGTGTTCCCGAACGAATCTGGGGCCTCGATTTCTCGGCTGACGGATTCACGATGGCGCTGGACGCCTCGACCGGAACCACCCTCCCGGAGCTCTACCTGACTGAGGTCTCCAACTACGACCCCGTGCGAATCACTCACTTCTCAGATCAGATCGCCAGCTGGAAAGTCGGGACGAGCGAGGTCATCCGGTGGGAGAGCGAGGACGGCACCGAGGTCGAGGGCGTGCTGCACAAACCGGCGGACTTCGATGCGTCGAAGCAGTACCCGCTCCTCGTGGTAATCCACGGAGGACCCACGGGGATCGACTATCCAGCACCCGTACAGGGTTACGTCTATCCCGTGACGCAGTGGCTGGCGAAGGGAGCCCTCGTGCTGCGCCCGAACTACCGGGGCTCGGCCGGCTACGGCGAGGCCTTCCGTTCGCTGAACGTGCGCAACTTGGGGGTCGGCGACGCCTGGGATGTAATGTCGGGCGTCGATTACCTCGTCCAGCAGGGGGTCGTGGATGAGGACCGTATGGGCGCCATGGGCTGGAGCCAGGGCGGTTACATTTCGGCGTTCCTCACCACCACGACGGACAGGTTCGCGGCGATCTCGGTCGGTGCCGGAATCTCGAACTGGATGACGTACTACGTGAACACGGACATCCACCCGTTCACGCGGCAGTACCTGAAGGCCACGCCGTGGGACGATCCCGAAGTGTACGCGAAGACGTCACCGATGACGCACATTCTCGACGCGCGGACCCCGACGCTGATCCAGCACGGCGAGAACGACCGCAGGGTGCCGATTCCCAATGCCTACGAGCTGTACCAGGGTCTGCAGGACGTCGGCGTTGAAACGAAGCTGATCGTGTACGAGGATTTCGGACACGGAATCTCGAAGCCGAAGGAGCGACTCGCCGGCGTATGGCACAACTGGCAGTGGTTCGCGAAGTACATCTGGGACGAGGATGTCGAGCTTCCGCTGCCCGAGCCGGAAGACGACGAGTCGGAGAAGGGGGAATCGTGAGCCGCTCGAAGTCCATCATCAATGTGCGGAAGAATGGCCGGGAGGTACAGCTGGACCTTCACGGCTACTCGACGGAAACGGCGTTGTACGTTGCGCGCGCTGTCGTCGAAACGGCCTGGGGTAGAGGGTGTGACCGGGTTGTGATGATCCATGGCGCGAAGCACGTCGCGAGCCCCACGGCTTCCAGCCAGACCGGGCAGGGCCGGACCAAATGGGCGCTGCGCCAGGCACTGAGCCGCGGGGAGTACAATCGCTGGGCCGAGCCTCCGAAGTCCGGCGGCCACGACCGGAAAGCCGTGAGTGACAGGCTCAGCCTGGCCCTGAAACCGAATTCGCGCCCGGATCCGGGGGCGGCGTGGCCGGAGCCGCCGGAGCATGAGTACGACCGGGAGCGCCGGCGAGACTGACCAGTCCCCATGCGGCATAGCCCGCGAACAGGTACAGGATCCACTCGATCGGGAACCGGTAACGGTGCTGCCAGGGAACCAGGTAGTAGACCAGGGGAAAGGTCAGGAGCGGGATCAGCACCCGACAGCGATCCGAACAGAAGCACCATGCCCGGTTGGTCCAGGGGGCCGAGCCAGAAATACCCGACCCGTTCGGCCGTGAGCCGCGCAAACGTGCCGGGATTCGATCCGATCCACTCCAGAGCAGCATCGCCTGACTCTCGCATGTAGGGTACCTCACCCCACTCCCTGACCTTGACCGCCTCGGCTGGATGCGTACGTGGATGCAGAGACACGTCTCGAAAGTGCGGGTCGTCTATCGATGCTGCCGCCCCTTCGTGATTCCCCATTCTCAGCTCGAGCCCGAAATTGCTGCGCACGAAGAACACGGCGTCGAACGCCCGGTAGTTCCTCACTCCCCATGGAACGCACGCCAGGAAGGCGGCGAGGGTTACGAGCGCGGCCGACCGCCCTTTTCCACGGTCTGACCGCCACCACAGCTCAAACCCGAGATAGCCGAGGAGAACCAGGAGAAATACCGGCTGGACGTGGAAGGAGATCCCGAACGCCGCTCCGAGGAGCAGGGACGCGGCCGGCCGGGGAACCGACTCCCATCGCCGGATCACCGCTACCACGAGCAGCCCGAGCAACACCGCAGCCGGCGCCTCGCCGTGCGCGAGCCACAGTGGGAACAGCGCGCCGGCGATCCCACCGATCAGGCCTGCCTTCCAGCCCAGCCCGGTTCTCTCGCCAATCCACGGAAGCAGGCCCCAGATCGCGGACTGGGCCAGCATCCGGAACAGCCACCCGGCGATTCCCGCCGTCATCGTGATCCCGAACACCTTGTAGATCAGGGCGAGGATCGCCGGTGGAATCGGGGCAAGGTGCGCCGTGGGCCCTGTCGGTAGGACGTAGGGGTCAGCGAACTCGCCCCTCGTCACGATCGACATCGCGATCGAATCCAGTTCCCAGTCCGTGCTCGGCCGGAGCGCGTCCTCGGGGACCAGCGTGAGAAAGAACAGCCGGATCGCGAGCGCGACCGTGAATACGAGCCAGCCGGGCCACCAGGGAGCATGTTCGGTGCGGTTCACGGTCCCGGTACGCTCAGTCCACCGGGCCGGCGGAATAGACGCGGAGTGCGTCTCCGCTGTTGTCCAGCACCAGCAGTTCCGCCACGCCATCTCCTGTCAGATCGGCTGCCGCCACCCCCCATGGGTTCTTCCCGCCGGGCACCCGGGCTGTCCTGATTCCGTCGGACCCGCCGAAGAGAACAAGGACTTCGTGGGAATTCCAGTTGGTGACGGCCGCGTCGTCGATTCCATCGCCGTCGAAGTCGCCTATCGCAACGGCTTTGGCGCCCGCGGCCCATCGCAGCTCGAAGACGGGCTCGGCGAGGAACGTTCCATCACCATTTCCGCCGAGCAGGCTCACCGGGCCCGGCTCCGTGGCGACCACGAGGTCGGGTACGCCGTCACCGTCCAGGTCGCCGACCCGGACCTCGAACGGTCCTTCGGCAGGAATACCTTCAGGCGCAGCGAATCCCCCGTTACTCACGCGGATTATGATCGCGACCTCGTCCCGGTTCGGCGTGATGAGATCCAGGTGCCCGTCGAGGTTCACGTCTGCCAGGGTCATGCCGCGGTACGGGTCTCCGCCGACGGAAAACTGCACGACGTCCAGATCGAACCTGCCATCACCGGCACCCCGCAGCAGGAGGATCGCCTCGCCTCGTCGGTCATCCACGAGCAGATCCTGATGGCCGTCAAGGTCGAGGTCGGCGATCAGGACGGTATGGGGATGAAGTTCGAGGTCCAAGTGACGGGGAGAGTGAGAGAACGGTTCGAGCCCTCCCTGCCCGTCGTTGCGGAGGAGTGTGACGTAGTCGGTCTCGTGATTGGCGACCGCAGCGTCGAGGTCGCCGTCGCCATCGAGATCTCCCAGGGCCAGGTCCACCGGGTTCTCGCCGCCCGAGAAGCTATTCGTGAGCGGGAATTGACCGGAGCCGTCTCCGACGAGCAGGGTCACGGTTCCGTCGTCCGTGTTCGTGATCAGCAGGTCGGGCAGGCCATCGCCCGTCAGATCGCCAGCCACCGCGGCTGAGGGGGCTTCGCCGAGAGAGATCGTAGATCCGACCAGGCGGAGGGTGTCCGACGCCGGACTCAGTGTCCCCGACTGCTCTGCGGGACCGCATGCGAGGGCGCCCGTGAGCAGAACTCCCAATAGTCCCAGTGTGCCCATCATTCGCGGCCCCCGATTGTCGCCCGTCCGACCAGGCCCGCGCCAATCAGTGCCAGGCCGACCATCCACACTCGCGGCTCGACCCAGAACGCCAGACCGAGGCACCCCACCAGGCCCGCGGCCGGAATCCAGCGCGGGTATAAGCGAGCCTCATCCGGGAGACGCAGGGCCGCCAGGTTCGTGATCGCGTAGTACACGAGAACAGTGAACGCGCTGAATGCCCAGGTGATCCTGACGTCCCCGACCAGCGCGATCAGGGCGATGACGGCGCCCACGGCGAGTACGGAGTGGCGCGGAGACCTCGATCGTCTGTCGATTCGGGCGAGTAAGTGGGGTACATCGCGGCGCCGGGCCATGGCGAGCAGCACGCGCGACAGGCCGAGCACCAGGTTCAGCAACACGCCGAGCATCGCGGTGATCGCAGCCGCGGCGAGCAGGCGGGGCAGGAGTGGCCCCGAGAAAGTCCGCGCGACCTCTTCCAGCGGTGCGGCCGTCGCAGCGGTGAAGCGTGCGACGGCTTCCGCTCCCACAGCGCCCACGGCCACGAGCGATACGCTGATGTACAGGACGGCAGAGATCACTAGCGTGATGATGATCGCTCGAGGGATGGTGCGACGGGGCTCCCGGACCTCTTCGCCGAGTGTCGCGATTCTTCCGTAACCCGTATATGCCACGAACATCAGTGCCGTCGCCTCGAGCAGCGAGCGGAGATCCGTTGTGCCAGAGAAAACGCCCGACAGGGTGGACTGGCTGCTTTCCACTGCGGTCGGCGCGCCCGCCACGACGAAAACGGCAAGGGCGAGCAACGTGAAGGTGACGATCGCCGCGTTCACCCGATTCGAACGGGTCATTCCACCGAGCACCAGCGCCGTGATCCCGGCAACGGCCATGATCGCGAGGCTGACGCGTGCCATCGGTGCCGTGACCCCGAATACGTCCAGCGTGTAACCGGCGAGCCCGAGTGCGGCCGTGGCCGCGGACGCCGACTTGGCGCACAGGAACATCCAGCCCGCGGTGAAGCCCAGCGTGGGGGTCAGGTAACGATACCCGTACTCGTAGGTTCCGCCGCTTACCGGGTGGCTGGCGGCGAGTTGGGCGCTGGATAGACCGTTGCACGCGGCGAGGCAGGCCGCGACACCGATCGCCACGACGACGGACGGACCCGCGACACCGGCCGCGATCCCGATGCTGACGAACGCGCCGGTCCCGACAATCGAGCCGAGGCCCAGCAGGACCGCGCCGGGCAGACCGACGACTCGCGCCAGTGCTGCCCGGTCCGCCGGATCAGTCACGTGTTTGCGAGCGTCGCCTCGAGCTTGATCGGCACCGCCGCCAGCGCCTGCGACACGGGACAATTGGCCTTGGCTCCCTCCGCGAACACCATGAACTCATCCAGCGTGATGTTCGGTATCACGGCGTGCGTCGTGAGCTCGATCAGGGTGATGGCGAACCCGGCGTCCTCCTTCTCGAGGTGCACGACGGCCTTCGTCTCGATGCTCTCCGGCTCGTGATCTTCCTTCCCGATAGCGCCATCGAAAAACAACCGGCATGTGCGGCGCCGATCAGTTCCTCGGGGTTCGTCCCGGGATCTTCTTCGAAGCGTGAACCGAAAGAGTACTTGCCCTCGTACGCTCCGCTTCCGAGACGCATCGTTCCATCGCCCTTGAACAAACTGCCGTTCCAGCGAGCCTCAGCCGTGCGCTTCATCGTGAATGTCCTGTGTTCGGGTTGTGGTGATTCCGACAAACAGCCCTTGCTGCCTGCCGGAACACTATCAGGTAAGGTGTATGCCGCCAGACCCGGCGGAATCCCCTTCTGGACCTAGATAGTCGAGTCGAAACTGGTCATGAGACCGTGCCTGGGCAGGCGTTCCCAGCCAGTGCGTGGTTCCCCCGACCATCCAGACTACGATGTCGGCCATGTCCAGCAGATCATCAACTTCGTGGCCGGTAACGAGCACGGCACACCCATGGCCCGCGAGCGCGCGAATCGCCTGA
>JBDGUZ010000070.1:0-11574 GCA_039585915.1 Gemmatimonadota bacterium
GGGAAGCACCTCGCACGCCGTAGCGCTCGCACTCCTGATTCTCGCGAGCTGACGACCGGCTGTCAGGGATCCGTCGTCAGACGAACTTGACCTGATCTTCGACCATCGCACCCGCCTCGATCGTCTTGTGCACGGGGCAGCGCGACACGATCTGCTCCAGCCTCTCCCGCTGGGCGTCCGAAAAATCGCCACCGATTTCGACGTAGCTGGCGAGAACGTCGACGATCCGGCTCTTCCCTCCCTCGTCGATCTCGTCTCGCTTCTCGTGCTCGTAGCGGGCGCTCGCTCGCTCCAGCACGATGCCCTTGTGCCGGGCGTACAGCTGCAGCGTGATCAGCGTGCACGATGCGAGCGAGCCGAGAAGAAGTTCGTACGGGGACGGCCCCGTGTCCTCACCACCCTTTTCGACCGACTCGTCCGACTTCCACGTGTGGCGCCCGTTGGTGAACTCCACCCTGGTATTCTCCATCAGGTCCGCCGTAATCCAGACCATGTATCGATTCCTTTCTTCCGACGTGCCGGCGATGCGTGGATCAACCGATCCCGATCGCCTCCTCCGCCGGTACTCCCCGATCGATCGCCTCGTAATCCAGCTCGCTTCCCTGGATGCTGTGCGGAATCAGGTAAACGAATACGGTCACGACCGACGCGATGAGCACGAGGGTCCGGACACCACCGCCCGAGCGATCTGACACTTCAGCCCCCCCCGCGTCCTGTCGCGCGACCCGCTCGAGCACGAGCGCCGCGACAAGCCAGGCGAGCCACATCACGAGTGTCTTGTTGTCGGTCAGGTCCCAGCCGAACGGGACCCCAGTCCAATACTCTCCAAATGCGTACTTCTGGACCACCGGGCCCAGGAACATGCCGCCGATCGTAAATAGGCCGAGTGCCCACCAGGCGAGTCTGCGCAGTCCGTATGGGTGAACCAACGCACCGAGCCCTGCACGCCAGGCAATCAGGACTGCGAAGAACATGAAGAAAATGTGAGGGATCAACACTCCGAGGGGCACCGGATCGCGATACCTGAGGATCGCCTGTCCTCGCTCTGCCTCCGGAAGCCGGACCTCTCTTCCCTCGACCGTGAGATCGATCGAGTACTCGAGCTTCCCCGCGGCCGGCTGAATCGGAAGCCTGGCGATCCAGCTTTCTCCGTCGCGTGCGAGCGGCTCCTCGGTCCAGGCTTCGCTGGTCGGATAGCGACGCCACGAAACGATCCCGCCTTCCACGCCCGGGACGGCGGGAAGCTCGACTCGTGCCTGCTCGTCCGTCCACGCCGCTCGCACCAGCCGGTAGGTGACCGACTCGCCAGCGACCTCGATGCTCCCACGCATCGGGTGCGTCGGACCGGTAAGCCGCTGATACACTCCGGCCCCCAGCATCAGCAGAAAAGCCACGATCCACAGGACGATGCTGATCGCCCTTCCATTTGATCTCGAGTTCATCATCATGACCGATTCTATTCCGCGGTTGGGACGCCCCGGCGGACGCCTCCAGGTCCAATCCGTCGTCCGCCCTGGAGGGACAAACTTCCGCCGGGTGATTGCGAAGCGGGCACTATAACCGCTGCGGCCACCATATACGACTAAAGTCCTATCCTCGTATCGGCCGCGTGATGCGATCTTGCTTCCCGAGACCGTTAATAATGCGGTGCGGGACTGCCGCGAGAGGTACACAAGAGTACATAATGAACATGGCGTGTGAGGTGAGGTGAGGGCGTGTGGTGGGGGCCGCCACCCTCGTTTCTTGTCTTGCCTCCACGCCACCTATGCCGGACCGACGAGAGCCGCCTGACCGGGCGGCCCTCGTTGCATCCGGACCCGCCCGTAATGCTCCCGGCCGTGCGGCCGGCAGGCGCTTCGATCCCAAGGCTCCGGATGCTATTCTGTTCTCCTGTCGCCACGACCCGAACCAGACCATGCCTGGAGACGATCCATGCGTTCCCTGTTCAGACCGTCATTCGTTCCGCGTGTCGCCATTGTCCTGCTCCTGGGCACCTCCCCGCTCGCCGCACAGGACGCGGCCGTTTATCGCACCCCGGACCCGGCAGTCGTACAGATCGTAGATGCCGCTCCCACGCCCGGGGTCTCGCTGTCGCCGGACGAGACGCGGATGCTGCTGATCCAGTACCCGAGTTATCCCCCGATCGCGGAACTCGCGGAACGCGAACTCAAGCTTGCCGGGCTCAGAATCAAGCCGGCCATCGACGGCCGCAGCCGTACGAGAGAGGCCAGCGACCTGCGGATCATGACCGTCTCCAACAGTGCCGGTACGGACGTCAGTGGTCTGCCCGACAGACCGAGAATCGAGAATATCCGGTGGTCACCGGACGGGAGTCACGTTTCGTTCACCCACGCCAAGAGTGAAGCGCTGGAGCTCTGGGTGCTCGACGTGAAAGCGGCTCACGCGCGCCGCCTGACGGATCGCAGGCTGAGCCTTACGGCCGGAAACGCCCCGGCGTGGCTCGACGCCCGCACCCTGGTTGCGGCGTTCGTCCCGGAAGGCCGCGGAGCGGAGCCCGTCGCGGCGTCCGTTCCGGCCGGACCCGTAATCGAAGAATCGGTGGGACGGGAAGCTCCCGCCCGTACATACCAGGACCTGCTCCACAGCCCGTATGACGAATCCCTGTTCGATCACTACCTGACGGTCCAGCTCGCGCGGATCGGACTCGACGGCGTCGTCACGCCCGTCTCCGACACGGGAATCGCGTGGGACTTTAGTCCATCTCCGGACGGACGCTACCTGCTCGTCGAGTGGGTACACCGGCCCTATTCGTATCGGGTCCCGGTGTACAGGTTCCCGCAGCGGGTGGAAATTCTGGACCGGGACGGATCGCTCGTGCAGCTGGTCGCAGACCTTCCGCTCCAGGAAGAAATCCCGATGGCGTTTGGAAGCGTGGCCACGGGCCCGAGGTCGTTCAACTGGCGCGCGGATGCTCCGGCTACGCTCGTGTGGGCGGAGGCGCAGGACGGCGGTGACGCCCGAGTAGAAGCCGAGGTGCGCGACAAGCTGTTCCTTCTGGATGCGCCGTTCGAAGGTGCGCCCGAGGAGCTGGCGACCCTCGGCCTGCGCTACGCCGGAGTCCAGTGGGGAGACGAGAATCTCGCCCTGGTCTACGAGTCCTGGTGGAAGACCCGCCAGCTCAAGGTGTGGCGCGTAGAGCCGGACGATTCGGCGATGGAGCCGGTTCTGATGATCGAGCGGTCGTTCGAGGACCGTTACTCAGATCCCGGCAGCCCCGACACACGGGCCAACGAATTCGGCCGCAGCGTGATCCGCCGCACTACGGACGGCGGCTCGATTCTCCTGATCGGACAGGGGGCATCGCCGGAGGGAGATCGACCGTTCCTCGACCGGTACGATCTCGCGACCGGCGAGACGACCCGGCTGTTTCGTTCAGAAGCACCCTGGTACGAGAGCCCGGTCAGCGCGCTCGGCGGAGAGGGTGCGTCCATTCTCACTCGTCGAGAGAGCCCGGAAGATCCGCCCAACTACTTCGTACGGGACCTGAATTCGGGCGAACTGAGACAGGTAACCAGCTTCTCGCACCCCGCGCCCCAGCTGAAGGACGTCCGCAAGGAACTCGTCCGGTATCAGCGGGCGGACGGGGTGGACCTGACGGGCACGCTGTATATGCCGCCCGGATGGGAGCCCGCGGACGGACCGCTGCCCGTCCTGATGTGGGCCTATCCGACCGAGTATAAGAGTGCGGACGCGGCCGGCCAGGTCACCGACTCGCCATATCGCTTCGTGCGCGCCTCCGCGTGGTCCGCCTACCTGTGGACGCTCGTCGGGTACGCCGTGTTCGACGACCCGTCGCTGCCGATTATCGGCGAAGGGGACGAAGAGCCGAACGACACGTATGTCGAGCAGCTCGTCTCCGGAGCGCAGGCCGCGGTCGACGAGATGGTCCGACGTGGAGTCGGTGACCGACACCGGGTGGCGATCGGCGGGCATAGCTACGGTGCGTTCATGACCGCAAATCTACTCGCCCACTCGGACCTGTTCGCTGCCGGAATCGCGCGCAGCGGTGCGTACAACAGGACGCTTACGCCGTTCGGGTTCCAGGCCGAGGAACGCACATATTGGGAGGCCCCGGAGATTTACTATGCGATGTCGCCGTTCATGCACGCCGACAAGGTGGACGAGCCGATCCTGCTCATTCACGGTGAGATGGACAGCAACTCGGGTACATTTCCGATGCAGAGCAAGCGGTACTTCGCAGCGCTGAAGGGCCTCGGCGCCACGGCGAGGCTCGTCGTCCTTCCGTACGAGAGCCACGGTTATCGATCACGTGAGTCTCTTCTCCACATGCTGTGGGAGCAGCAGGAGTGGCTCGACCGCTACGTGAAAAGCGCGACACCCGAAGAGAAGACCACCATGAGGACCGACCAACCGCCGGAAACGGGTAGCAATGACTGATTTCATGGACGAGTATCGGCGGCGAGCGGCGAAAGCGGGAGCGGGATGCGGGCCGCAATGTCCGGGGAATCGGATTCCTCTCACGCCGTACGAGACCGCGCGGATCGCCAGTGGTCTCGGAATCACGACGGGGGAGTTGCTCCGACGCTACATGGAGGTCGGCTCCACGATCCTGAACGTGAAGGAAGACGGTACCTGCGTGTTCCACCGCGACGACGAGGGGTGTGAGATCCACCAGGATCGGCCGCTGGCCTGCCGTAGCTTTCTCGAGCCGGAGGATACTCCCGGGCGATTCGTCGAGCGGGCTCGACAGTACCGGGAGGTGCTGCGCGCCTGGCGACAGGCAAGCGTCACACGAGAAGATCGCGAAACCGACGGATCGGGAGCTCCTCACCTCGCGCCCGAGCTCGGAAGCTGGATCCTGGACGTGGATTCCCTCGTCGCGGAGCGCTGCGCCGAGCGAGGCATGCCCATCCCCGGCGACCTCGAGGCCCGGATCGACATTCACCTCGCCGCTCTGCGATCCGCCCTGGAATAGAGATCCGGAGGTTCCGAAAGTCCAATAGCAGTTCGTCGGTTCCGGAAGGACCTCCCCGTCACGAACCGACCCGTCACTCAAGGAGGACGCGATGCGTTTCCTCTCGTGGCTCGCAGGGCTGGCAATGCTTGCCCTGCTCGCCTTCTTTTGCGTCAACCGTAACGCGCCCCGTATCGAGGCGGAGCTGACGGCAGACGCGCAAGCGGCAGTGCAGGCGGTCGGTCTCGATCCGGCGCTGGTTACGCTGGATGGGCGAGACGCCTGCCTGCCGACGATTCCGGACACGCAGCGTGCCGCCGAAGCCCGGCAGATCGTCGAATCCGTGAACGGCATTCGTGTCGTCGAAACGGGATGTGGTGAAATCGCCATGTCCAGGCCGTCCTTCCGCGCCGAACGCGCCCCAGATGAGATCATCATCGAAGGCTCGATGATCCCGGGCGAAGCCAGCCGCGTGTACAACGTGGTGAACTCCCTGGGACCGAGCGTTCCGGTCGTCCGCAGGATCATCACGGACGGCGTCACCGACGAAGCGTGGACGGGCGCCCTACCTGATGCGATCCGACTGGTTGCCGCTCGTGTGCTCGATCCGGCCCTCACGGTGGAGGATGGAGTCGTGACCGTGTCCGGCCGTGTCCCATCGGAAGGCGTTCGCGACGGCGTGATCCAGCGCCTGGAGCAGCTGTTCCCCGGATTCGAGATCATGGACCGTCTGGAAGTTAGGCCCCCGGAAACAGGAATCGAGCTGCAGCGCGGTCTCGAGCAGTTCGTCGCTAGTCGTGTGGTGGAGTTCGAGTTCGATAGCGACGTTCTCACGGCAGACGGTCGTGAGACCGTCGATGAGGTCGCCGCTCTCCTGATTTCCCTCCCCGGTGTGAAAGTGGAAATCTCCGGACATACGGACAGCACCGGTGATGACGCGTTCAATCTCGACCTGAGTCAGCGGCGGGCGGTCACCGTACGCGACCACCTGGTCGAACAGGGGCTCTCGGGAGCCCGATTCGAGACGGATGGATTCGGGGAGACCCGACCGATCGCCGATAACGAGACGCCGGAAGGCAGACAGCGCAACCGCCGGACTGAGTTCCGGGTGATTGAGGAGAACTGAGAAATGACCTATCTGATCACGCAGATCCTGCTCTACCTCCTCGCTGCATTCCTGCTCGGGCTGCTGCTGGGCTGGTGGCTGTGGAGCCGTGGATGCGAGAAGAAGATCGAAGACGCGATCGGTGACTGGCGATCGAAGTTCGACAGGGCCGAAGTCGACTGGAAGGTCAAATCAGCCGATCTCGAGGCCAGGATCAAGAGCGCCAGGGCTGACACGGACGACGCGAAGGCTCATGAACGCCTGATCGCCAAGCTCAAGGCCGAGCTGGAGTCCCACAAGAAGCGCGGTGATGCCGCCGAGGCCTCGCTGGGCAGCGTGCGGACTGACGCCGAGGCGAAAATCAGCGCGCTGATTCTGAAGCTGGACGAGCTGAAGACCGAAGCCGAGCCAGACGATCTGACACGGATCGAGGGCATCGGCCCGAAGATCCAGGAGCTCCTGTACGCGGCGCGGATCTTCACGTTCCTGATGCTCTCCGGGGCGTCCGTGGAGAGGCTCAAGGAGATCCTCGACGGTGGCGGGGAGCGATTCCAGATGCACGATCCGAAGACCTGGCCTGAGCAGGCGCAGCTTGCCGCAGACGGTCAGTGGGAGAAGCTGGACGAATGGCAGGACCTGCTCAGGGCCGGCCGCGAGGACTGACCCGGAGAATACAGCCGGAGGGCGGCGATACGAGCGGTCTTCCGGGCGAAAGTCGCCGGCCCGCAAGGGCAGGCCGACCGCACCCCCGTCCCGGCTTCGGCCGGGCGGGGGTGTCGCACATCAGCGAGGAGCCTTCGGACGGTTCGTTATACGATCCGTCAGCTGTCGTGCGAGTCCTCGTGCAGCAGCACCCCGGTCACGATGTCGTAGATCCGAGTCCACCGCATGACCGAGTTCACACCGTATTCCCTGACGACCACTTCTTTCCGGTCGGTCCCCGGGCGCCAGACCAGCCACCCGCCCGGAGGAACCTGCGTCGCGACCCAGGAGCAGTCTCCCTCCGCGTTCTTCTTCTGCTTACCTGGCGCCTCGCCCGGAATCCACACCCGGCAGTCACCCGGATCCGGCAGATGACCGGGAGGAATCCCGAGACGCGCCGCGGTGCTGGCGTTCGGGTTGGATGTCGCCGCCTTTGCGCCGGACGGCACGTCGGTGCTCGTGGAGGCCCGCCCCGTTGTGTAAACACCCGGCTCGGGCTCGATCGTGATCTGGTGGCTCCCGCAGCCTGAAATCAGTAATATCGCGACACCGAGTCCAATTGGTCGTGATCGCATTTCGGACCTCCATTCGTTGATCTCCGTCAGCAGGCATGCGTGAAGCGTGCCGTCAGAGATCGCGCGGACTTCCGGGCCGATTCCGGTGAGCCTGGCCGTCTGTTGATCCGTTCTGGTGCGTCATATGCACGATGTTCACGCCGGCTGCCCGATTTCCCGATAAACCCATGGATGACGGTGGCTTCCGTCTTGCAACTGACTGAGACGCTCCAGTTCGAACAGTGCCGGAGCGCGAGACAGGACGGTCCATGCACCCGTGATTCGGAGCGGAAATTCAGGCCGGACCCACTGTTCAGGCGGCTGGAATCCGGGAAACTCCGCCATCTCGGAGGAGATCGGCGGCTGGCAAAACGCGACGTCTACGGGACGAACTGCAACCCGGAGAGAATCCGAACGTGCCCAGACAGAACGATCGACTCGAAGTATCGGCCCTGATCGATTCGATCGCGACCATTCCGCGAATGGCGGAATCGATCGCCGCGGCCCTGGAACAGTCGCTCGAGGTCTTGTGTGCGAATTCGTCCGTCGTGTTCGGGCGCGCACAGCTTCACACCGGGACACCCACTGAGCCCGACCGGGACTCGTCCGAGCTCTGGTATTCCTCCCTTCCCGACCGTCGGTCAGACCCCCTCCGAAGGGCGATCGAGTCCGAGCCGCCGCTTGCCGTCGATCGAGCCGGCGAAACTGGATGTCGCCACATGCGCCTTGCCGGTGCGACCGTAGATCCCGTCGAAGGCGCGGCCCGGAAAGCCGGCATGTCCTCCGTCGCGTACCTCGACATTCTGGCCGAAGGGAAACCGGCGGCCTCGCTGCAGTTGTTCACGGACCGGGTTCTGTCGGACGCCGATGATCTTATTCCCGTGCTCGGACTCCTGGTCGGACAGCTCGGAGAGGTTGCCAGCCGGGACAGGCTGCGACAGGCGGTAAAGGCGGCCGCCAGGCACAGCCGGCGCCAGGTCGCGGAACTCGAAATGATGGCGGGGCAGCTCGAATCCCGGCAGTCGAAGATCGAAAAACTCGAAATCGAGCTTGCCGAAATCGAGGCCGAGGTCCAGATCCGGTCGTATCGGTCCCGCCTGCCGACCGATACACAGGTCGTGCGCGCACTGTCGGACGAAACTCCGGCGCCGGAGGCGGTGGACGAGTCGTCCGCTGAGGCCATGCAGCCCCCGTCGGAAGGACGGGGGCCGACCGAAGAACTGTACGATCCTCGCACCGAGCTCCCGCGCCGGGAGATCCTGGAGGACAGGATCGACCAGGCGATTCGCCGTCGCCAACGCTCGCCGAAGAACCTGTTCGCCGTGCTCGCCGTGTCGGCCGACGGACTCGATCGGGTCGTGGTCGAATCGGGCCAGGAAGGACTGGACGTCGTCACGACCGCGCTGTCCAGGCGCCTGCTCGCCCAGGTCCGGAGCGCCGACACGGTGGCCCACCTGGACGCCGCGACGTTCGTGGTGGTGCTCGAGGAAATCCGCGTTCTGGACGAGGCCGTCCGGATTGCCGAGCGCATCGTCAAGGAATTACAGCGGCCGATCTGGTCGGGCTCCAACGAGACACAACTTGGTGTCCGGGTTGGAATCGTGTTCGGCGGACCCGCGTACGATCGAGCGAGATCGACGATTCGGGACTCCGTATCGGCGCTGACAAGATCGCGGGTCAGCCAGATCCCGGTCGCCGTGTTTGACGACGCGGCGCAGCATGAAGAGGAGATCCGGCGCAGAATCGAGGTGGAGCTCGGCCAGGCCCTGACCGACGACCAGCTGTACCTCGAGTACCAGCCGATCGTATCGCTGCAGGACGGACGAATCGACGGAATCGAGGCCTTTCTGCGCTGGCGACATCCGGAGCACGGCCTGATCCCACCGGACCAGTTCATCCCGATCGCGGCGCAGTCGCCGCTGATCCACGACCTCGGGGTCTGGGTGCTGGAACGAACCTGCGAGCAGGTCAAGGCCTGGCAGAAAGCACTCTCCCGCTCGGTGCCGACGATCGACCTGAATGTCACGGCCCGGCAGCTGTTCCACGAACGGACCGCGGGCCGGGTGAGAGACATCGTCGCGCGACACGGACTTCGCTGCGAGCAGTTCCGGTTCGATATCCCGGAATCCGAGTTGATGCAGAATCCAGCCGCCGCGTCCACAGCCCTGGAGGAAATCCGCAAACTGGGCTGCCGGGTCGCGATCGACGACTTCGGTACCGGGTTTTCGTCGCTGCGCCTGTTGCACAGCATGCCGATCGACGCCATCAAGATCGACCGCTCGTTCGTCAGCAGCGGTAAGGGAGACGACCACCTGGCGGTGGCCCGGACGATCGTTCAGCTCGCGCGCTCGCTCGAAGCCGACGTGATCGCCGAGGGCGTCGAGACCCGGGATCAATTCCGCTTCCTCAAGAGCGTAGGCTGCGGGAGCGCGCAGGGATACCTGTTCTCTGCCCCCGTCAACCCTGCCCGGATCGTGGAACTGATCCAGGAGGGGTACCCGCTAGAGCAGGGCGCTCCCGGCTAGGAGTCTCAGGAACAGGGATCGTGGTCGCTGTCACCTGTAGTACTCAGGGGCGTTTCCTGGCGACCACTTAATGTTGCATCCAAGGCTCGCGGCCTGGTTCGAGGAAACGACCTCGCCGGCGAGCGACGCGTCCAGTGCGGCGCGGAGATCCCGTCCCGTGACCGGCCTCCCGCTTCCTGGACGACTGTCATCCAGCTGTCCGCGGTAGACCAGCTTCCCCGCTCCGTCGAACAGGAAGAAGTCGGGAGTGCACGCGGCACGGTAGTCCTTTGCTACCTGCTGCGTGGCATCCAGCAGATAAGGGAACTCCCAGCCCTCCCGCTCGGCCAGCGCCTTCATGTGTTCGGGACCGTCCTGGGGATAATTCGCGACGTCGTTCGAGTTGATCGCCACAATGCCGACACCCTGCGGCAGGTAGTCTCGGCCGACCCGCCCGAGCTCTTCCACCACGTGCTTCACGAACGGGCAGTGATTGCAGATGAACATCACCAGTATGGCTTCGTGGTCTCTGAAGTCGGCGTCGGTTACTTCGCCCCCGCCCACGGCGTCCACAAGGGAAAAGCCTGGTAGTTGTGTACCGAGCGGGAGCATTGTCGAAGGTGTTTCCGCCACTTGTCCTCCTCGGGTTGTCGGGTCGGGTATGGCGTCAACCGGCCAGCACTTTCGCCCGCCTCCATTTGCTCCACCTGCTCGTGGCCCAGTAAAGCATCCAGGCCACGAGGAGTATCGCGGCTACCGGGACGAGGATGGACAGGACAGTCATCGAAACAGACGCAACGAGCTCTCCGAGCGCGAGTGCCGGGTTCACGACGCCACCAGTCGTTGCCGAGGAAACGGCCCGTGCCCCGGCCGTCCCGGCATGGACCACTCCCGCCGTGCCGCCACCCGCCACGATGGCCACGGCCCACGTGAGGAATGGAGATGAATCGCCGAGCAAAGACACTGCGGCGATCGTTCCGGCTCCAACGGCCGCCGGACCGGCAATCGTGTCCATCAGGTTGTCCAGCCAGGGGACGAAGTACGTGCCGACCTCGAGCACCGTGGCGATCGCCAGAGCTCCCATCGCGACCGGACTCGACAGCCACTCGAAATTCGAGGACAGCGGCAGGACCCCCAGACTGCCCGCCACGCTCATCCCGAGCAGCGGCACGAACACCCGAAAACCGGTCGCGGCGGCGAGTCCCACACCGGCGAACAACGACAGAATCCACTCCAAGATCTTCTCCTCCCGCAGCAGGCACCACAGCATCTTGACCAGCGGGCACCCGACACGCTCTCTTGCCTGATGGTTCGGAAAGCTACGAACCGGATGCCCGGCCCGCATCTCTGGCACCAGCAACCTATTCATCGTGGGAGGAAACGAGAATGAGACGACTCCTGTTCGGCCTGATCGTTGCCCTGGCGCTCGTCGCGGTTCCGCAGACGGCCTCCGCGCAATTCGACATCGGCGTGCGCGGCAAGCTCATGTTCCCGACGAGTGATTTCGGGGACCTGGCGGAGACGGGTTGGGGACTGGCCGCGACCGGCGACTACACAGTTATTCCCCTCATCAAGCTCCGCGGAGAAGCCGGATACAACAGCTTCGGCGGCAAGGATGACGGTTTAATTCAGCATGAAGACTTGGACATCTGGAGCTTCATGGTCGGCGCCCGGTTGCAGCTCCCGATCATCTACTTCAGCCTCGACGGGGGGTACTACACGGAGCTCGACGAGTTCTCCCTCCTTCCCGGACTCGGACTCAGGTTCCTGTTC
>JBDGUZ010000071.1:0-13915 GCA_039585915.1 Gemmatimonadota bacterium
CGTCGGCGGTGGCGTCGGACTGGCTCCCTTCCTGTTCCTGGCGGCAGAGACCAGTAATTCCGGGGTCCAGGTGCGCCTGTTGTACGGGGAGCGAAGCGCCGGTCGAGTATTTGATCCGGCGTTGATCGAGGAGCTGACGGGAGTCGAGCCGACAGTGTATACGGAAGATGGATCAGCGGGCAGGCACGGAGTGGTGCTCGACGGGATCGATCTGTCGGATGAACCGGTTCTTCTCGGGTGTGGTCCCACTCCGATGCTGAATGCCCTGGAGCGGTTTGCGCGAGAGCACGGATCGGATCTCCAGGTCTCCGTCGAGGAGCACATGGGGTGCGGAATCGGAACTTGCCAGGGCTGTGTAGTGCGCGGTGTCGACGGTAGCTGGGTGAAGTCGTGCACCGAGGGACCGGTGTTCGATGCGGGAGATCTGGCATGGCCGATCTGAATCAGTCCGTATTCGGGGTGGATTGGCAGAGTCCGGTGCTGCTGGCCTCGGGCACCTGCGGATACGGTGAAGAGTATGCCGATCTGATTCCGCTGGATCGCATCGGCGGGCTCGTGACAAAGGCCGTGAGTCTCGAGCCGAGAACGGGGAATCCTCCCCACCGCGTCGCCGAAACGCCGGGTGGAATGATCAACGCGATCGGGCTGCAGAACGTGGGCCTGTCGGCGTTTATCAGCGACAAGCTCCCGTGGCTGCGAGCGAACCTGTCTCGCGCCCGGGTGCTGATCAACGTGGTCGGACATACCGAGGGGGAATTCGCGGAGGTCGTGTCGGGCCTAGACGACCGGGAGGGATTTCTCGGATTCGAGATCAACGTGTCCTGTCCGAACGTGAGGGACGGGACTCTGTTCGGCGCCGACCCGGAGGCGCTGGCCGGGCTCGTGGCCGCCCTGCGCCGCGAGACCGAGCGGCCGCTGGTGGTCAAGCTCACACCCAACGTCCCGGACATCGGATTGTACGCCCGGATCTGCGAGGAAAACGGGGCCGATGGCCTGAGCGCGATCAACACCTTTCCCGGCATGCTGATCGATGTCGATCGTCGTCAGCCCGTGATTGGAAACGTGTCGGGCGGCGTGAGCGGTCCGGCTATCCTCCCGATGGGGGTCTACCTGACGTGGCGGGCCCGGCAGGCCACGTCTCTGCCGATCATCGGCATAGGAGGGATCAGATCGGGCGGCGATGCGCTGCAGTACATTCTCGCCGGTGCGACACTCGTCCAGGTCGGAACCGCCCTGTTCGTAGATCCGCAGGTCGCGATCCAGGTTCATCAGGAGATCGATGACTATTGCGATCGTGATCGCGTGACCCTGCAGCAGCTGGTCGGCGCGCTCGAACTCCCGGGGGATTCCGCGTGACCCGTATTCCCGAAGTGATCGTCGCCCTCGACTTCCCGGATCCCGAGACCGCCTGGGAGCTGGTGGAACGTCTGCCGGTGGATACCTGGTACAAGGTCGGACTGGAGTTGTTCACGCGAGCCGGGCCTCCGGTCGTGGAACGCCTGGTCGGTGAAAGCCGTAACGTATTTTTGGATCTAAAGTTACACGATATCCCGAATACGGTGGCAGGTGCCGTCCAGTCCGCGTCCCGGCTCGGCGCGCGGTTGCTCACCGTTCACGCGGCCGGGGGGGAAGCCATGCTGCGAGCCGCTGCAGATGCGGCCCTCGAGTCGAATGGCAGTGGTGGATCCGGAAAACCGACGGACGGACTGCGACTGCTCGCGATCACGGTTCTCACGTCGCTCGATGACGCAGCCCTGTCCGCCGTAATCGGACCCGGGGCCTCGGTGGAAGAGACGGCCGGACGACTGGCCGGACTGGCGCGCGAGAGCGGGATCGACGGTGCGGTGTCGTCGGTGAACGAATGTCGGGCGATCAAGCTAGCGTGCGGTGACGAGTTCCTCGTGGTCACACCCGGGATCCGGCTGGCGGGCGAGGGAACGCAGGATCAGTTGCGCGTCGCGACACCCGCGACCGCGCTGGCTGCCGGCGCGGACTACCTGGTCGTCGGTCGGACGATCACCCGTGCCGCAGACCCCGCCGCGGCGCTGGAGCATGTTCGTGCGGCGCTGCGGGACTGAACCCGTTCATCGCCAGTGAGAACTGATTTGAAGCGTTGGCTCTGCGTTCTTCTCCTGCTGCCGGGCGCCGTGCTCTCCTGCTCCGGAGACCCGGATCCCATCGACCCCATAGCGTGCACGGAGGAGTTCCGATCCTGGAATGTGGTCGTCGTCGATGTGGCCGGGACTCCGATCGATGGATTGACGGTTCAGGTGGTTCGAACTTCCACGGGAGCGCTGCTTCCCTACGGAAGCCCGTCATTTTCTGCCGGGAGTTACCAGATCATGGATGACGGAATGGCGGGCTCGATCCGGATCGATGGCGAGACGATCGGGGCCAGCGCCTCAGGCGCCGGGGGGACATTCGACGCAGCGTGGGAGTTCGGTGCCGACGCATGGCGCTGTCACGTGGAGAAGCTGTCGGGACCGGATACAGTCATAGCGGTCATCACGCCTTAGATATCGCCCGGGGTCAGGATCAGCGGAACGCCTTCGTTTCGCTCCTCCAGGTAAGCGCGGTACAGATCCGAATGGGTTGCGCGCTCCTTCACGACGCGCTGGTACTCGCCAGCCAGTCCCAGCAACAGCTCTGCAGTTTCACGAACGGCATGGGCTCCTCCCTCGCGCCCGGTCACGTACTCGCAAAGGCCCTCATTCTCAACGTGCAGCGCGAGCAGCGGCGCGCCCCCGTTCCGGACCAGCACCCTCAGGCCGCACTGCTCGGCGACATCGAGATCGAGTACGTCGTCGAATACGAAGCAGACCTGTTCGGGCCGAAGGTCGAATCGAGTTCGAATGTCCTCGAGCGCTGAGCGCTTGTTCAGAAAACCCCGGTACACGGCCTGGAATCGCTCCCGCTCGGCCAGTCGAACCGCCGTTGGATTGTCCTGACCTGTCAGGATTCCGGTGAACGGCAGCCTGCCCTGGTCACGCAGCCATCAGGCGAAGCGGATCAGGTTCGTGCCCATCGAGTCCGCCTCGGAAAAGCCGCTCGGACTGCCATCGCTCTTAAGACCCGTGTTGAACACTCCGTCCCAGTCGAACAGGAACGCGCGGACGCCGGCCAGCCTGGCCCGGAGCTCTCCGGCCGAGGCGACCAGCAACGCGCCACCCGCACGAAACGGGGCCAGAACCCGCTCCGTCTGATCCATGCTCTGTCCCGCGGGATGCCGTTCGGACACGAAGCTCAGAGATCCTGAATGTCGAGCATGCCGGCGGGCCGACCGTGCTCGAGCACCAGCAGATTGTCGACCTTGTGCCGGTGGAACAGCTCACTGGCCTCGTTGAGCCTGGCACTGCTGTCGACCGAGATCGCCGTACCGTATTCGAGGTCGCCCATCCGCCGATCCAACACATCTCTGCCATTCCGCTGGAGGAGGCGCCGGAGGTCGCCGTCCGTGAACACGCCTACCAGCCCGCCATCCCCGTCGACCACGGTCACGCAGCCGAATCCGTACTCGGTCATCTTGATGATGGCTTCTCTCAGTTCCATGTCGTGAGTCACGAGCGGATTTACGCTGCTCATCACGTCACCGACGGACTTCGTGACCATCCGCGTGTGCAGCCGAAACTGGTCCGTACCGACGGTGGTGAACACGTTCTCGGTGAGCCGTGTGAGGATGGAAAACGGGACCGTGACCGTATGTACGCCTAGCTGGAGCGCGTTGCGAACGTGCTCCACGTGACGCACGGAAGAGAACATGACCTTCGTTTCGTAGCCGTATCGCTCGACCGCATCGACGGAATCCGCAACCAGCGCCAGCGCATCCTGTCCCTGGTCCTGCAACCGGCCCACGAGCGGACAGACGTATGCCGCTCCCGCGTGCATCGCCATGTAAGCCTGCTGCAATGTGTACACGAGGTGGACGTTCACTTGCAGCCCCTCGTCGGTCAGCCGCCTGCAGGCCTTCACGCCCTCGAGCGAAACGGGGATCTTGAACACCGTTCGTCCGGGATCCAGACCCATCTCCACCTGGCGGATCGCCTCGCTGCGGATCTCATCCGACGTATCGCCCAGCGCCTCTACCTGGAGCACGGGGACGATATCGGCGATCTCGAGCAGATACGCATCGACGTCTTCGATCCCATGCCGGTGCATGAACGTCGGGGTCGTCGTCAGGCCGTCGAGGAAGCCGAACCCGAAGGCCTCCTCTATTTCCTGCCGGTCCGCGCTGTCCAGGTACAGCTCCATGTCGACTCTCTCTTCAGTTCGGGTCGCGGTGACGGACTTCGACCGCGTGCAGGTCGAGTAACGGGGAGAGAAATGCTTCGAGGTCGAATACGCACAGCTGGCTCGCGGCGTCGCACAGTGCCAGCGATGGATCCGGGTGCGTCTCGATGAACACGCCGTCCACGCCGGCCGCTACACCCGCCCGGGCGATCGTGGGAAGGAACTCCCGGGCGCCGCCGGCCGGATCAGCGCTTGGAATTCCGTACCGACGGATCGAGTGTGTAATGTCGAACACCGTCGGGAAGCCGGTGGCCCGCAGATGCTGAAATGCCCTGGGATCGACGACGAGATCGTTGTAGCCGAAGGTGTATCCTCGTTCGGTCAGCACGATCCGCTCGTTGCCTCGAGCCAGCACCTTTTCCACGGGACGGATCATGTTTTCCGGAGCCAGGAACTGTCCGTGCTTCAGGTTCACGACCTTGCCGGTGTCAGCCGCGGCTACGACCAGCTCCGTCTGCATGCACAGGTAGGCCGGGATCTGAACGACGTCCAGCACCGAACCGGCCGCCGTCGCCTGCGCGGGAGTGTGAACGTCCGACAGGATCGGAAACCCGAACTCTTCCCGGATCCGCTCTAGTACACGCAGTCCCTCATCGAGTCCAGGCCCTCGATAATAGTCGAGGGCGCTTCTATTGTCCTTGCTGAAAGAGGACTTGTAGATGATCCCGATCCCGGTGCGCTCCGCGACCCGGCGGAGTTCCTCCGCGGTCCGAAGCATCACCGATTCGTCCTCGATCACGCAGGGACCCGAGATGAGGAACAGGTCCTCACCACCGAGTTCGATTCCGCCCACGTCGAATCGTCGTGTCGCCATCGCTACAACCTGCGGTAGATGGACTCAAGCCGGTCGAGCGAGATCTCGTCCGTCCAGTCCGGCCCGATCGCGTGGTCCCACATGTGAGGAAGACCGTATGCGATCTCCGCCATGCGCGAGATCTGCGCGTCGGTCCAGCCGGCGGCCATTCCCTCCGGAAGACTCACGGAGTGCTTCTCGACCATGGCTTCAAATTCGTCCACGCCCCGAGGATAAAAGTCACGGAGCTGCCGGAACGCTACACAGTTCGCGATTCCGTGGCGCATCCCGAGCACGTAAGACAGCCCGTAGGAGATGGCGTGGCAGGCGCCGACTTCCGAGTAGGTCAGGCTGAGACCGCCGAACAGCGAGGCGATCATCAGCTTCTCGTCGTTCTCGGGCGACCGCCCGGCGCTTTCATCCAGAAATACCTCGCGGCACAGCCCCACAGCCCCGTCTCCGTAGGACTTGCTGAACGCGTTGAAGTGTCTGCCCGTCTCCGCCTCGATGCAGTGGATGTAGCAGTCCATACCGGAATAGAACCAGTGATCCGTCGGTACCGTGGCGGTCAGCTCGGGATCCAGAACGAGCTGATCGAACGGCGTCCATTCGCACTTGAGGCCGAGCTTCTTCTCCGGCCCGGTCAGTACCGCCGTCATGGAGACCTCGGCTCCAGTGCCGGAGATCGTCGGGACCCCGCAATGCCACACGCCCGGGCGCTGAACCAGGTCCAGTCCCTGGTAGAGAGTCGAAGAGCCCTCGTTGGTGAACATCAGGGACAGGGCTTTCGCGACGTCCATCACGCTGCCACCGCCGATACCGACGACACCGGACGGAAGGCCCCGCTCGGACAGGATTTCATCGCGCAGTTCATCGATCTGCCCGGTCTTCGGTTCTTCGTGACTCGCGTCGATAAATCGGACCACGTCTCCGGGGAGGACCGGCATTCGACCTGGCAATTCGCGGTCCTCGAACCAGTCGTCCACGAGGAACACGAAATACTCTTCGCCCTCGGTTCGCTTCGGATCGAGGATCGAGCCGAGCTGGTCGAACGCTCCTCGACCGTAGACGAGCTGTCCGACATTGCGGAAGTTCTTGTGCATGCTCTCGCCGCCCGTCAGCCGAGGACGCGGGCAAGGGCTGCCCGAAGGTCGTCGGCGATCCGTTCGGTCCGGTCAGAGTCCCACCCACAGCCGATGCCGATCGAGATCAACCGGCCCACCACGTCCTGCGAACGCGGCAGCTCGAGCGCCCGATAATCCTGTGGAGTTCCGAGCGAGTGAATCGCGAGGGGCGCCGCCGAAGCCAGGTCCTTCACATGGTCCCACTGGTTGATGAAATGGTACATGTTGGTGAACCAGTAATTGGCGCCCCGAACGTCTGCCTGCCGCAGAGACTCGACCGCCCGCTCCGCGGTTTCCCGGTCCGGAAGCAGCATATTGAGAAAGGTCCCCGAGTCCCCCTCCGGATCCGGAACCCGCCTGAACGTCAGCCCCGGGAGATCGGAGACCCGGTCCCGGAGCACGGCCTTGTTCGCCCGATTGGCAGACCGGATCGCCTGGATCCTCCGGATCTGGGCCAGCCCGACCGCTGCGTGAAGCTCGCTGATCCGATAGTTGAATCCGACGATCGGGTGATTCTCCATTCCCCGATTGGAGCCGACGTGGTCGTGACCGTGGTCGGCGTAGCTGTCCGCCAGCCGGAAGCGCGCCTCATCGTCGGTGACGAACACTCCGCCTTCGCCCGCCGTGGTGATCTTGAAGAAGTCGAACGAGAAGGCACCGGTCGCGCCGAACAGTCCCACCGATCGGCCGTGGTACCAGGCTCCGAGCGCCTGGCCCGCGTCTTCGATCAGCACCAGGTCCCGCTCCCGACACAGCTCGAGGATCGGGTCCATGTCCGCCGCCGCCCCGCACATGTGTACGAGCAGAACCGCCTTCGTGTTGGGCGTCAGCGCGGCCCGGATCCCGCTGGCGTCCAGGCACAGCGTATCATCGATGTCGGCGAATACCGGCAGCCCGCCCGCGAGCAGAACAGCCTCGATCGTTGCGAGATAGGTGAACGGTGGGACGATCACTTCGTCGCCGTGCCCGATTCCAGCAGCGGCGAGAGCGCAGGCCACGGCAGTCGACCCGCTGGAAACCGCGAGAGCATGCGCGGCTCCCGTGTAATCGCGGACGCAGGATTCCATCTCCCGCGCCTTCCACCTGCCACGCCTCAGGTCGTCGTGCCCGTACCGGAACAGGATCCCGGTTTCGAGCACCTCCATCACTTCCCGTCGCTCTTCATCGCCGAACAGTTCCGTTCCCGGCATCGCTTGTCGCTCTTCGGAAAGATGGGATCCAGCGGGATGGGACCTCCCCATCCAGGCGTCGCAAGCTACGCGAGGGCTCCGGGGGCGTCCAGAGATTCAGGCTCGGTTCTTGCCTCGCCTGCCCGCGGTATCGATACCTTCCAGAGCCCCGGAGGCCCCCATGCTCCCGTCCGTGTCGAGACTCGACCGATTCGCAATATTCGCCGCCGTGGCGGTCCAGATAGTGGCTCCTCACGCACTGTCCGCCCAGCAGGGAGACCGCGAGGAACGGATTGCGGAACTCGCCGCGAAGTACGAAAAATCAGAGCATCGCGTCGGGATGCGGGACGGAACGACCCTGTTCCTGGCCGTCTACTCCCCGCGTGACAGGACAGAAGAGCTTCCAATCCTTCTGAAGCGTACACCCTACAGCTGCAGACCGTACGGTGCCGAGGAGATGCCGATGATGGTCGGCCCGAGCCGGACGCTCGAGGACGACGGGTTCATCTTCGTCTGCCAGGACGTCCGTGGCCGGTATATGTCGGAGGGGGAGTACGACAACATGCGGCCGCATGTCCCCGGGGAGCTTCCGATCGACGAGAGCTCGGACACCTGGGACACGGTGGAATGGCTGGTGAACAACGTGCCGGGCAACAACGGCAAGGTAGGGATGTGGGGAATCTCGTACCCCGGATTTTATGCAGCGGCCGCCCTGCCCGAGGCGCACCCGGCCCTCGTCGCCTCGTCCCCGCAGGCGCCGATATCCGATATCTACTTCGATGACTTTCACCACCACGGCGCATACACGCTCGTCTACTGGTTCATCACTCCATTATTCGGATATCAGCAGGACTCCCTCAACACCGGAAACTGGTTCAGCTTCCCGGATCGCGTCAGCCGGGATGGTTACAAGTTTTACATGGACCTCGGGCCGCTCAAGAACTCCGACGCGTACTTCGACGAGGACAACTTCTTCTGGACCGACCTTGTCGAACACCCGAACTACGACGAGTTCTGGCAGGCCAGGAGCATCCTCCCGCACCTGACGGGTGTGAATCACGCCGTGCTCACGGTCGGCGGCTGGTACGATGCCGAAGACCTGTTCGGTCCGCTCAACATCTATCGAACGCTGGAACGGGAGAACCCCGGAATCGCATACAACGGTCTCGTGATGGGGCCATGGGGCCATGGGGACTGGGCCCGTTCACGTTCGCCTCACGTCATCGGGGACATCGACTACGGAGGGGACATCTCGGGCTGGTATCAGCGTGAGGTCGAGGCGCCGTTCTTCCGCTACTGGCTCAAGGGCGAGGGATCGCCTCCAGACTTCGACGCGCTGACCTTCGACACGGGACGCAAGGAATGGCGCTCGTTTCCCGCCTGGCCCCCGGCCGAAGCAGAGACCCGGACGCTGTACCTGCGTGATGACGAGGTGCTCTCGTGGGATCCGCCGACCCCGAGCGACGGAGAATTCACCGAGTACGTGAGTGATCCAAACGAGCCCGTGCCGTACGTGGAAGGCATTCGATTCGTGTTCACTCCGCGCCGATACATGAACGAGGACCAGCGTTTTGCGGAGCGTCGGCCGGACGTGATCGAGTTCCAGACGGAGATCCTGGAGCAGGACCTGACGCTCGCCGGCGACATTCTCGCCCGCCTGATGGTCTCGACGACCGGTACAGACGCCGACTGGGTCGTGAAACTTATCGATGTGTACCCCGATTCAATGCAGAACGGAGAGAATACTCCGGATGGGGTCGTGCTCGGTGGGTACCAGCAGATGGTGCGCAGCGAGATCTTCAGGGGACGGTTCCGCGACAGCTACGAGACCCCTAAACCGTTCGTGCCAGGCGAACTGACGAAGGTCGAAGTTCCGCTGCAGGATGTACTGCACACGTTCAAAGCCGGGCATCGGATCATGGTGCAGGTCCAGAGTACCTGGTTTCCGCTGTTTGACCGAAATCCGCAGACCTTCGTACCGAATATCTTCGAGGCGAACGAATCGGATTTCGTTTCAGCTGTTCATCGGGTGTGGCATTCACCGGCCAGCGGCAGCGTGCTCGAGGTAGAGGTGGCTCCGGCCGATGCCGGCCGGCTCGTGGACGGAGACTACAGATCGGAGTGATCTGCGCCTGATCTCTCACGGCTCCGTAGCCACACCCCGGCGTAGACCGCGAGGTTGAACAGCAGGAGCAGAACGCCCAGCCACACGTGGAGGCGGTTCCAGTCGGCCGGGTAGAGGATCGCTCCCAGGTAGCGCTCCAGGAAGCCGCCCTCGATCCCAACCTGTCCCGCGCGAGCCCGCAGCTCCCACTCGAGCGGGGTGAGAGGGCACACCCAGCCCACCAGCTCGATCATGGCGCCATATGCCAGCGCCGGCAGGTGCAGCCACGCCAGTCGAGGCCGGACCAGGACCAACAACCCGCCCACCGCCACGAACACCACGAAGGCGAAGTGAACGAGCATTACGAGATCCGCGAGGATCGACCAGGTCAAATCGACCACCGATCGCGCCGATGCGCAGCCGTCAGCGACCGGTCAGGGAATGCATTCCCCCCTTGGCCGATTCAACGCTCACGGTGAACGGCCCCGATCCCTGGACGACCCACTTCACGACGACCGTCGCCATGCCCGGAATGTTCTCGATCTCGATATTCTGCGGGCGATGTTCCTGCTCGACGGCCCGGTCGAGCAGAGGGTCCTCGACCCGGAAGCCGGCGATCACCCGCCCGCCTTCGATCGTGATCCGATCCGGCGGACTGATTCTGAACTCGATGTCCTGTGCTGTGCGGGTGGGTGTGAGACGCCGATTCGCGACGATCGCCCGGACCTCGCTGAGGCCGCCGGGAAGTGACCGGACTGCGACCGAGTCGACCTGCGCCAGCGGCATCTGCCCGGCCTGGTAAAGCGTGAAGGCCATGTTCCGGTGGGCTTCCTCGCGCAGCAGGAACCCCGGGATCGCCCGGGTGAACTGCTTCTTCTGCCCCCCGACCTCGATCATTCCGTACTGGGGATGTTCGACCGGAGTCCACGGAATGAAAGCCTCGCCGAACAGCAGATAGCGGTCGAACCTGTAGCTGTCCCGGTCCCAACGTTCCGATTCCGACTGTTCCCGGAAGAAGTTGAACGAGGTCCACAACTCGTTACTGAACGTGAGGATTCCCCGCGCCCCGTAGAACCAGTCGAGCTGGTTGCCCCAGGTGGTGTACAGATCCTTCCAGATCACGATGTATCGGTAGCCGGGCAGAATCTCCTCGCCGCGACTGCCAATGACATCGTACACCTGGCGATCGGAGGCCCGGACGGAGTCCTGCTCGATTCCCGGTCCGCGCAGGATCATTCCGCCGGAATTGTGATAGGTCTGCCCGGCGGCGATGTTCGGGTGGGCGATCACGAAGTTCACCACGGCGCGCGTCTCGGGCAGCGAAGTGGGATAGGCGTCTGCGCCTCCCTGGATGTAGGCCGGCGCCCAGCGCCACGGCCAGTTTCGGTTTGGATCGTAGTAGCCGGCCCGATCTTCGTTTACACGGCCGTCGCCATCGTTGTCGAACCCCTCATTACCGAGCAGTTCCCACTCTCCCGGCTGGTCGGGCCGGGCCCTGACCATCAGTCGCGGATCCTCCGGCGAGACGATCCAGCGCCCGTTCGAGTTCCTGCGACGCATCATCGTGATGTGCCCGTCCCCATCCAGGTCGTCGAAGTCATCTTCGTCGAACTCGCCGTCTCCATCGTCGTCGCGGGGTGCGACTCCGCTGCGAGGACTGTGCGGCGTATTGGCTGCATAAATGAAGTTGTCTCTGCCGTCCGGATTGATGGTCGGGACGATGTACATCGTGCGGTCCCGCAGGAAGTCGGCTACCCACTCGACGCGTTCCGCCATCTCACACAGGTACCAGGCCGTGTACAACGCGATCTCGGACCCCTGGACCTCGTTGGCGTGAATGTTCCCGTCGATCCACATCGCCGGCTTCAGATCGGGATCGCCCACCCGAAAGTCCGTCACCGTGATGAGCCAGATGTCACGTCCCTCTACGCTGGTCCCGATCGAGGACAGACGACAGTAGTCGGGCCAGGCCTTCTCCAGCCGCTCGCCGATCTCGCCCAGGGTCTCGTGATCGTAGTAGCGGTCCCAGGCCACGGGCACGCGTGGGTCAGGCGGGGCACCGAGCCCGGCGAGCGCACGCCACAGCGGGCCTGATCGCCATCGGTCCCGGCAGCGACGTGAAGATGCCTACCAGGAGCATCGCGAAACCGGCAGTTCGGCCGGCGCTTCTCGAGTTCGTTGTCATCTCAGTTCCACCTCCCGCCGGTCCTCTCCCGCTGACGGCGTTCCGGCCCGGATGGTGAGCTTGCCGCTGCCGCGGCCGACGACCGTCCACGTGAGCTCGGTCGCGGCTCCGCTGCCGGGCAGGGCCTCGATAATCTGAATCCGCCGCCCACCCGCGATCTCCTGGCCATCGGTCTCGATCTCGACCCGGATCGCTCGCGGTCGTCTCAACCGTTCCGCGAGGGCCGTGTGCGTCGGGAGAAAGCCCTCGTTGGCGATCTGAGCCGTCACCCGATACGTGTCATCGCCCAGGGGCCGCGAGAGCGCTTCGATGATCGCGACGCGCGGGAGCAAGGAAGCGAGCTCCGCCAGAAACTGTACCTCGCCCTCGATCAGCGAGTCACGCAGTGCCGCTGGCGGGGTCCACCGTGCGAACGGAGCCACGCCTCCTACCTCGACCACGCGATCCGGGAAGTCCGGGTGGGTGATCGGAGTCCAGTCGACGAAGTCCGCCGGTCGATTGGCGCGAATCCACCTCAGGAGTCGGCGTTCCGCCGCGGCCGGGTCCTGTTCTCTGTCGCCGGGCCCGGTTCCGGATCCAGCTTCCGCGGAATCTGCTCCGGCCGCGGCTGCACCTTCTACCGGGGCTCCCGCGCCATCCGGCTCGTCTGACTCCGGTTCCTGCTCCGGGACGGCGGGCGGAGTCCAGACGGAGGAACCGAATGCCCATCGCCCCATGTGGAAATAGGCCCATGAAAGCGGGTCTCCGCCCGGCGGTACGATTCCCAACGTATCCGTACCGGAGCGTCCTGTAGCGTCCAGGTATCTTCGCGAAATCTCCGCGAACCACGGGGCATCGTCTTCGAGCACCGTCTTCAGAGGCTGACGCATCCTGCGCCCCGGTCCCTGTCCGGTAGTCGCCTCTCCTCCATCCGGTTTCAATTTCCACGATGACACCAGGTTGTCCTGTTGACCGAGGACCACGACGATGGCGATATCCTCCCGGTTCGCGAGAAGTTCGGCGAGCGCCCTGGCCTCGGGCGCCGAGATCGCATGGTCTCCGGCACCGACTGCGAACCAGGGGTAGTCACGCGAGAAGTTGAGGCCGATGTCGACGCCTCCCGGTGGATCTTCATTCCACCGACCGTCCTCGTCGTCGTCCACGCCCTCCGGCAGCATCCTCCAGGCCCGACGTTCTCCTCTGGCTGGATCGGCTATCCTCATCAGACCCGGTTCGTCCGCGTCCTCGGTCCATTCTCCGGTCGGGTCGGCGATCCGCATCATCGTTATCAAGCCGTCCCCGTTCAGGTCGTCGGGCCCATCCTCGTCGACCATACCGTCCCGATCGTCATCGAACGGAGACTCGTTCCGGGTCTGTTCCTGGATCGGACTCCGGGTCGAGGCTACCGCGGCGTCGGGGCTCAACAGCGGCAGCACGAGTACCGTGGATCGGTCCAGGAGCGCGGTGACTGCCGAATCGCGGCCGTAATCCTCCGACAGGCGCTCGATAAGGGCGAGGGCCACAGCGGTTCCGATACGGTGCGCAGATCGGGCTCCGGCTACTACGAGCAATGCCGGCCTGGCGCCTTCCGCGCCGCGGCCCGAAATCCGGGCCATTGAAATCGGGCGACCGCCCGGCGACTCTCCGATACGGATCGTTTCGACTCGATCGGAGCGGGCCAGTCGCTCGAGTTCCTGGACCGGGTCCGGAGCGGGCTCCTGGGCCTGGACTGAGGGGTCCGTGAACAGCGGCAGGAGCAGCATCGTGGCGATCAGCAGCACTCCCCTGATCGCCGGGCGCGACTGGATTGGCATTCTCCGAAGCCTCGCGTCTGATGTACGGGATCCGATGTGTGAATTTGACGACCACGGAACGTCGTGTGCCACTCGATGTCGGGCAAGACGATGACATGCTCGCACCGCGTCGCTTCCGGGCCGTGGATCCCGCCAGCCCGCTCAAGGTATTCCAAGGTCGGGGGAGGTTCATCAATGAAAGCAATTCGAATCCTGCGCTCGGGCGATCCGGATGTCCTCGAGCTCGTCGACGTCGAGCCCGGCCAGCCGGGTCCGGGTCAACTTGGTGTGGCCGTGCATGCGACGGCCGTGAATCGGGCCGATCTGCTGCAGCGGCGAGGCGGCTATCCGGCGCCGCCCGGGTGGCCCGCCGATATTCCGGGGCTCGAGTTCTCGGGAATCGTCGAGGAAGTGGGTGAAGGTGTCGACGAATCAGTTGTCGGCTCCTGGGTCATGGGCGTCCTCGGCGGCGGCGGATATG
>JBDGUZ010000072.1:0-11461 GCA_039585915.1 Gemmatimonadota bacterium
AAGGTGCGCTGGTAGCCGGTAGCAGGTGAGCTTGCCGGCAACCGGTCGTCGCGAAGTCAGCGCGAGGCTGACTCCGTCCGGGCGCGAAACAGTTTTGCCAGCCGGAGAGCGATCGGCCCCGGACGCCCGTCTCGTACCTGCCGTCCGTCCACCTGGATGATGGGGAGGATCTCCGCCGTGGTGCCGGAGAGAAACAGCTCATCCGCGCCGTCGAGTTCCTCGAGCAGGATCGGCCTTTCGTCACACGGAATCCCGTGCTCCCGGCACAGCTCGAGCGTTACGGCCCGGGTGACGCTCGGCAGGATGTAGTTGCTGCGAGGCGCCGTGCGGACCTCTCCGTCAATGACGCCGAAGAAACTCGACTTCGTACCCTCGAGTGCGACACCGTCCCGCACCAGCACCGCCTCGAAGGCTCCACGCTCGTGTGCCTCCTGGGCGGCCATGCAGTTCGGGAGCAGAGCGACCGTCTTGATGTCGCAGCGGGTCCAGCGATGGTCCGGTGCGGTAATCACCGGGACGCCGACAGTGGGATCGACCGGCGAAGTGAACGGGCGAACGGTAGCGTACACCGTGGGCTCGGTCTGTTCATCGGGGTAGTGGTGAACGCGGGGCGCCACGCCCCGCGTGATCTGCAGGTATAGCAGCGCGTCCGATCCCGATAACTCGTTTCTGGCGATCAGTTCGGAGCACACAGTCTGGACCATGCTCGCCTCGACGCCATCGATCTGCAGCGACCGTAAGCCGTCGACCATGCGTGCGAGGTGAGCCGGCAGTTCGAACGGCCGGCCGCCGTAAAACCGGACGACCTCGTAGATTCCATCGGCGAACAGGAAGCCCCGGTCGTCGGGTGAAATCCGGACCTGGTCCCTGTCCAGATACGAGCCGTTGAAGAAAACGATGTCGGGCATGTCGGATCTGCACTGGAAATGTAAGTGTGGAGGGACGGGAATCGCTGGTTTCCGTCCCTGGCGACCGTAAGGCGCGAATATAGCTCTCGAAGCGGCCCGCGGCCCGCCCGGGGCGATGTGAGTGCCCGGGAGGTTGCGGGCGGACCTGTCGTGGCCGATCGGCGGCGGCCATTGCACTTCGGCGCGGTCGGTTGTCCCTTGGGGTCTCACGGGACCGAACCTGTACGATCCCGGTGTATTCTCTATCGGAGGCAGAGATGGCGTATCAGCCCGGCTGCCAGGGCCATGTCGTAGTCGGTTCCCTCCCCGAGTCCGTTCAGCGGGGGCTCGGCGCTCTCCCCGGCGACTGGCTCGAGTACGACCCGCCCAGTCGCTCGATCATCGTCCGGCACGTCGAGCCGACAGACGATCCAGTCCTTCCCGCCGTAACGGTCGAACTGGTCCGGATTCTCTCGGTGATCCCGTTCGACAGCCTGGCGGGGATCGAGGGCGGCGATCTGTTCGTTCACATCGAAGAAACGGGGCGGCTGGTTCGTCTGCGCGTCGAGCCGGGTGGTTCGCTTCATGTCCAGTGGGCCCGCCCGGGATACACCGGGGCGACGAAGCGGGCCTGGAGCGACGGCCATGAGATCGTGAATGAACCCTGGAACCACAGGTTGAACGGCGAGGTGACGTTTGGCGCCGGCGATCTGGAGTCCGCCGCAGCCGGTCTGCAGGAGCTGGCTGACACGTACGAGGGGCTGCATCCGGAGGGCGATTTCGTCGCTTCCGTCGACGGATCTCTCGTGAACGTCACTCTGCGCGAAGTAAATCTGGATGGGAAACTGCTGGTCGAGACTCTGCAGCGCCTGGCGAGTTCGCGGAGTCTCGAGGGCCAGTTGGATATCGGCTCGTTCCGCGAGCGCGCCCCCGAGCAGCTCGTCCGGATTCTGTTCGAGAAGGGCGAAACCTGGGTGCAGCACCCGATGCTGTGGACCTGAGATCGCCGGATACAGACACAAAGCAACGCGCCTGAGGAGATATTCCGTGCTCGACTACTTCCTTACCGAAGAACACGAAATGATCCGCGACATGGCCAGGACGATCGCGGACGAAGTCGTGCGGCCGGTGGCGGCGGAATACGACCGGAACGGAGTATTCCCCTGGCCGGTCGTGGAGAAGATGGCCGAGGCGGGGCTGTTCGGTGTGTACATCGGTGAGGAATACGGCGGAATTGGTGACACCGATCGCACGATGAACATGGTGCTCGTCACCGAGGAAGTGTCCAAGGCGTGTGGCGGGATCGCGCTCGCGTTCGCCGGGACCGCGCTCGGGACGCTGCCGATCATCATTGCCGGGAGCGAGGAACAGAAAGCGAAGTTCCTGCCGGCGATCGCCGCGGGAAAGCGGCTGGCGGCATTCGCGCTCACGGAGTCGCAGGCTGGCTCCGATGCAGCGGGAATCCGTACCACGGCAATCCGCGACGGCGATCATTACGTGCTGAACGGAGTCAAGCAGTGGATCACGAACGGCGGAGACGCCGAAGTCTATACTGTCGTCGTGATGACGAATCCGGAGAAAGGCCCGCGCGGCGCCAGTACGCTGGTCGTTGAGAAGGGGACTCCCGGGTTCAGCTTCGGGAAGGAAGAGGACAAGATGGGCATCCGGGCCTCCTCGACCCGGGAGCTGGTGTTCGAAGACTGTCGAGTCCCGGCCGAGAACCTGCTGGGCCGCGAGGGAACGGGGTTCATCACGGCGATGAAAACGTTCGACGCGTCGAGACCGGGAGTCGGTGCACAGGCGCTGGGGATCGCACAGGGTGCACTCGATCTCGCGGTCGACTGGGCAATCTCGCGCAAGCAGTTCGGTTCACCCGTCTCCTCGTTCCAGGGCCTGAGGTTTCTGCTGGCGGACATGGCGATGCAGGTCGAGGCGGCGCGAGCGCTGATTTACGCCACGTCCCGACATATCGACGGCAACCCCAGGGACCGGTCGACGATCTACTCGGCGATGTCCAAGTGCTTCGCCTCGGATGTCGCGATGCGCGTCACGACGGACGCCGTCCAGGTGTTCGGGGGCTCCGGCTACATGCGGGACTACCCGATCGAGAAGTTCATGCGTGACGCGAAGATCACGCAGATCTACGAGGGAACGAACCAGATTCAGCGTGAAGAGATCAGCCGGATCCTGATCGGCGAGCACATCTCCGGTCAGTCGTGACCAGACGATGAGTCTTCGCCGCATCCTCGCCTGGGGAGTTCTCGCCGCCTGCGGCCTGGCGCTGCCCGGCGCCGACGCCAGGGCGCAGTCGATTCCCGGACTCGGAGAGCTCCAGCAGGCAGACACGACCGGGCGTCAGGCCGTCCCCCTTCGGCCCCAACCGATCCCTCTCGATCAAGCACCCAGACGTCTCGAGCAGGACCACGGTCGGCTGCGGAGCATCGGCAAGAATCTCGTCCGCTTCGACGAGAATTCGAGAGCCTGGGCGGAGCTCGGCCGGATTCTCGAGGGCGTGGGTGCGATCCTCGACAACTTCGACGCGCTTCCCCTCGATGAGCTCCGGGCGAGCGACCTGTCCGACTACCGCAGTAGCCTGCAGCGTGAGCAGGGCCGACTGACTCGAAGGGCAGACAACGTCGAGAGACGATTTCTCGAGTTGGGGTCGGATGAGCGGGAACTCGACTGGATGCGGCTTGAGTGGGTCCTCACCCGGGACTCCATCGGTCTCGATTCGGTCTCGGCAGGGTCGTTCGAGGTGGGCATCGATCGGGTTCTGGCCACTGCCGACTCGGTCGGGTTACGACTCGAGTCACGGCTGGCGGATCTGCTCGATGCCACCGAGGAGGTCGCCGTCGCCGGGGGGCGGATCGATGACGCGCTGGCACGGATTGAAGACGCGGAGTCACTGAATCGACGCATGCTCCTCGTCCGAGATGCGTCGCCGCTGTGGAGGCCGGCCGCAGTGTTGTCGGAAGGACGACCGATCGTCGGTGATGTCCCGTCCTTCGTAAGCAAGGACATTCGGGCATTCAAGCTGTCTGTCGGCGCCGATCGGGATCGGGTGCTGATCCACAGTCTGCTGTTCTTCCTGATGTTGGCGCTCTTCCTCCGGCTCCGCGCGGGGAGCCTGAATTGGCCGGAGGACCCGAGCCTCGACACCGCCCGTTACATACTGTCGAGGCCTTACGCCGCGGCGGCGCTTACGGGCCTGCTCGCCACCCACTGGGTTTACCCGCACGCGTCGTTCCTGGTGTTCGATGCTGCGCTCCTCCTGACGTTGCTGCCCGTGGTCTGGCTCTTTCCGCCGCTCACGCTGGAGGAGAGACGCCCGGCGGTGTACGGGCTGTTCGCGTTATTCCTCGCCTCGCGACTCATCGATGTTCTCCCTCCCGACAGCATCGCGCGCCGACTGGCGGTGCTCGGCCTGGCGATCGGTACTACCGTATGGGCAGCATGGCTGCTTCGAGCTGACAGAACAGGTGAGGGCAGCCTTTCCCGGGGCGGCTGGCGGACCCTGGTCAGGCTGGGCCTGAAATTCGCGCTGGCAATCTCGGTCGTGTCTGCCGTGTTGAACATCGCCGGCTGGGTAGACCTCGGCGAAGTTCTTGTCGAGGGAGTGGTCCCGAGCGCTTACTTCGCGGTCGTCATCTTGCTTGCCGCGATGATCCTGTCCGGCGTCGCTCGCGGAATCGCGTTCAGCCCGCTGGCGAATCGATCGCGAGCGTTCAGCGACAATCGGGACCGGGTGCTGGGGCTGGTCACGACCGTCATTCGACTCGGAGCCCTCGTGACCTGGTCCTGGGGGGCCCTCGCCTCGTTCGGGGTCGATCAGGCGATCTTCGGTCGGCTGGGAGCCCTGTTTACCCACGAATTCTCGATCGGCGCCGTCGATATTTCGATCGGCAGTGTCCTGCTGTTCTTCCTCATCCTGTGGCTCGCCACCTGGGTCGGGAGAATCGTTCACGTCGTGCTGCGCGACGACATTCTCGCCAGTCTATCCATCCCTTCCGGGCAGGCCGATGCTTGGGCGACGCTGGCCCAGTGGGCGACGCTCGTCGTCGGAATCCTGTTTGCCGCTGCCTCGGCGGGGATCGGTGGGGGCCAGATGGCGGTGCTCGCCGGCGCCCTCGGCGTCGGGATCGGCTTCGGGCTCCAGAACATAGTCAACAACTTCGTGTCGGGTTTCATCCTGATCTTCGAGCAGCCGATCAAGGTCGGCGACAAGATCGAGATCTCTTCGCTGGGGCTTCTCGGAGAGGTCCGCCGGATCGGAATCCGCTCCAGCACGATCCGGACGTTCGACGGAGCGGATGTCGTGGTTCCCAACTCGAATCTGATCCAGTCCGAGGTGATCAACTGGACCCTGTCGGACACGAAGCGGCGGATCGAAGTTCTTGTCGGCGTGAAGTACGGTACCGATCCGAAGCGCGTGCTCGAGCTTCTGCTGGCGGTGGCACGGGACAGCCCGAGGGTTCTTTCGCACCCCGAACCGATCGCGCTGTTCACGGGGTTCGGCGACAGCTCACTCGATTTCATCCTTCGCGTCTGGTCGGCAACGTTCGACGAATCGATCCGTCTGCGCAGCGCAATGGCGGTCGATGTCAACGACGCCCTGAAGGCAGCGGGGATCGAGATTCCGTTTCCGCAGCGCGACCTGCACGTTCGCTCGGTCGCGCCCGACGCGAGAGCCGCGACGCCGGGTGGGATCCGCGTGTCCGAACCGTCGTCGGCTACTCCGGGTCTACAGGAGGAGCCTGGCTCGCCGGGTTGATCCCGGCTCCCGAGATCTTGCCGTCCGGCTCGATGACCGCCTGCAGCGCCACCCGGGCATTCCCCACCGAGTCCTCGGGGGGTCGCGCATTGCGGGCTGTGGGATCGATGCGACAGGCGTCCGAACCGCAGACCCGAGCCCGGTATGTGTTCAGCGCGCAACCGAATTGAGACAACAGCGTTACAGTATCTGACGAAAGCCCGGCACACCTCTTTCATTCCACACCGACGTCGACCCTGAATTAGGTGCGTTCTTCACTGCTTGGAACAGGGGACTGAATGCGAATCGGAAGCCGACAGTTCATCGCGGTCTTAGTGCTTGCAGCTTTCGGCGCAGCAGCGGCCGGGCTGGCGCTCGACTCCAGACCGTTGCTCTGGTGTGCGGTTGTCGTTGGAGCGTACGCGCTTCATCAACTGGCCCTTCACACTGCGGCCAGAGATGTGGACACACGCTCCTCGCGGGCCGCCGCCAGAGACGACAGGAAGGCTCTCGAAGCTGAGCGCGAAGAGGTCGACCGTCTTCGACGAGAGCTCGAGAATAAACTGGCCCAGGCGGACAAGCAGTGGACATTGCTCCGCTCAATGGTGCAGGACCGTTTGCGTCGATCCGCCCATACTCCGGACCCGAGTTCCCGCTCCGAGTCCGAGTCCGAGATCGACGCACATACCGCTCCCGCCGGCTCGAGCGCTCGAGCCGAGAACGCACGACCGGATCCCGACGAGTCGAGTCGAGCGTACGATCGCTGGTAGGGCGCCACCCGGGTCGAGGGCTTTTTGGAAGCACTTCAGACGGCCTTTTCGTCTTCTGACCGGGACTCCCATCCCGGGCAGAGTTGAGTATATTGGAGCCGGGCTTTGCACCGTCTGGCGAGGTGCTCTTGCAACTGTCGCAGGCACGCTACGGCCCCGGGACGGTGTCAGAGACGAGAATGCCGTGCGCAAGTGCAGTCGAAACAAGCTTTTACGTTAGGTCTTCCAAAATTGCTACCGTGTGGCACGGCTCTTCCGGTGAGTCGTGTCGACAATGATCGGGTAAGTTCGTCTCAACTTTGCACTGGCGATTCGGTGTAAGAGTCAGCCGAATCGTCGAATGTCGAATTTACAGGGGACCCGCGGGTCCATACAGTCATTGTCAGGAATCAGGGTTTCGCGTGCCATCGGCCCCGGCATGAACGCAGAGCGTAGAGAACAGGCGACAGTCGCCACGACAGACGTCTTCAGGCGGCGAAGGAGAAAGTGATGGAGGGCTGGAAGGCACGAATCAGAGATGAGCGGGGAGCGGTCCTGGCGCTGGTTGCGGCCAGCATGGTGGTGTTGCTCGGATTCGCCGCGCTCGCGGTCGACGTCGGGTTCCTGATGAACGCCCGCACTGCGGCGCAGCGGACGGCTGACGCCATGGCGCTAGCTGCCGCGTCCGCCTTTATCGATGACATGCCGAATGCCGAGGCCCTGGCGGCGAGCAGGGCGGCAGAGTACGCGGCGAACAATCCCGTGTTCGGCGTGACCGCCGATTTCGTTCCAGCCACCGACATGCAGATCTGGCTCGCTGAGAAGAAGGTACGCGTGACCGCCAATTTCCTGCGTGAGCGCGGAAATCCGATGCCGACTTACTTCGCGAAGGTGCTCGGGTTCAACGATATGGATGTCAATGCGATTGCCGCGGCTGAGGCACAGCGCGCGGACGAGATCGGCTGCCTGACGCCGTGGGCGGTCGGTGATATGTGGGAGGACACGATCGATCCACCAGAAGGCGATCCCGGGAAGTACGACTACGACGACGCCGACAAGAGTGACACTCCGACGTCAGGTGACACCTTCGACAACTATTGTCCGTGCGTTCGTAACGAGAACCTCGATCTCGTCGGAGACCCGGACTACCCCCACAACGGTCTTGTCTGCCAGGACCAAACAAGGTGCACTGGTTGGGGGAGTGATTTTCGTGACAACGACGGCGGCGGCTACTTGAACGACGTTGGCAGGGTGCTGACCCTCAAGCCCGGAAACCCGGCCCAGTCATGGAGCCCCGGGTGGTTCATGGCCTGGAGACCGCCCGAGAATATGGGCGGCGCCGACTACAAAGAGAACATCATCAATTGCATTGACGAGACGATGTTCGACGCAGGCTCAATCGTTCCGATCGACACCGAGCAGGGAAACATGATCGGGCCCACGATCCAGGGTGTGGAAGAGCGTATCGGACCCGACCCGCATTATTGGGAAGCTGGCTGCACGAGCGGCACTGCGTGTATCCGGAGCACCGAGAGTTTGTGCGGCCAGGGACTTCCAACCGCCGAAGGCTACTTCGAGTGCTCCGGTTACGATGATCGGGTGATTATAGTGCCGTTGATGGACCCGACCGAGGTCATGCGCAACGGTCTCACGGAAATCCAGTTCCGCGGTTTCATGCGGCTGTTCCTGGATGATCCGAGCACAAACGACATCACCGGACACATCCTGGGACTCGGCGGCTCGGCCGGGAGTGGTGGTATCGACCCCGAGGGGACCGGAGCGTTGCCGCTCGTTCTTCGCCTGATCGAGTAGAGGCGCCGCTGGCCCCTGTACTGTCAGCACGCGTCCACAATCAGAAGCGCCCCGGAAGTTCCGGGGCGCTTCGTCGTTAACGCGCATGGCCCGATCTGGACCGGGCCGGGCCGCGAAATGTCCTGCCGCCGTCGCAGTCAGCTCCGTGAATCCAGGTGCACGCGCACCGCGAACATCGCTACTTCCTGCCTGTTCCTGAGGCCGAGCTTTTTCATGACCCGGCTCAGGTGGTTCTTTACCGTCTGCTCCGCGATCTCGAGTTCGGCGGCGATCTCCTTGTTTTCCAGTCCCCGGGCGACGAGCGAGATGATCTCGAGTTCCCGGACCGAGACACGCCCCGCCTCTGGAGCGGCTTCCGACATTCGTCCGACCATTGACCCGAGCCAGGCGCCGGCCGCCGTTCCGCCGGCAGCCACGGTCCGGATCGCGCGGACAAGGCGATCCGGCTCGGCGACTTTCGGCACGCAGCCGCGAGCCGAAGAACGGAGGGCCATCAGGCAGCACTCACTGAGCCTCGTGAGCGCGTCGTCCGAGAACTGGGGACCGGACGGATCGGCCAGCATCGATCGGATCACGCACTCGTCGTCCGAGTGGTTGACCATTACCAGCACGCCAACGGACGGCCAGGTGTCCCGAATCGACTCGATCAATCCGGGGTGAGCCCGCTGAAAGTCCGTGTCTACGATCACAACGTCCGGCTCCAGGCGATCGACGGCGGGTAGTACGTCTTCCAGAACCGCGGCCTCGCCGATGACCTCCAGGTCATCCTGCTCTTCCAGGACCTGGCGCACACCGGCCCTGAAAAACGGAACGGCCAGCGCGATCAGCACTCGTGTGATGGATTCCGCCGCTGCGCCGACAGCGCCGACTGGAGAGCGGTGAATATCGGTGTCGGTCATGCCTGATTTTGTCCAGGGTCGCTGCCTTCGCAGGGTCGCAGGTTGCGATCCCGCAGTAGATAAATCGACGATGATCGGCCGTGATACGCAAGCGAGAAGGTGCTGGAGCGTAGTCCGATGGCAGGTACGAAAGTACTACCAGCGGACGTACGAAAGGCCGATTGTCTGGCGCGCCGGAGAGTGCAAATTGAACGATGTCGCGCCGGCATCGGTGCGGCAACTGAATTCAAAGTTACCCTTCCGTCCGGCGTCATGCTGGACAAAGCCTCCTTCCGCAGCCTCGGAGGAAGCCCCGCTTCGGCGGGGCTTCCGCATTTTCCGGAGTGGTACGCCGATCCCCGTACGCCTTCTGCCGGCTGTGACGAAAGGACCCGCATCGGGTCCGAGGAGACCTTCCCCCGCATCGGCCGTCGTAAATACGAACCGCTCCCATCACCCCGTAAATGTATATAAGAACTCCCATTAGAAGGGTTACAGCGTCTGTGTGGAATCGGACATTAGTGGTTCGATATGGCCGGAAACTTGCCGCTCCTGTAGGCTTCCACGACGCGCGGGCCGAATGCGGCACGCGTGATCAGCCGCCCGAAGCCTGATACCCGGCTCTACGAGGAATTCATGAAGAGCATCGTCGTGACGGGAGCCGCGGGCCAGATCGGTACGGAGATGGTCACGCGGCTCAGGGAGCTGTACGGAACGGAGGCCGTTCTGGCCACCGATATCAGGTCTCCCCGTTTGGAGAGCGGTCCGTTCGCGTTCGTGGACGTGACGAACGGAGAGTCGCTCGACGCGGCAATCGCGCGACATCGAGCCGACACGGTGTTTCACCTCGCGGCCATCCTGTCGGCGGTAGGAGAGCAACGTCCCCAGCTCACCTATCAGGTGAACATCGGCGGTCTGTTCAACGTCCTCGAAGTCGCGCGCGAGAGGGACTGCGCGGTGTTCACGCCGAGCTCCATCGCGGCGTTCGGTCCTGGTACTCCGCCCGACCCGACACCGCAGGACACGATCCAGCGTCCCAACACGATGTACGGGGTCTCGAAAGTGGCCGGTGAACTGCTGTGCGACTACTACTTCAGCCGATTCGGCGTGGACACGCGGGGGGTCCGGTACCCAGGCCTGATATCGCACGTCGCGACCCCCGGCGGTGGCACGACCGACTATGCGGTCGAGATTTACTACGAGGCCGTGCGTCACAATCGCTACCAGTGCTTTCTGGCGGAGGGTACGCAGCTCGACATGATGTACATGCCAGACGCGATCCGGGCGGCGATCGAGCTGATGGAAGCGCCCGCCGACTCGCTCGCGCACCGGAACGCGTTCAACGTCGCCGCCATGCAGCTTACACCCGAGCGGATCGCCGCCTCGATTCGCAGACGGATGCCTGAATTCGCGATCACCTATGACGTCGATCCTGCGCGCCAGGCGATCGCGGAGTCCTGGCCGCGGCGGGTAGACGATTCGGCGGCCAGGGAGGAATGGGGCTGGACGGCGGAGTACGACCTCGATGCGATGACCGATGATATGCTGGACGAACTTTCACGGAAAATCTGAATGGTCCACGGGGCTTTCGGGCTCCGGTGGAGGATAAGGAACGATGAAGCTCACAAGTGCCGAAGAGGCGGTATCCGTCATCCGATCCGGAAACCGGGTGTTCATTCACTCCGTCGCGGCCGCGCCGCAGAGACTGATCCACGCGATGACAGCCCGCGCTCCAGAGTTGAGGGACGTAGAGATCGTGCATCTCCATACCGAGGGGCCGGCCCCGTATGCCGCGCCCGAACTGCGCGACAGCTTCCGGGTCAACGCGCTGTTCGTCGGCGCGAACGTCAGGGACGCGATCAACTCAGGCGAGTCCAGCTACATTCCCGTGTTCCTCAGTGAAACATCGAACCTGTTCCGGCGGGGAATCCTTCCGGTCGATGTCGCCCTGATCCAGGTCTCCCCTCCCGACGCGCACGGCTTCTGTTCGCTCGGCGTGTCCGTCGATTGCAGTCTCGCGGCGGTCCGGGCGGCCAAGTTCGTCATCGCGCAGGTGAATCCCAACATGCCTCGTACACACGGGGACGGTGTGATCGACGTCGATCAGATCGACGCCTTCGTGGACGGTGACGACCCGCTGCACGAGGTTCCGCCGCCCGTGCTCAGCGATGTCGAGAGGGCAATCGGGAGGATCTGCGCGGAGTTGATCGAAGACGGAGCAACGCTACAGATGGGGATCGGAGCGATTCCGGACGGCGTGCTGGCGGCACTAGGCGGTCACAAGAACCTCGGGATCCACACCGAGATGTTTTCGGACGGGGCGCTCGACCTGATCGAGTCCGGGGTGATCAACGGCCTGCACAAGAAGTCTCACCCGGGCAAGGT
>JBDGUZ010000073.1:0-11409 GCA_039585915.1 Gemmatimonadota bacterium
GAGTTCGGATGTCCACCAACTGTGAGGCTTTCAACAAGGAAGGAAACCATGCAAAAGCTGCCTCTCATTTTAGCGTTTGTCAGCTTCATCGTTGCCATCATCGTGCTGGTCTTTGCCGACGGGGCTCGTTCTATCTACAGTGGGTTGTTCTTCGTCTTGATAGGGGTGGTGTTGCTGTTGAATGCACGGAAGAGCCAAGAAAAGACCTCCGAGTAGTCCCACGTGGGGTGGCCTCGCCGAAAGGGCTGAAACCTGACACCCCTTGGAGCAGACGGCGCGAGTAGTGCACGGGCGTTGAGCGGCAGATACTCTTTGCGGGGCTCCGGCAGAGTCGGGGAGCCACGCCGCAGCTCAGGCGCCGACCGTTATGCGCTCTGACAATTGGGTCAGGCACGCAAGTAAAAGGAGGGGTTTATGCCGTTTGTCGAAGTCAAGTCAATTCGAGGCGTCTTTTCAACCGAAGAAAAGTCCCAGATCATTGAAGAAGTAACTAAGGTCTTTGCACGGATGAAAGGCGATGATTTTGCAGCAGGAACTTGGGTTGTGATTAATGAACTCGATGATGGGAACTGGGGTGAAGGCGGATCTGTTCTGGAGGCTGAACATGTCCCCTGATCAAGTGCGGTCAAATACACATAGGCAAGTGCCGACGATCTGACGTCCGAAGTGCCGCTGGCAGACTGCTCCGGGGCGGTAATCGGGCCGGAGGAACAATCCGAAGACGCACGACCGATTGCTCGCCGAGCTTACCCTCGTTCACGCCCCACCCATGCGTGAACCCGAGGACCCAGCGCTGCGTCCGCTCCGGTATTCGAACCTGCCCCAGGTAACGTCCGACCGGGCTGAACAGGTCGAAGACCACCGGCTCCGTGAACATGAAGGACGGGGTGCAACGACAACGCAAGAACGGGAGACTGAGGCCATGAGGACCAAACTGGAACGGGACGTACGGTTCTTGAAGATTTACGCTGGCTGCACCACAGTCATTGCAGCTGTGTTAATCGTCTCAGCGTTCACAACTCAGAATGACAACCAGCGGTTCGATGAAATCGACGTCGAGCGAATCAATATCGTCGAGAAGGACGGGAAGCTGCGAATGGTGATTTCCAACGAGGAACGCCAGCATCCCGGCATCGTGAACGGTAAGGTGATTCAACGAAGTTATCCCCGCCCACCGGGCATCATCTTCTTTAATCATCTCGGCGATGAAATGGGGGGGCTGGTGTTCGGTGAGAATGGCGGTGATGGCCACTTTGGCTCGCTGACTTTCGACAAGGTCCGCAACGATCAGACCATCGGCTTCCGTTATCTCGAGAGCGACAACGGCGCATATACCACAGGCCTCACAGTGTGGCAGCAGCCGAATCTTCCGTCAGATGTCGTCGCCGAAAAGTACGAAGCTGCCAAGGAACTGCCGGACGAAGCAGCCCGTGAGAAGGCCCTGCAGGCCATGCGTGATAATGGCGAGATGACGACACAGCGGTTGTTTCTCGGTAAGTACCGTGACGACTCCGCCCTGTTGCAGTTGTCCGACCTGGCCGGGAATCCTCGTATCAGAGTGCAGGTGGCAGCAGACGGCAGCCCAACAATGGAGTTCCTGGACGCCTCCGGGCAGGTTGTTTATGCACTCCCTGAGAATCCTGGAACGCACGGGTCCAATTAGACCGCGATCACGAACTCAGGAGGCACTATCTTCATAAGCGCGGGGTTGCTGGTCTTTACCAGAGTTCTGCATGTGGTGGGCGTCGTACTCTGGATTGGCGGAGTCGCCTTCGTTACCACTGTAGTCATTCCGACGCTTCGCCGGGTACCCGATAGCGACGAGCGCCTGAAGCTCTTCGAGCTTATTGAGGGTCGTTTCTCGGCTCAGGCCCGCGTGGTCACGCTCGTGACCGGAATCGCCGACTTCTACTTGCTCTACGGGTTCGGTGCGTGGGAGTGATACCTGGACCCGTCGTTCTGGTGGCTCCATCTCATGACGCTCGTCTGGGTGATCTTCACCCTGGTGCTCTTCATTCTCGAGCCGATGCTCCTGCGCCAGTGGTTCAGAACATTTGCCGAGCGTGATTCGGACGGGGCTTTTCGCCTCCTGCATCGCTTCCACGCCCTGCTGTTGATTCTGAGCTTGATCGCGATCGCGGGTGGGGTGGCCGGGGTCCGTGGATTCCTTCGGATCGGATAAGGACGGCCTCGCTCCACCAGGAATCAGACCGTAGAAAGCAAGACAGTGGGCGCAGGTGAGCGGTACCGCGGACGGGTAGCCTTCACTGAACCCTGATGGTTTATGGTTCGGGGTGGGGCCGCGGCTACCAGCGCCGCGACCCCATGAACTTAATCAGATCACTCGATCACGAGATCCGTGTTCAGTGCGACCGCAGTGTTGATGTTGTGGCGGTTCGGAGCAGTAGCCCAGGCCATCTCGTGGATCTTCTGGAACTGTTCCGGCGTGCCGTCGCCTTTGATGTAGACTGTCTGCTTGAGAGACTCGTAGCCCGGCGCGACGTTGTCATCGACGCCCAGGAACCCGCGCAGGTCGATGTCGCCTTCGGTCTCGATTCGAACCGACTCGAGCTCGACGCCAAGCAGAGAACTGACGGCCACGTAGCCCACCATCATGCACGCGTTCATGGCGGCCAGCAGGTACTCCTGCGGGTTGGCGTACTGATTGGTGCCGCCGATCTCGAGCGGCTCGTCGATCTTGATCGTCCAATCCTTTTCGACCCTCTTCCCGCCGATTACGTAGTGGTCCACGTGCGTGTCTGACCGGGTTCCGCCCATCCAGTGCGTGGCCACCCGCCACGTGGTCATACCCGGCGCAGGGTCCCTCGCCACGGCGTGGATCGTGGCCTGTAGCGCCTCGACATCGAGTCCGTTCACCATTTTCGTCTGCGTTGCTGTCTCCATGATTGCCTCCAGTGGCGGTCGGTCGTTGGGTGCCGGCCGGTCCGCCCGGCGCGGTCGAATACACACTTAGCAAGCGCTGTGCCAATCGACACTTGTCTCATAAGATATTACATAATATGTCGTTAGAGGTACTTTAAGGGGCGTAAGAGAGTCGCGACATCTCGAGAGTCACGACTTTTCGTGAGCGTCCCACGCGACATTTCGAGACTCGGAGGGGGCGCCTGTGAGGACGGTGCTCAGCGAGTCCGGGTGATGTCGAGCGCCTTCATGCGAGAGCTGAGGGTGGAGGCTGGTACATCGAGCAATCGAGCCGCGCCGCTATCGCCGGCAATCTTCCAATCGCGTGCATCGAGCGCGCGGAGAATGTTGTCCCGCTCGAGGGCCAGCATCTCGTTCCGCGTGAGGATCGACGGCAGCGGCGTTGAGGGCGGCCCGGCCACACGGGACTCTTCCTGATTCGTGGCCGGGGGCAGCGCCCGCGCGATCTCGATCGTCGAGCTTGTGGACAGGATGATCGCCCGCTCGACCACGTTCTGAAGCTCGCGGACGTTTCCCGGCCAGTGGTAGATCGACAACCGGCGGATATCGTCGGCGGTCAATTGCTCCACCCGGCGGCCCATGCGGCCGGCGAAACGCTCGGCGAAGACTGCGGCGAGGAACTCTATGTCCCAGCCCCGGTCACGAAGAGGCGGGACCTCGAGCGGAAACACGTTCAGGCGATAGTAGAGGTCCTCTCGAAAGGCACCTTCCGAAACCATGACTTGAAGATCTCGATTGGTGGCCGCGATGACCCGCACGTCCACGGTTCGGGTGGAAGTGGCGCCCAGGGGTTCGAACTCACCCTCCTGCAGGACCCGGAGTAGTTTGGCCTGGAGATCGAGCGGCAGTTCTCCCACCTCGTCGAGCAAAATCGTACCGCCATCGGCCAGGGAGAATCTGCCCTCACGTCGGTTGGTGGCGCCGGTGAACGCACCCTTCTCGTGCCCGAAGAACTCGCTCTCCATCAGGGCGCCCGGGACGGCCGCGCAGTTGACCCGAACAAGGGGGCCGTCGTGTCGTGGACTGGAACGATGGATGCTCCGCGCGACCAGTTCCTTACCGGTTCCGGTTTCGCCGAGGACGAGAACGGTGGTGTCCGTGGCCGCAACCTTTTCCATGGCCTCGAACAGGCGTTGCATCGGCGGGCTGCTGCCGATGATGTCGTCGCTGCCGGAGGCCTCGCGCACCACCTCGCGGAGGTATTCCGCCTCATCGCTCAGCATGCGGATCCGATTCTCGGCCTGAAGTCTCTCATCCACGTTGCGCAGGATCACGGTGTGGAAGACCTGACCGCCGCTGGTGAAACAGGAGAGAGTGGTCTCGGCGGGGAAAGGGACTCCGTCGTAACCCAACGCGCCGAGATCGTGAGGAAACCAGTGCTGCCGGTCGGCGTCGGAGCGCGTTTCCAGAATCCGTGCCTGGTCCGAAAACAGCTGCCAGCTTTCCGTGTCCAGAAGCGTACGAACGTCGCGGCCCAGGAGGTCGCCTGCCGACCAGCCGAATACGCGCTCGGCGGCAGGGTTGGCTCTGATCACGGCGAGGCGCGAATCGAGGACAAGAATGGCGTCCATGGCACCGTCGAGAAGGCGGGTCAACTGCTCCTCCCGAGCCTGCACGCGCTGGGCAGCTCTGAGCCTCCGGTATTCTGCGGCGGCACGCTCCGCGAAGAGCTGGAAGACCTCCAGGAGACGCGGTTGGGTGGGCATGGGCCGTGTGTCGAGCACGGCGAGATGCCCGAGCAGCTCGCCGTCGGTGTCGAGCAGCGGAACTCCCATGTAGCTGACCGCATTGAGGCCGGGGAGGTCCGGATCCTCCGGAAAGAGTTCGATGACGTTTTCCGGAAAATGGGCGAGCGACTGCTCTTCGATCACGGGCTGGCAGGGAGTGCCCTCGATGTCGTACTCGTAGCGCTCCACGTACTCACCGTTGAGCCAGAACGCGAGCGACCGCAGTCGTTGCGCTTCGGGAAGGAACTCGGTAATCCACGCTCCCGAGGTGTCGAGCGCCTCACACAGGTTCTTGACCAGGGCCCGAAAGAAGCCGACTCCGGTCGTGGAGACGGTCCCTTCCACCAGCAGACGGAGTACGGCGTCATCCCGGATGCGCCGATGAGCATTGGATTCTCGCTGGTCCACGGGGTTCCCCAAGGTTCCACTGGACGACGACCGGATCATGCCCGTCAGCCGGCCCCACCACCCCGGACGTAATCCTTCAGCATCCGGTTCTCGTACGCGGCCTCCCTCAGGTGCGCCCGTACCACGTCTCCGATCGAGATGATCCCGACGAGTCTGCCCTCATCCATAATCGGCAAGTGTCGGATCCGGTTCTGCGTCATAATCCCCATCGCGTAGTCGAGCTCGTCATCGGGCACGGCACAGATCACTTCGCGAGTCATGACCCCGACCACGGGCCGGTCACGCAGTCGAGCGGCTCGTTCGCCGCCGTCGTCCCAGGTCTCCGCCGCCATCCGCAGAACGTCTCGCTCGCTGACGATCCCCTGCACCGAACCATCATCGCCGGTTACCACGAGTGCTCCGATCCGGTGTCTGTTCAATTCGCGCACCGCTTCGTGCACGGTCTGGCCGGCCCCGATCGTCGCGACGTCGCCGCCCTTGTCCCGAATAATGTCACGGATTCGCACGGCGATCTCCTTTGAGGTTGAACGCGTCACGCTGATGAGCCGGAGCACCGACCGCCGGACTCCCGCACTGTATCTCTCAATGAATGTCCGAACCGGCCCGTTTGCGCCAGTCCGGTCGATCGCTGTTCAGCCAGTTCACGGACCCTGCTAGAGAGGGGGAGCCTGCGGCCCGAGGAGTGTGAGATCGTTATCGTCGGTGAAAGTTCCGAGGTACGTCCAGCCCCAGCCGACCAGGATCCCGTCTACCAGGACAAGCGGCGTGAGTTCATCATTGGTGATCACGCCGTCCTTGTTCTGCACGTTCGTGACGTAATACAGAACCTCGATCTCGGTGGAGCCCACCAGGTGCGACTCGCTGTCGTACGGATTGGGAACGACTCCGTCCGACCTGAACACGCCCTGGTTGAACGTCTGCGGCTCAGTGCCCATTTCTTCGAGCACCTGCTGGCGAGTCTGCCCCACTTCGAGCCGGAACAGCTTGGCACGGTTTTCGGATTGGACCTGCTCGAATCCCTGGGCGCAGCCAGAAAACGCGAACCCCGTGACCACCAGTATCAGAAAACGCACCACAAGCCCTCGTCGAGCGTTAGTGTCTCGTCCCGCGACCCTCATCCTGGTCCCTCCGTTGCGCCTCGCTGAACGGGCGGGGCGTCCCCCCGATCCCTGTCTGTCAAACCGAATGATTCTATCGCTCGACGTCTCGAAGCGCGCCTCTGTTCGAAGGCTCCCCGGCGGGCGGCCGCGAGACAGGCTGTATGGACCTCGAGACCCGCGATCCCGGGGTATACGACTGGACTCACCGGCACCAGCGATATCTCGGAATCGGCTCCGAGCCCGTGGTGACACAGCGGGCAGGAGTTCACTCCACCCGGAGTGGCGTGTACCGGTAGCCCGCCCAGCAGCCGGCGATCGCCGCCACGCCCTGCTCGAGCAACGCCAGCGCGGTCGCTCGGCCACCGAGGAACTCCCATGCGCTGGCCCCGGTCGTCATGCCGCCGAACACCAGGTTCACCAGGAACCACGCGACGAACGTGAACAACGCGATCGCCGCGCCATTCAGAATCGGAGCGGCCGCGGTCTTGAATCCGGTGGAGAAGCCGCCGACGAACCACCCGACACCGACCGCCAGCGTCAGCCAGGCTCCGCTGCCTTCTCCCGCCGGATCCACGAGGCCGCTCGCCATTAGCAAGAGGGCGATGCTGGTCGCAACCGCGAGGCCGACGAACCAGCCGAATGCGACCCAGGAAATCTGGACATTTCGCAGATGTTCGGAATGCATGATCAGCCCTCGAGCCGCAGCTCGTGCTGGAGGATGGGCGCCCAGGTCGCCCTGTGGTGCGCGGTCGGGCCGTGCTCCCGGATCGCGGACAGGTGGGTGCCGGTCGGGTACCCTTTGTTCCGCGCCCAGTCGTATTCCGGGTACCGCTGGTCCAGGAGTTCCATCAGTCGGTCACGCGTTACCTTAGCGACAATGGAGGCACAGGCGATGGAAATGCAACGCGTGTCCCCTTTGACGATCGCCTGGTGGGCACCCAGCTCGGGCACCGGAAGTCCGTCGACGAGCAGCAGGTCCGGCGTGACCGGAAGCCGCTCTACCGCCCGGCGCATGGCCAGCGCCGTGGCACGCCGGATGTTCAGGCGCTCAATCTCGCGCGCCGATGCCGCCGCCACGACGCAGGCGACAGCGACCTCGCGGATCTCTGCGGCCAGCGCTTCGCGCCTCTCTGCCGTCAGGGTCTTGCTGTCGTTGACGCCCTGCAGGCGACGGGGGGCCCTGCGAAAGGGGGAAAGCACGACGGCCGCCGCGACTACGGGACCGGCTACCGGACCACACCCGGCCTCATCCACTCCCACGATGTGACGAAGCCCGCGCTCCCAGCCGTCCCTCTCGAGGTCGGTGGGAGCCGTGCGGGCCATTCGTCGGTCCTTCGCTGTGGGTAGCTGAGTGCTGCGCGCTACGCGTCCGTCTTGTCGGTCGTCTCGTCGACGACCTCGTCGGCCACTGCGTCCGCTATATCTTCGGCAGCCTCGACGACCGTATCCTCTGTGACCGTCTCATCGGCGACCTCGTCGGCCACGTCCGGAGCCACCTCCTCGACGACGTCCTCGACGGCAGGCTCTTCCTCGACTACCTCGACCGGGGCGGCGCCTTTATTCTCGATCACGCCGCCTTCCCACCAGCGGCGCTCGCGGACTCGGGCACGCTTGCCGCGACGGGCCCGCAGGTAGTAGAGCTTGGCACGACGCACGTGCCCGCGTCGAATCACTTCGATTCCCGCGATCGACGGCGAGTGATCCGGGAAGATCCGCTCCACGCCGACGCCGCCGGAGATCTTCCGCACGGTGAACGTCGCGTTCAGGCCTGCTCCACGGCGGGCGATGCAGATCCCCTCGAACGCCTGGACACGCTCCTTCTGTCCCTCCTTGACCCGGACCATCACACGGACGGTGTCGCCCGGGGCGAAGGCCGGCAGGTCAGAACGAACCTGCTGCTTCTCGATTTCCGCGATTCTCGGATCCACTGTACCGCTCCTTCCGGGGCCGTCTACCGCAGTCAGCCCATTAATCTAGTCTTCGTTCCGGCTCGTGTCAGTCCTCTCGCTCCCACAACTCCGGTCGCCGCAGACGCGTGATCCGCTCGGCCTCGTCGTGACGCCACTCGGCGATCCGCCGATGGTCGCCCGACCGGAGAATTTCCGGCACCTTCATTCCTCTGTACTCGGCCGGCCTCGTGTAGGCCGGCGGGGCCAGGAGCCCGTCGTAAAACGAGTCGCCGGCCGCCGACTCATGGTCGCTCATCGCGCCCGGCAGCAGCCGGACCACCGCGTCCATGACGACCAGGGCGGCTGGTTCACCGCCCGACAGAACATAGTCGCCGATCGACAGCTCTTCCGTCGCAAGCCCCGACGCGACACGTTCGTCCACTCCCTTGTAATGCCCGCAGAGGAGGGTCATCTCCTCCTCCAACGAGTACCGAACGGCCGTCTCGTGATCGAACGGCCGGCCACCGGGGCTCAGCAACACGATCGGGCCCTCCGGCTCGAGCGCGTCAACCGCTTCGAAGAACGGCTCCGGCTTCATCACCATGCCGGCGCCACCTCCGTATGGCTCGTCATCCACCGTACGGTGTCGGTCGTGCGTGTAGTCCCGCAGATCGACCACGCGATACTCGGCAGTGCCGGTTGTCGCCGCCCGCCCGGGAATGCTCGTCCGGAGCGGAGCCTCGAAGAAGGCCGGAAAGATCGTCACCACGTTGATCCGCACGGTCTCCCCCGATCCTCGATCGACGACCTACAGCTCGAGAAGTCCGGGAGGCGGGTCGATCCAGACCCGGCCGGACTCGCGATCCACGCTTCGTACCACTTCCGGTCGAAACGGGACGAGCCTTTCCTGTCCCTGCACATCCACGCCGAGGAATATGTGCCCGCCGAGGTCATAGACCTCGTTGACGGCACCGATCCGGTCTCCTCCTTCCCGCCAGGCTTCGAGCCCGACGAGGTCGTGGAGAAAGAACTCGTTTTCCTCCAGCGGCCGCAGTGCGTCGGCCGGGACCGTAATCTCCCGCCCACGAAGCACATTAACCGCTTCGCGATCGCCGATCTCCCGGAACCGGAGCAGATATCCGCCCTTGTGCGGCCGCGCCGTCTCCAGCGTCAGGCTCGGTATCGGGATACCAGCCGGTGAACCGGCGATTCCGAACTCGCGACCAGGCACGAAGATTGTATCCGGGTCCCCGGTATCGATACTGGCCAGGATCTCGCCGTCCAGCCCGTGCGCCTTTCGAAGGCGCGCAACCACGATCGCGTCCAGAGGTCCCACTGTGCGTGCTGCGAGCAGAGAGCGGGAGGCTAGGCCTCCTTCTCCTCCTCGGAAGCCTCTTCCTCGGCGGGCTCAGCTTCAGCCTCGGGTTCGGCGACCGGCTCCTCTACCTCTGCCTCTGCCTCGGCCTCTGCAACCGACTCTTCTGCCGCCGCTTCCGCCTCGGGTTCGGCGCCCGGCTCTTCCTCGGCTTCAGCCTCAGCGAGCACCTCTTCGGCGGCTTCAACCTCGGGCTCAGCCTCGGCGACCACCTCTTCGGCCGCAGCTTCGGCCTTTGCCTCTGCTTCGGCGACCGGCTCTTCAGCGGCCTCTACCTCGGCCTCGGCGACTGCCTCTTCCGCAGCGGCTTCCGCCTCGGGCTCAGCTTCCGCTTCGGCGGCTGCCTGCGCGGCCTCTTCTTCCGCCTTCTTCTTGCGCTCGTCCGCGGCAGCCTTCTTCGCCGAAGCCTCGGCTGCGGCCTTCTCCTCGACCCGCCGCTTCGCGGCTTCTTTCTGCGCCTCGGCCGCGATCGCAGCCCGTCTCGAAGTCCCGCGCTCGCCCTCCGGCGGACCGAGTTCGACTACGGTCTCCTCGAGTGCGTCCGCCGTGGTGCCGGCCTTGTACTTTTCCCACACCCCGGTCTTCCGGAAGATCGAGACCACCGTATCGCTGGGTTGGGCGCCTTCATGCAGCCAGTTGAGGGCGGCAGCGGCGTCCAGCCGGATCAGCGACGGCCGGGTTCGCGGGTTGTAGGTACCGATCGTCTCGATTGCAGGGCCGTCACGCGACTCTGCGGAATCCGAGACGACGATACGAAACGAGGCCTGTGCCTTCCGGCCTGTGCGCTGAAGTCGAATCGTCGTGGGCATTACCGTCCGTCGTCCTTTTCCGGGCTTTCGCCGTACCGCCTGCCGGACCGGCGCTTCCGACGGATTCCCGTCGGGCCGGTCTCGAATCGTCCGGAAGACTCAGCCAAGCAGACCGTCGAGCCCTCCACCGCTCGCCGCGAGGCGAGGCGCGAGCTTCCGCATCTGCTTCATCGTCTTCCGCATCTCCTTGAACTGCTTCAGCAGCCGGTTCACTTCGTGCACCGGTCTGCCCGAGCCCCGGGCGACTCTCGCCCGGCGCGACCCGTTCATCATGTCGGGTCGCGTCCGCTCCTCCGGGGTCATGGAGAGCACGATCGCTTCCATGTGCCGGATGCGCCTGGGATCCACCTCGACCCCCTCGAGCATCTTCGGCTTCACGCCCGGAATCATCTTCAACAGGCCTTCCAGCGGACCCATCTTCTGAATCTGCTGCATCGCCTGCAGAAAGTCCTCGAGGTCGAATTCTTCGCCTCCGAGCACCTTCTTCTCGAAGCGCTGTCCCGTCTCCAGGTCAATCGTCTGCTGCGCCTTCTCGACCAGCCCGACGATATCCCCCATCTGGAGGATCCGGCCTGCCATGCGCTTCGGATCGAAGACGGTCAGGTCTTCGAGCTTCTCGCCGACTCCGACGAACTTGACCGGCACGCCGATCACACCGTGGATCGACAGAGCGGCTCCGCCGCGGGCATCTCCGTCCATCTTGGTCAGGACCACGCCCGTGATCCCGACCGCGTCATTGAATCCCTCCGCGATCCGGACGGCCTCCTGCCCCGTCATGCCGTCCGCCACGAACAGGACCTCGACCGGGCTGACCTCGGCCTTGATCCGCGCAAGCTCATCCATCAGCTCGCCGTCCGCCTGCAGCCGCCCGGCCGTGTCCAGCAGCACGTGGGTGCGCCCTTCGCGGCGCGCTCCATCCACGGCCCGGGCCGCGATCGCGACCACGTCCTTCTCTCCCGGCTCGTGGGCCACGGGAACGTCGATCGACGCCCCGAGGGTCATGAGCTGTTCTCCTGCCGCCGGACGATACGGATCGCAAGCCACTAGCAGCGGTCGTCGTCCATCCCGGGACAGGCGCAGCGCCAGCTTTCCCGCCGTCATCGTCTTTCCGGAGCCCTGCAGCCCCACGTGCATCATGACGGTCGGCGGAACGGTCGC
>JBDGUZ010000074.1:0-15072 GCA_039585915.1 Gemmatimonadota bacterium
CTCCTTCTTCTATACAGCGAAAACGTGCCGGTGGTTCTCGCGAGGGGGTCACACCCGGTCCCATCCCGAACCCGGAAGTTAAGCCCCTCAGCGCCGATGGTACTGCGGCATCTGGCGTGGGAGAGTAGGTCGCCGCCGGCTCGCACTCGAAGCGCCCCACACCCGCCTCGGGCCGTGGGGCGCTTCGCTTTTTCAACGAACTCCCGACCCGTGCGATCTTCAGCCTGATGGACCCGGTCAGTTGAGCGCAGACCCCCCTGACCGCTCCGTGCATGCTCGTACGGCCACGTACCCCACCAGAAGACCCGGCGCCAACCAACCGTGCACGTAGCCGATTGGGTCCCAGAGGAGAATATGCATTGTCGTCAGGGCGATTACGAAGCAGAGATAACCCGCGAACAACAAACGCCGCACCCAGATCTCCGGTCTCTCGCTTGCAATCACCGCGACCTGAAGCACGGCGGGGAGAGCGGTGACGAAATCGAATAGCCACCCATACGGAGCCACCACTGCGGAGACCAGCGCAAGAAGCGGCAATTCTTCCCGCCACGCCCAGTCCCGTCTTCGATTCACCCAACGGGAGACAGCCCACGCAACTCCGACTACGACCGGAACAAACTGGACCCAGAATCTGTCCCAGCCCACGATCAGGCGCAGGCCTGCCGCGAGGGTGTCAGTGACGAACTCTCGCGGCGGGTGAGAAGCAATGGCTGCCAGATAGTCGCCGTAGATTTCCGCGTGCAGCAGCACCGGTAGGACAGACAGGACCGCTCCTGTTCCAATCGCGCCTAGCAGAAATCGCCGCCGTCCACGCTTGATCGCCCAGGCAAGCAGAACGACTCCGAATGGCACCAGAAGGTGCGGTTTGATGGTCATGAGGAAGGCGGATGCGCCGGCCGCTGCAAGCTGACCCGCTTGCACAAACCTCAGGAAAAGTACCAGGGCCAGGAATACTATCAGGCTCACCTGACCGAATCCGATTGCGAGAAAAACAGGCGGAAACAGAATGCCGATCAGGAACCCCTGCCGACTTCTCTCCGGATCGCCTCCATAGAGCCGCCACAGATACCCGCATCCGCCGAGTACGATCGTGGTTTGGACAAGGAGCCAGATCAGTGCGGACGTCCGATAGGGAACCAGGGCGAGGGGCACGAAAAGAGTCAGTACCCACGGGGGGTTCCACATCAATATCGCGTCTTCTCGCTGAAGTCCGGCAGCCTGCTGGACTTCGAGGAGAGTGCTCGGATCGTACGGATTTCCGCCGTCAAGAAGAACCCGCGCAGCCGACCAGTATTCTATGTGATCGTTCCAGAGATCAGCTCCGAACCGAGTCCACACCCAGAGCGACACGCCGCACAGCAGTATGGCGCCGAACAACGCGAACCACTTGACCCTATGCCCTGCACGTGTCATGAGTCAGTTCCCTTTCTTTGACTCTCCTCTGGCACGCACACAGCGGCAGCTGTGGTTAGAATCAACACGAAGGGGGCTATCCACACGTGTATAACCAGAGCGTGTTCGGCGATTTGGTCGATCCACACCATAATGCAAAAGGAGGCGAAGGCCAGCACTGCAATCAGCCTCAAGTTGGCTGACTTCCAGCCCAGAACGCATAGCGCCATCGTCAGCAGGGCTGGAACGAGGAGCACCAGATCGTGCACGAGCAGGTAGGGAGCCGCGACCACTCCCAGAGCCAATACCAGTGCCAGGTCACGGCGCCAGTCGAAGCGATTCGCGAAGCGAGCCCAGAGCGCGACCACGAGCAGCGTCACCAGAGCCGCCGGAATCCACTGGAGCCACGGCGCGCTGGCACCCAGCGCTGTCGAGGCAGCGGTGCCCACGGCCACTGCCCGCTGCCAGCTCGTGCCAGGCGTGCTGAGGAATACCAGGAAATCCGAGAAGATAGCCGGACGTAGTGCCACCGCCAGCACCGAGCCCGCTATGATTGTCAGTGCCGCGGCACCAGGGACTTTCCAGCGTCGATCGCGCGCCGACCACAGCAATACCACGAGACCCAGAGGAAGAAACAGATGGGGTTTCAGTGTCAGGAGGCCCAGACACGCTCCGGCCATGACATCCCTGCGATTCAGAATGGCCCACAGGAATAGACTCACGCCAAGCAGCAGGACTCCGCCGATCTGACCGCCCAGAGCAACAAACAACCCGGCCGGAAAACCGAATGCCACCGCGAGCGGAATTCCCGGCTTGCCGCGTCCTCCCAACATATGCCACAGCCATACCGAGCTGGCACCGACAAGGAATACCTGAAGGAGAATCCACAGGTACCATCCCACTTCGTAGGGCAACGCGGCGAACGGAAGAAGCAGTGGCAGAGCCCAGGGAGGATACCGGACGACAGAGTCGCCACCCAGCGTGTCCCCGACCGAGTATTGAAGCGCTTCGATAGCTCCATGGTCATACGGGTTCTGGCCTGCCAGCAGGAGGCGTCCGACGGGCCAGTAAGCTGCGAAGTCGTTTCGGAACGGCACGCCCGCACCCGTGGCCACCGCGACGATCACAATCAACACGATCACGCATGCCGCCATTACCAACGGCCACGTTCGAAGTTGTCGGGACTCGTCCGGCGACGAGACGCCGGGAATAGGAGCGATCATCCCGGCTCCGCTTTCTGTGAATCGGAGCCCGCAGTCCGTGCCCGTACCCACAGCCAGACCACGAGAACGGCCGGTCCCACCCAAGCATGAATCACACCTGACCCGAATACCAGTTGCTGCGTCCAGATCACGACTCCAACCAGCAGATACGCCGTTACGGCACGCCGGGTCAGTCGTGGATCTCCGGTCGCCTCGATCCGCACGGCACCATCCAGTACGGTCGGCACGAGAAGCACCATATCGTACACCCAGCCATACGGCGCACAAATCCAGGATACGGCCGCGAGAAGAGGCATCTCACGCTTCCAGTCCCAGGAGTCGAACCGGCGCGTGCAGTAGAACGTCACCCAGCCGATTCCGACGAGTGCGGGCAACCACTGGATCCAGAACCGATCGAATCCGATCAACAGGCGAAGCGCAGCTCCAGCTGTCGAGACCAGATCCTCGTCCGGAACCTGCGAACGGGCGAACTCGAGATATTGCGAGAACACGTCCGGCTGCAGGAGTAGGGCGACGAACGAGCCGGCAGCGACTCCAGATGCCGCGCCTGCCAGCGGACTCAGCCGCCTCTCCCTCATGGTCCACAGCAAGACCGCGATTCCGAATGGAAGCAGTACATGTGGTTTGAGCGTGAGCACGGCGAGAAACAGACCGGCGGTAAAGTCCTTCCGCCGGATGATCGCCCATGTGAAGCCCGTGAGCCCGAGAAGCAACACTCCACCGATCTGTCCTCCGAGCGCGACGAACAACGCCGGCGGGAAGGCGAATGTCAGCCCGATAGCGACAGTTGGACGCGCTCGACCGGCGAACAGGCGCCACAGGACGGCGGCACACCCTCCCACGAGGGCGACCTGGCTCAACATCCAGGCATACCACCCCGACGCGAAATCCAGCGATGCGAACGGAAGAAGAAGGGGAAGAGTCCACGGTGGATTCCGCACCACCCCAGCTTCCACGAACCGGGATCCAATCGTGCGCTGCAACTCCAGGATCGCCTCTACATCATATGGATTCCCACCCTCGAGCAGCAGTCTGCCCACGGCCCAGTAGGCGACAAAGTCGTTCATGTACGGAACGCCGGCTGCGGCAAGCCAGCGCGCCGTGAGCCACACGACGAGCGTGCCACCGATCAACGCAGCCACCGCGAGGAGCAATCCACCGCCGCTCCTGTTCGTATCCGGTGCGATCATTCGCAGTCCTTCTTCGTGAACCGTACAACAGCCGTCAGCCAACTCAGCCTTGTCCGTCGACTCGTGAACAGCAAGCTTCGCACCATGATTGGAGAGATTGACTCCCGGGGCGAGCCCCCGACCGCGTCTGACGAGTTCCGGGCCGGTTTCGTGGCCATGATTGGGCTTCCCAACGTCGGCAAGTCCACGCTGGTGAACGCGTTGGTCGGACAGCGCCTGTCAATCGTGACCCCAAAGGCACAGACAACCCGACAGCGGCTGCTGGCGATCTACACGGACGAGAGTCATCAGGCCGTATTCGTCGACACGCCCGGACTGCTCGAGCCCCGGTACCTGCTGCAGCGGGGTATGCGCGAAGAGGCCGAGAGAGCGACGGTCGAAGCCGACGTCGTCGTGTGCGTCGTGGACGTGGGCTATCCCCGCAGCATTGAGCACGCCGGAGAATGGGCCGGAGTGCACGGTGCGCCTGTCCTGCTGTGCATGAACAAGATCGACCGGGTGGACAGGGCGATGCTGCCGAAGATCCGGGAGAAGCTCGAGCGGAACGGGGCGTGGAACGAGATCATCGAGACGCGTGCAACGCACGAGCAGGGAATCGAGGAACTTCGGGCGGCCGTCCTCGACCGTCTTCCACCCGGTCCGGCCTTGTACCCCGAGGATGACGTCGCGACTGCGCCAATTCGCTTCTTCGCGGCAGAACTCGTCCGCGAGACCTGCTTCGAGCAGCTGGACCAGGAGCTGCCGTACAGTATCGCGGTCGGGATCGAAGAATTTCGGGAGTCCGAGGAACCCGTGTTTATCGGCGCGACCATCTTCGAGGAACGTGAGTCTCAGAAGGGAATGGTGATCGGCCGTGGCGGTGCCATGATCCGGAAGATTGGAACGGCCTCCCGCCATAAGCTCGAAGCTATGATCGAGAGGCCTGTATACCTGGACCTGAGGGTGAAAGTACTGCGTAACTGGCGCAAGAATCCGGCCCGTCTTAAGCTCCTCGGGTACCCCGTTCCCTCTCGGAAGGACTGATCATGTCACTCGATCCGACCCTGCTGGAGATCCTCGTCTGCCCCAAGTGTCGAGGCGAGCTCGAGTACCATCTCGAGGAGCAGGAACTGCTTTGTCCCACCTGCCACTTGAAGTACCGGATAGAAGACGACATTCCGATCCTGCTGATCGATGAAGCGGAGCCCTACTAGACTCGGACCGGCGCTCGTTTTCTTCCTCCTCCTCGGCGCTCGCGGGGCGGGCGCGCAGGGTACCGCGTCCGACTCGGAACGGAATGCCGCCGGGTCAGCAGCGGAAACCGCGACCTTCCTGCTGGTTCCCGTCGGAGCACGGTCCGTCGGCCTCGGTGGAGCGGTCTCCGCCTCGCGAGGAGATATCGAGGGATCTTTATGGAATCCGGCATCTCTGGCGGGCCTCGAGCGAAGCGCGGTCTTTCTCATGGGCGGAGAGGACTTCGCAGCCGATTCGCGGGTCATCGGCGGAGTCGTAGCATGGCGCGCCCTTCGGATCGGAGCCACCATCCTGCACTACGATCTTGGTCGCGTGGATGCACGGGACGAAGGGAATCAGTCCCTCGGCACGATCGATCCGAGTCAGACGGCGTTCGTGGTGTCGGCCGCCTATCCGATTGCTGGCTGGCTCGATCTCGGGGCGAGCTGGAAGCTGCTCAGACTTTCCTCATCCTGTTCCCAGGCTTGCGGTGCACTGGATGACTCCTCGACCGGCCATGCGTTCGATCTCGGGGCAGTCGCGACGCTCCCGGGCAATCAGGGAGTGCGAGCCGGTCTGTTGTTCCGGAATCTCGGCAGCGGGATCGCCTACGCGGGAGGTCCTTCCGACCCGCTCCCGGCGCGCGTCCGCCTCGGGGTGGAGCTCGATATGCCGTCAGCGGTGTCCAGTCGGGACGCGTGGGCGGGCGGCGACCTCGGCCTGCTGCTCCGCCTCGACATCCAGGAAACTCTGAGTGAGTTCGACGACCTCGACGCTCATTTTGGTGCCGAGTTGGGGTGGAGACGTGTGCTCCTGGTTCGGGGCGGCTATGCCTGGAGCTCGGAAGGGAGATCGGGACCGACGCTCGGTATCGGCATTCGACTGAAGGGCCTCATCCTGGACCTCGGGTACGGTTTCAACGACTTCGCAGGATTCGACGGTGGTACCCCTCTCCAACTGTCCGTCGGCTTCAGATTCTGACGGAAGACAGGAAGCCCCGGATGTCAGCTGAAGCTTCGAAGCGACAACGAATTCTCGCATACCTGGCCGGGCGTGCGGATCGGCCCTTGGGCCCGCGAGAGATCGCCCGGGAACTCCGGATTCCGCAGGAGGAATACAGAAGCTTCCGCCGCCTGCTTCGCGACATGGAACAGAAGGGCGAGGTGTTCCGTCAGCGAAAGGGGCGGTATGGGCTTCCGGCCAGATTCGAAGCCTTGAACGGGCGACTCCAGATCACGCGCTCCGGCGACGGTTTCGTTATTCCGGACGAGGCCGGCGAGGAAGACGTTTACGTTCCGAGTCGAGACCTGGCGACTGCTCAGGCTGGTGACCGGGTAGTTGTGCGAATTGATCGTCGGAGACCAGGCCGTAACCCGGAGGGCCGGATAGTCCGGATTCTGGACCGGTCCGCGACACAGACCGTGGGGACGTTTCATCGAAGACGAGGCGTCGGCTTCGTCTTCCCACAGGAGCCACCTCTGACCTCCGAGGTCCTGATTCCAGCCGACCGGACCGGCGGGGCCGAAGACGGGCAGGTGGTACTGGTCGAGATCGAAGACTGGGGGGCGAAAGGACCCAGTCCACTCGGAAAGGTGACCCGGATTCTCGGCCGACCGGGAGATCCGGGTGTCGAGGTGCTGTCGATCCTGTTCGGACACCAGCTCCCGCTCGAGTTTCCAACCGCCGTTGAGCGAGAGGCTGAGAAGGTGGCGCGGCGCGGGGTTCGACCGGAGGACCTGGAGGATCGGACGGACTTCAGAGACCTGCTCGTCTACACGATCGATCCTGCGGATGCGAAGGATCACGACGACGCCGTTTCCGCGCATGAGTTCGAGGACGGTTCTTTCGAGGTCGGAGTCCACATCGCGGATGTGTCGTTCTACGTGAAGCACGGCAGCACGATTGACCGGGAAGGGGCCGAGAGAGCGACCAGCGTCTACCTGGTGGACCGGGTCGTCCCCATGCTGCCCGAGGCGCTGTCAAATCAGATCTGCTCCCTGGTGCCGCACGAGGACCGGCTCGTCATTTCGGTGCTGTTCCACGTGAATTCGTCCGGCGAGGTTCTGTCCGATCGCGTCGTCCGAGGCGTAATCCGGAGCGCCCACAAGCTCTCCTATGAAGACGCGCAGGCGTTGCTCGGCGGCCGCAATGGGAACGATCATCGGGACAGCTCCGATGACGCGGCGCTCGTGCGTAGCCTGCAACTGTTGTCGGGATTCGCGCAGCGGCTCCGGGCCGCGCGTTCGACGGCGGGGGCGATCGACTTCGCCATGCCCGAGGCAAACGTGGAACTGGATGATGACGGTGAGCCGATTGCGATTCACCGCCGGGAGCGGCTGGAGGCCCATCGGGTTATCGAGGACCTGATGATTCTGGCGAATGAGACGGTGGCGCGGATCGGCGAGACCGAACAGCTCCCGAGTCTGTACCGGAATCACGAACCGCCGTCGGAAGACCGCCTCGAGGGCCTGCGGTCGCTGGCCCGCCTGTTCGGGCATCCGTTACCCACCGGAACAGTCCGACCGCGCGACATCGCGGATCTGCTGGAGTCACAACACGGAACCCGGCGAGAGTTTCTCATCTCCGCGGTAGCTCTGAGGAGCATGAAGCAGGCCCGCTACTCAGGCCGGAACGTAGGCCACTTCGGTCTCGCGTCGGAGGCCTATGCACACTTCACATCTCCGATCCGGAGATATCCGGACCTGCACGTCCACAGGGAAATCGTGCGCTGGATGGCTGGAAAGCCGGCAAGATCGCGTGCAGGTTCGGACGAGCTCGAGGAGGTTGCCCGGCACTGTTCAGAGCGGGAACGCCGAGCAGAGGCGGCGGAACGTGATTCGATCGAAGTCAAGACGATTCGCTACATGGAGCGACACCTGGGGGACGAGTTCGAGGGCACGATCAGCGGCGTCACGGGGTTCGGCCTGTTCGTGCTGCTCGACGACGTGCTCACCGAGGGCCTCGTTCGCGTCAGTTCCCTGGTGGACGATTATTACGTGTACGACGGGGACTCGTTTTCGCTGACGGGCCGGCGAAGCAGGCGCAGATTGCGACTTGGGGACAAGGTCAAAGTGCAGGTCGTTCGTGTCGACCCCGAGAGCCGGGAAATCGATCTCGATCTGCTCGAGGGGCCGCTTGACCCCGGCCAGGAGGGCGGCTAGACTCGCGTCGAACAGGGGGGTCTTCCGGCAAGCGGAGGCCCCCGTCTGGTATCTGCCTGGTATTAAGCAACAGGACGGGACACCTGGCCGTGGTCCGTCCGACGAAGGAGCACACGCAGAATGGCCGTCTCGGAAGCCAGTCTCAACAGGCTCGAACAGCAGCGTCGAAGGCTCGACGAGCTCAGGGGGTTCCTTTGACGTCGTCGCGAAGGAAGAGGAGCTGGAGACCCTCGATGCAAAAATGGCGAGCCCTGGATTCTGGGACCGACAGGACGATGCCCGAACGGTCATCGCCCGATCGAAGGCACTGAAAGCCTGGACGGAGCCCTGGGCCCGGCTCTCGGGGCAGGTTGACGATCTGCTGGAAATGATAGTGCTCCTCGCCGACTCCGACGACGCGGAGCTCGAGGGCGAGGTAGAGAGCGAAGTCGAGCGGGTGGACAGGGAGCTCGATCGCCTCGAATTCCGCAACATGCTCCGTGGCCCGGATGCTCACAGAGACGCGATCCTCACGATCCATCCCGGGGCCGGCGGGACCGAATCGCAGGACTGGGCTGCGATGCTGGTCCGCATGTACTCGCGGTATGCGGAGGGCCGGGGGTGGACTGTAGAGGCTCTCGACCTGATCCCGGGAGATGAAGCGGGGATCAAGTCCGCCTCGCTTGAGATCACGGGAGACCACGCGTTCGGCTATTTGACGGCCGAGAACGGTGTTCATCGACTGGTGAGGATTTCTCCGTTCGACGCACAGGGAAGACGTCATACGTCGTTCGCATCGGTATACGTCTATCCGGTCGTCGAGGACGATGCAGAGATCGAAGTCGATGAAAGCGACCTGCGGGTGGACACCTATCGTGCGTCTGGCGCCGGTGGGCAGCACGTGAACAAGACGGACTCCGCCGTGCGAATCACTCACATTCCGACGAACGTCGTGGTCTCCTGTCAGCAGGAGCGCAGTCAGCACAAGAATCGCGCAAAGGCGATGAAGATGCTCAAGGCTGCGCTGTATCAGCGAGCACAGGAGGAGAAGGAAGCAGAGCGGCAGAAGATCGAGGAGTCAAAGACGGAGATCGCCTGGGGCAACCAGATCCGCTCCTACGTGCTCCAGCCGTACACGATGGTCAAGGACCACCGAACGAGTGTCGAAGCGGGCAATGCCCAGGGCGTTCTGGATGGCGACATCGACGAGTTCATCGAGGCCTTCCTGCGACAGAAGGGGGAAAAGGGAGCATGACGGTCGACCAGGGCCCTGAACACCTCGCCACCGATGTTGCAGATTCCGCTGAGATTGGCCTTCGCGATCGTCTCTCGATCGAGGAATGGTACGCCTCGGAGGACCGCCCGAAGCCGATTCGCGACCGTTGGGCCAAGCTCCTCCGTCTTCGCGAGATGGGAGTCGAGCCGTACGCCTACGGTTGGGAATCGACTCACGATCTGGCGTCCGGACTCGAGTCCTGGTCCGGCGAATCGGAAGGACCGACGGTGAGAGTCGCGGGCCGGATCGAAGCTTTTCGCGACATGGGCAAGAGCGCATTCCTGCACCTCGGGGACCGGACCGGGCGGCTTCAGGCCTATTTCCGACGCCAGGACCTGTCCGAGCTCGACGTCGAGCTGCTGGACCTCGTGGACCTCGGAGACTGGATCGGCATCGAGGGGCCCCTGTTCGAAACGCGCACAGGAGAGGTAACGGTGCGTGCGGAGCACCTCACCATGTTGTCGAAGTCCCTTCGGCCGCTCCCGTATGGAAAGGTGGAGGTGGGCGAATCTGGTGAGCGCGTTGTTCACAGCGGTTTCGCGGACACGGAATCGCGGTACCGGCAGAGGTACGCTGACCTCGCCGTCAATCCGGATGTACGGCGGGTGTTCTCTACCCGGGCACGCGTGATCTCATCGCTGCGCCGTCGTCTTGATGAAGCGGGCTTCGTCGAGGTGGAGACTCCGATCCTCCAGCCGCTGTACGGTGGAGCGTTCGCCCGGCCGTTCACCACGCACCACAATGCGCTTGACCGAGAGTTGTTTCTACGCATCGCCGACGAGTTGTATCTCAAGCGCCTGATCGTCGGATCGCTCGACCGGGTGTACGAGATCGGCAAGAACTTCCGGAACGAAGGCATCGACCGAACGCACAATCCCGAGTTCACGATGCTGGAACTGTACCAGGCGTTCGCGGACTACGAGACGATGATGGACCTGACCGAGCGTCTCGTGTCGGAGACGGCGCTAGAAGTGATCGGGTCCCTCCAGGTCGAGTGGGACGGACACTCGGTAGACCTCGCGCCGCCCTGGACGCGGATCGCGTTCTTCGATTCGATCGAGCGCCACGCCGGCATCGATGCCCGATCTGCTTCGACAGAGGAACTCGAGAGTCGACTCCTGCAGGCGGGACGGGAGGATGTCGCGACAATGGGACGTACGAAGCTGCTGGATGCGATGTTCTCCGAGTGGGTCGAACCGGAACTCGTGGATCCGACCATCGTGTTTGATTACCCGATCGAGATGAGCCCGCTGGCGAAGTCGAAGCGGGGAGACCCCGATCTGGCGGAGCGGTTCGAAGTGATCGTGGCGGGAACGGAACTGGTAAACGCGTTCAGTGAGCTGAACGATCCTGTGGATCAATGGAATCGGTTCGCAGATCAGGCACGGGCACGCGCTGCAGGTGACGCGGAAGCGCAGGGACTCGACCATGACTACGTCCAGGCGCTGGAGTATGGGCTCCCGCCGACGGGCGGAATGGGAATGGGGATCGATCGACTCGTGATGCTGCTGACGGGGAAAACAACGATCCGGGAAGTGATTCTGTATCCCGTGTTACGTGACGGCGATGGCTAGCTCTCCTCCATCGAGTCACAGGAATCGCCGCCTGTATGGCTACATCGCGCGCCGCTATCTTTCGAGTCGGCGCGGTCGTGGCTTTCTGTCCCTGATCACGTGGATCGCGATCGGGGGAGTGGCGGTGGGCGTGATGGCGCTCATCGTGGTGATTGCCGTCATGTCCGGGCTGCAGACCGACCTGCGTGAGAAGATAATCGGCGCGACCTACCCTCAACCGTTTGCTCGAGGACGATGACGTCGTCGCGGCCGCACCATTTATATACACAGAAGTAGGCCTCAACGTCCCCGGGGGCAGCTACTCAGAAGGTGCAGTACTCAGAGGGATCCTCGACGATTCGATCGCCCTGGCAGTCACCGAGATCGACGAGCACCTGGTCGCCGGCCGCATGCCTTTCGGTGAGACGGAGTCAGGGAAACCCGGGATCGTTCTCGGCGCGAGCCTCGCCGATCGACTGGGCCTGTTCCCTGGCCGGCAGGTCACCCTCGTGTCGTTCCAGGGTGCGGAGCTCACTCCGACGGGAATTCAGCCCCAGATGCGTCTGTACGAGGTAACGGGTCTGTTCGAGACCGGCCTGTACCAGTACGACACGAAGTTCGCTTACGTCGGCCTCGGTTCGGCCCAGAGCCTGCTCAAAATGGGCACGACTGTGACGGGGGTCGAATTCAACGTCCGGGACCCGTGGCGATCTGGCGAAGTCGCGGACCGCATCGAGGCCGACCTTGGATTCCCGTACAGGGTCGACGACTGGCAGAAACAGAACGCCAGCCTGTTCTCCGCGCTCAAGCTGGAGAAGTTCGCCATGGGCGTAATTTTGCTTCTGATCGTGCTCGTGGCGTCATTCAATATCGTGTCGACGCTGATCATGGTGGTGACGGACAAGATCCGGGAGATAGGAATTCTGCGTGCCATGGGACTCACGGCCCGGGACATCACGAGAATTTTCGTGCTCCAGGGGGTCGTGATCGGCTTCATCGGAACCGCGCTCGGAACCGGTCTGGGCCTTATTCTCTCATTGCTGCTGAAGCGCTACAAGTTCATCACATTGCCCGGGGACGTGTATTTCGTCGACAAGCTCCCGGTCGACCTGAATCTGCCGGACGTGCTGACGATCGTCGTCGCGTCGCTGGCGATATCTTTCATCGCCACTCTGTATCCGGCCCGCCGCGCGGCCGAGTACACGCCGGTCGAGGCGATCCGCCATGAATGAATCGGCGGGAACGTCGGTTTCCATGCAGGTGGCGCCGATCATCGCAGAACAGGTCGAGCGGACGTTCGAGGGCGCTACGGGAGATCCGATCCGGGTGCTGCGAGGTGTCGATCTCGTTGTCGAACGAGGGGAGACAGTCTCGATCGTAGGACCCAGCGGCGCGGGGAAGTCGACGCTTCTGCATGTCCTCGGCGGCCTGGATCTTCCAACGTCCGGCCAGGTTTCCCTGGGCGGTCGGGATCTGTCGCAGATGAGCGATCAGGAACTCGCCCGCGTGAGGAACGAATTTGTCGGATTTGTATTCCAGTTTCATCATCTTCTCCGCGACTTTACGGCGCTCGAGAATGTTATGATGCCGCAGCTCATTGAAGGTGTGGACCGGCCTCGGGCACACGCTCGCGCCATGGATTTACTCAGTCAGGTCGGATTGTCCGAGCGGGTCGAGCATCGGCCGGCGAAATTGTCGGGCGGCGAGCAACAGAGGGTCGCCGTGGCGCGTGCCCTGGCGAACGAGCCACCCGCCTTGTTGGCCGATGAACCCTCGGGTAACCTGGACAGGGAGACGAGCGAGCGCCTGCATGAGGTATTGTTCGACCTCGTCAGACACCACGACACTGCACTCGTCGTCGTCACTCACAACGCCTCCCTTGCACAGCGCACGGACCGGGTGCTGGAACTCCGAGACGGAGTCCTTCGTCGAATTTCCACTTCCGGGGAGGCGCCGGAAGCGGCAGGTGAGCAAGGCGATGACTGACGGTATTCTGTGCGAACAATGCGGCGAGAGACCCGCCGAGATTCAGCTCACGACGATCGAGGAAAGCGAGATGAAGACGCATCATCTCTGCACAGTCTGCGCGAGTGAGAAGGGGGTCTCATCAGCCTCTTCGGCCAAGGCGCCGCTCGTCGATTTTCTCGCTCAATTGGGTAAGACTGAACAACAGGAGTCCTCCAGGGAGCCCGGCGAGCCATGTCCCTACTGCGGCACGACGGCCGCTGACTTCCGGCGCACCGGACGCCTTGGATGTGCCGAGTGCTGGGCCCATTTCGACAGTCGCCTGCGTGGGTTGATCCGACGGCTCCAGGGCTCTGCTCAGCATGTCGGAAAGCTGTACGTTCATTCCGGATCCGAGCTCGGCGACCGACTCGCCCAGCTGGCCGGAATGCGGCGACGACTGCAACGCGCAGTCGAAACCGAGGACTTCGAGACGGCGGCCGATCTGCGGGATCGGATCCGGGATCTGGAGGCGTCGGACTGATGCTCGATGGCGGGACGTTGGAACGAAGGGGGATGGCCTGGCTCGCAGGAGGAGGCGAGGACGGTGAGATCGTACTGTCGACCAGGGTTCGACTGGCCCGCAACCTCCAGGGTTTTCCGTTCCCGATCAGGGCCGGGGTGGAAGACTCCGGCAGGGTGCTGGACCGCGCCCGTGCTGCGATCGAAGCGTCTGACTCACTGCGCGAAGCAACCGTCTGGACGATCGACGATCTGGATCAGACGGAGCGGGACCTGTTGCTCGAGCGGCACCTGGTAAGTCGGGAGCTTGTAGAACGACCGAACGGAGAGCCGGCGTTCGCCGCGTTCGCGCTCGCCGCCGATGATGACCTCGGGGTCATGGTAAACGAAGAAGACCACCTTCGTTTGCAGGCGTTCAGTCCAGGATTCGCCCTCGACCGGACCTGGCGTCGTGTAGATCGACTCGACGAGGAAGTCGGGGCGGTTCTCCCCTATGCGTTTCATCACGAATTCGGGTTCCTGACCTCGTGCCCGACAAACGTGGGCACAGGGCTGAGGGCATCGGTCCTGATTCACCTTCCGGGACTGGTATTGACCAAAGAGATCAACAAAGTGCTCGAAGGCATTTCGCAGGTCGGTCTGACGTATAGAGGCTTTCACGGTGAAGGATCCGAGGTCGTGGGGAATCTGTTCCAGCTCTCGAACCAGACTACTCTCGGAAAAACCGAAGATGAGCTGATCGATCATCTCGCCCGTGTCACCGGAAAGGTGATCGAGTACGAACGGAGTGCCAGGTCTGTGCTCATCAGGGAGGCGCCGACGGTCCTGGAGGACAAAGTCTGGCGGGCCTACGGGATCCTCCGCACGGCTCGCAGTCTGTCCACACAGGAAATGCTGAACCTGATGTCAGGGCTTCGCCTGGGCGTGTCCCTGAAACTCATCCGGACGCCCAGGGTACAGACGCTTAACGAAATCCTCGTCCTCGGGCAGACCGCACATCGCAGTCAGGATACCGGGGGCAGCCTTGACGCCGTGGAGGCGGATGTCGCGCGAGCGGCATACGTTAGAGACCGACTCGCGGCGGAAGATGAGCCGACATCAGCCGGGAACGACACTCCCGACGTGGAATCGAACTAAACCGCGGCGGTGAAGCCGTCGCCCGAGGTGTGGATGAATTACAACTTCACTGATCGAGTCCGGAAGGTCTTGGCGATGGCCCGCGAAGAGGCGGTCCGCCTGCAACACGACTACGTCGGGACAGAGCATATCCTCCTCGGCCTGATTCGCGAGGGAGAGGGGGTAGCGGCAGAAGTGCTGCGAAATCTGGCAGCGGATCTTGACGATCTGTTGCGCCTCGTGGAAGAGAACATCCGGGCTGGAAAAGCGACGACCCCGATCGGCGAGCTCCCCTATACGACTCGCGCCAAGAAAGTGCTCGAGTACGCGATGGCCGAGTCCCGTGAGTTGAATCACAGCTACGTGGGAACGGAACACCTTCTCCTTGGTCTACTGCGCGAGGAGCGAGGCCTGGCCGCAAAAGTTCTCGGAGAGCTGGGAATCGGTGTGGATGAGGCGCGGGGCGAAATGCTGAAGCTGCTCGGCACCGACATGCCCGCTTCA
>JBDGUZ010000075.1:0-11165 GCA_039585915.1 Gemmatimonadota bacterium
CCGGGATGGGCTGCGCCGTACGCTAGCGCTCGCGGACGGCCGGCCGATCGGTATGAATGCGCTGATCGAGAAGTCCTCCAGACGCTATCACGAGCGGATGGTGCAGTGGGTGGAGGGTGCGCTCGAGGAAGGTGTCCGATTCTTCGTCACCTCGCTCGGTAATCCCGGCTGGGTCGTCGAACGGGTTCATCCGGTGGGTGGCCGCGTGTACCACGATGTCACCGAACGCAGGTGGGCGTTGAAGGCGGTAGATGCCGGTGTCGACGGCCTGATCGCCGTGAATCGACGCGCGGGCGGACACCCGGGAGACCGGACCGTAGAGGCTCTGCTTGGCGAGTTGAGCGATCTCGGCCTTCCGGTCGTGTGCGCGGGAGGCGTCGGTTCAGAGACGGAGTTCGTCGAAGCGCTGGGCCTCGGCTACGCGGGCGTACAGATGGGGACCCGGTTCATAGCGACACCCGAGTGCGGTACCAGCGACGACTACAAGCGGGCCATAGTCGCTGCGCGCGAGGATGACATCGTGTGGACGGAGCGGATCACGGGAGTCCCGGTCGCGGTAATCCGGACGCCGTTCATCGAGCGAACCGGCACGAAGGCGGGTCCGTTGCAGAAGCGGCTGCTCCGGGGTCGGCGGACGAAAGGCTGGATGCGCACGTTCTACGCGCTGCGGTCCCTCTGGCAGCTGAAACGCGCGTCGCTGGACGAGAGCGGGGCGCACGAATACTGGCAGGCCGGACGAAGCGTGGAAACGGTGTCGGCGATCGAGGCCGCCGGGAACATCGTGCGCAGGTTTGCGGGGGCCGCGAGCGCTGGACAGGCTTCTTCGGACTCCGGGCAGCAGCCGGGGCTACCCTAGGGGACCAGCGTTCCCGCCTTCTCCGCCAGGACTTCTGCTGTCACCGCACCGTGTGACGCGTGCCAGACCGGATCCCCGCGGGCCAGGAGAATGACCTGGGGGGACTGATGTCGAACTCCCAGCCTGTCGGCGATGGAGCGGGCGAGAGTCCGCTCCGCGATCACGTCAACCAGGAACACCGGGATCGGCCCATCTGCCTCCTCGTACCTGGTCACCTGTCGATAAGCCCTGAAGCTCGTACCGCACCGGGTACTGTGCTTGAACAGGAAAGCATGGTTCGCGCTCAGGGCTTCTTCGAGCTCCATCTCGTTGCGCAGCGGCTTCATCCGGTGTCGTCACCCCGATTCGTGGGTGAATCGATTCGGCCCCGAAGAACGGTAACCGCCGCTCCCTCGAGCGTCACCCTGTCTCCCCGGTCCGTCACCCGAACGGTTCCGCCACGCAGGGATATCTGCCGCCCCGTGACGGTATCGTGGCCTAACTTCCGCGCCCACCACGGGCCGAGGGCACAATGGGCGGAGCCCGTGACCGGATCCTCGTCCACGCCGCAGGCGGGCGCGAAGAACCGGGAGACGAATTCGACGCCGGGGTGGCGCGCTCGGGTCGCGGCACCAGGTGGTGCCGTGACCATCACGCCCCGCGCATCGACTGCAGCGAGCGCCCGGAAGTCCGGTTCGATAGAACGGACGTCCGCCTCTGTCGGTAATTCGACGAGCCAGTCCATCTGGTTGAAACCTGTCGCTATCGGGACCGGCATCCTGCCAGCGGGTGCGAGTGCGTGCAGCAGGTCGGGTGGGGCGTCGTCCTCTGATACGGGCTTCGAGGGGAAATCCAGGGCGATTCCGGCGTTCCCGGTGCGGCTCGCCTCGAGCACTCCGCTGAGCGTCTCGAAGCGGAGCGGCCTGTCCGGTGGCGCGTGTCCCTCGGACCACAGCACGTGTGCAGAGGCCAGGGTCGCGTGGCCGCACAATTCCACTTCGACCGTGGGCGTGAACCAGCGCAGGCTCCAACCGGACCCCACAGGATGGAGAAAGGCGGTCTCGGACAGGTTCATTTCCATGGCTACGAGACGCATCCATTCCTCGGACGCGGGCATTGTGAGTACGCACACCGCGGCGGGGTTCCCCTCGAACGGGACTTCCGAAAACGCATCCACCACGTAGATCGGTTGATTCATCAGACTCCTCCGAGCGGTCCGGTCCGGTGGATCAGAGATAGGGCGAGAACAGCCACGCCACCCCGTCTCGTAGCTTCAAGCCGAGGTGCCGGTCCTGAAGCTCCGTGACGGAGACCGGTCGCGCGGTGTCGATCCGGTCTGCCACGAATCGTTCCAGTTGGGCACCGAGCTTCGGGTCGTACGCCTCGACGTTGAACTCGAAGTTGAGACGGTAGCTCCTGGGGTCCCAGTTCCCGGAGCCGAACAGGGCCCACACGCCGTCCACCAACATCAGCTTCGTGTGATCGAACGGGGGTGGTGTCAGCCAGACTCGACAGCCGGAATCGAGAATCTGGTCGAGCTGGGAAAGCATCGCCCAGCCCACGGTCCGCAGGTTGCTCTGGCTCGGAATCAGCACGTCGACCCGCACGCCCCTGAGAGCCGCCGTGTTGAGCGCGGACAGGAGCGCCTGGTCCGGGAGGAAGTAGGGCGTCATGATCCGCACCGAGTGATCCGCCGCGGCAAGCGCGGCGAGAAACGTGGAATGCAGACGCTCGAACTCGTCGTCCGGTCCGTCCGACACTCCCCGGGCGACGGCCTCGCCATGTGACTCGAGCGCCGGGAACCAGCCCGGGCTGAACAGTTCCTCACCGCAGGCGAATACCCAGTCTTTAGCGAACGCCTCCGCCAGGTGGCGCACGACGGGTCCGTCGAGTCGGAAGTGAAGATCCTGCACCGGGTGGGCCGAGGGGATTCCGATGATCGTGCCCTCGCGAATATTGATTCCGCCTGTAAAGCCGATTCGGCCGTCTACGACCAGGATCTTCCGATGGTTGCGGAGGTTCATATAGGGCATGCGCCACGGGACGAGCTGGCCGAGAAACTCCTCTACCGGTATCTCACGCTGACGGAGGATCTGCGGGGCCCGGGGCTTGCTGTACGCAGCCCCGACTCCGTCCACCAGGACGCGGACGGCGACTCCACGTCGGTGCGCCCGGTCCAGGGCCTCGATGAACTCCGTTCCCGCCCTGTCGACGTCGAAGATGTAGGTCTGAAGCATTACCGTAGACGATGCCCTGTCGATCGCATCTATCATCGCCGGGTACGCTTCATCTCCGCACACGAAGGGCTCGATCCGGTTTCCCGGCAGCAGCGGCAGGCGCGTTACCCGGCCCACGGCCCGCACGAGGCCCTCGATCGAACGGGTGACGTCTGGAAGGTCCAGGTGGTCGACAGGGGGAGGCAGAGCAGCGGCCCTGCTCTCCGACAGCAGGGTGATCTCGTCCTGGATCCGGGCGCCTTTCCGGCGGATCCGGTTGACTCCGAGGAGCAGATAGAGAAGTCCACCGCCAAACGGAACGAGCCAGATCAGGCCGACCCAGCCGATCGCCGCCCGGACTTCCCGTTTGTGCAGGATGGCGTGGGCCGATGCCACGGCAGCGAATAAAAAGTCGAGCAGGCCGATCAGGTACGGCCACATAGCCGACAGTTGCATGTACTGCGCCTCGCTCGCTTGCGTTGACGAGGGACCTGTAAGATCGGTACCCTTGCGGTTCCCGACGGACCGGAACGGCTCCGCGACCTCGGGTACCGCAAACCTAATCAGGATCGGGAGGTCCGGACACGGAATGAGCAGCGACGGCCGCCTGTCGAACGCCATGCGCTGGTTACTGGCCGGTGCCTGCTTCGTGATCATCGTCGCGGGTGCGAGGGCCGCGGAGCCGATTCTCGTTCCGCTGCTCCTGGCCGCCATGCTCTCGATCATTTGCGTGCCGCCGATGCAGTGGTTGAAGGGCCACGGATTTCCCGGATGGTTGGCGATCGTGCTGGTCGTGCTGTTCGTGCTCGCTGTCGGTACGGCGTTCGGCACCGTGATCGGGACTTCATTGATCGATTTTTCCGCCTCCCTGCCGTACTACCAGGCCCGGCTGCAGACCGAGATGGCGGGACTCGTCGCCTGGCTCGCCGCGCACGGAGTCGAACTGTCGAGCCGGGTGCTGCAGGAGACGTTGAACCCGGGACAGGTGCTGCGGGTCGCGGGTCGGATCTTCTCAGGCGTCGGTGACGTTCTGAGTCGAATCGGCCTGATTCTGCTCCTCACGGTGTTCATCCTGTTCGAGTGGGGCACCGTCAGGGGAAAGGTTACGGTGGCGTTTCCAGGTTCCACCGAGGTCCACCTTTCGCAGCTGTCCCGGGTGAGCGAGAACGTCAAGCGATACCTGGCCCTGAAGACCGTGTTCAGCCTGGCTACAGGAGCCCTCGTGGCGCTCCTCTTGACCGCTCTGGGCGTTGATTACGCACTCCTGTGGGGCCTGCTCGCGTTCCTGCTCAATTACGTCCCGACGATCGGTTCGATCATCGCGGCAGTGCCGGGCGTGATCCTGGCGTTCCTCCAGCTTGGCTGGGACGGTGCGTTGATCGCGACGATCGGGTACCTGGCAATCAACATCACGATCAGCAACCTGATCGAGCCACGAGTCCTCGGGCAGGGTGTCGGGTTGTCGACCCTTGTCGTGTTCCTCTCCCTGCTGTTCTGGGGCTGGGTCCTGGGCCCGGTCGGCATGCTCCTCTCGGTGCCGTTGACCATGATCTTCAAGATCTTTCTCGAAGGGAACGAAGACACCCGGTGGATCGCGATTCTCATGGGACCGAGAGTCACTCCGGAAGTCGACACCAGTCCCGAAGCAGGAGCAGCAGGAGCGTGACTCGATTGGACCTACCGGTTTTCGGAGAGGAGCGCGGCGAAGCGCTCGTCGATATGGTGCGCCGCTCGGTGATCGGCGAGGACGAGGCGGTGGTAGGACCGTTCGGAGTGAGGAAGGTAATCTACTGCGACTACACGGCCTCCGGGCGGTCGCTGTCGGTTATCGAGGACTTTCTGCGTGAAGCAGTGCTGCCGCTGTACGCGAACACACACACGGAGAGTTCCGGAACCGGGCGGCAGACGACGCGATTTCGCGAGGACGCTCGTCGGATCATCCGGCGGGCCGTTGGCGGATCCGACGAGCACGCGGTGATCTTCTGCGGCTCGGGCTCTACGGGTGCGATCGACCGGCTCATCGGAGTTCTGAACCTGCGCATCCCGCACGACCTCGATGTGCGTTACGGACTGTCCGAGCACATCCCGGCTGATGAGCGGCCGGTCGTGTTCATCGGTCCGTACGAGCACCACTCGAACGAGCTTCCGTGGCGCGAATCTATCTGCGACGTCGTTACGATCCACGAGGACCTGCACGGCGGGATCGACCTCGAGGAGCTCGAAGTCCGGCTCATCGAGTTCGAAGATCGGCCTCTCAAGATCGGGAGCTTCTCGGCAGCGTCGAACGTGACAGGGATCACGTCGCCGGTACGGGATGTCTCCATCCTCCTGCACCGTCACGGCGCGCTATCGTTCTGGGACTTCGCCGCGGCTGCTCCGTACGTACGGATCGGGATGGGGCCGGGTGGGGACAGCGGGGACGAAGGGCTGGATTACAAGGACGCAATCTTCCTGTCGCCACACAAAATGATCGGCGGACCGGGAACTCCAGGCGTGCTCGTGGCTCGGCGGGGTCTGTTCCAGAACTCAGTCCCGGATGTCGTCGGCGGTGGAACGGTGTCCTACGTGAACCCGGCCCAGCACCACTATCTGGACGACCCCGAGGTCCGGGAAGAGGGCGGGACACCGGCGATCATCGAGTCGATCCGGGCCGGGCTCGTGTTCCTGCTCAAGTCCGCGGTCGGAGAAGATGTGATCCGTACGCGCGAAGAGATGTACATCCGGCGTGCCATCGAGCGCTGGACGCGGAATCCGAACATCGATGTCCTGGGAGACCATGAACACGAGCGTCTGAGCATCGTCTCATTCGTGATCCGGTGTGACGGTGGCCGTTACTTGCACCACAATTACGTCGTCGCGTTGCTCAATGACCTGTTCGGGATCCAGTCACGCGGCGGCTGCTCGTGCGCCGGGCCGTACGGCCACAGGCTGCTGGGCATCGACCTCGAGCGAAGTCATGAATTCGAGCGGGAGATCGGACGGGGCTGCGAGGGGATCAAACCCGGCTGGGTCCGGGTGAATTTCAATTACTTCATCTCCGAGGCCGTATTCGAGTACATCCTCGACGCGGTGGACCAGGTGGCGGACCTCGGCTGGGCGCTGCTCGACGAGTACTCATTCGACCCACGGACGGGGTTGTGGCGCCACGGAAGGGGGCCCGCGGATCCGCCCCTGAGCCTGGACCAGGTCCGGTTCACACCGGACGGGGTCGAGCATCCCCGGCACAGGATCAGGGAGCCAGACAGCAGACTCGCTGACTACAGAACCGAAGCGAGGCGCATCCTGTCCGAGGCCGCGGCGGGGAAGAGGGACTGCGAGGGGCAGGTGGCCGAGGGGCTGACGGAGGACTTCGAGCACCTGCGGTGGTTTCCGCTGCCGGGGGAAGTGGTGTCTCGAGAAGCATAGTGGCCTGTATGTGCACGTGCCGCTCCCCCCGGGCTACTCACCTGAGCCCGTTCGCCCCCCCGGCTTGCAGCGACGACGTTGCCGTCTGGTATCCCTCAGTCGCGGGTATGCGTCCCGGGGTTCGGGCAGCGGCCGCGGCGAATGCCTCGGCCGCCTCTTCCGTACGGCCCGCTTCCAGCAACATCTCGCCGAGCAGCTCATGCGACGGTTTGTCGATCGCCGGTGGACCGTAGGTAAACGGGAGCTGCTCCTCGAGACCGGCAGCGGACTCGATTCGGGCGAGCCCCTGTGGGCCGCTCCCTTCCGCCACCAGGGCCAGCCCTTCGAGCTGCAGTTCGAGGACTTCGGGCCGGCGCTCATACGTCTCGTCGGTCAGTCCTTCGCGGCGCATCTCCTGCTCAACAGCCGGTCGAAGAGCCCGGAACTTCTCGAGCGCCGCTCGCGTGGTTTCGGCGTCGCCGGCCACTCCCGCGACGTAGCCTTCGAGCCAGGCATCGCGCAGCGGGGGACCGGCCCGTTCGCCGTAGTCCGCGGTCATGGAAAGTGCTGGTCCGTCCCAGTCCTCCGAGTCGATCACGTACCGAGCTCGCATTTCCGAAAACGAAGCCGACGCTCGTCCTCCCGCGGACACCGCGGTCCGATGACATCCGTCCAGGAGGGCCATGGCGTCCTCCCGGCGGTCCTCCATCAGGTATCCGTACAGCAGCCATTCGTTGTAGTGACCGCAGAAGCTAGGTTCCTTGCCGCGCGCCGCTCGGTCTCGATCGACCACGGCGTCGGCCATCTCGTTGGCCCGTACCACGTCCTCCCACATCCCGAGCGCGAGGAAGATGTGCGTGGTCATGTGCTGCGCATGATCGGCGTCCGGCGCGATGCTGGAGTACGCCCGGGCGGCGGCAAGGCCCAGAGGGGCGTGTTCGGGATCGTCGAAGGAGTGAATGATGTAGTGCGCGGCCCCGGGGTGCTCGGGGTGATCCCGAAACACGTCTCCGGCGATCGCCGCTGCCCGCATGTAGGTCACGTGATCCCGGCCCTCGTGCGCCGTACCGAGAATCGCGAGCGCGTGGAAGGCCCCGGCTTCGGGGTCTTTCGGGTAGTCGAGTCGAATCTCAGCCATGGCTCGCTCGTAGGCATCGTCCCGCGACTGCTTGTCTCCGTCGCCGTACAGGGCCTCGACGGCCGCCAGCCAGGCTCGCTCCCGCTCCGTAGGCGCCATGGCCGCGCGGGCCGCCGGAGTCGGCGCCAGGCGGGCGAGGATCTCACGCGCGGCCTCTTGGTCCTGCTCGTACCAGAGAGAGTAATTCCAGGCCATAGCTTCTCCCCAGTACGCCATTACGAAGTCCGGGTCGATCTCCTGGGCCGTCCTGAACGCCTCCCGTGCCTCCGGATACTCGAAGCTGTGAAGCAGGGCCAATCCCAGCAAGAACGACTCCTGGGCCTCGGCCGCTCCCGAATTGGGGAACTCCACTTCACCGACTCGCTTCTGTCCGGTCTGGGCAATGATGCTCGTCGGTGCCGCCGCCGACAGGAGCAGCGCGAGGACGAGAATCCAAAACTGCCGGGTCGGCATCCGCTTCATGAGCACTCCTCAGTGTGAACCGCGCTCCTCGGATGGCGCGGTGCTCGAACATCGCCTGGCGTATGACTGAGGGGAAGGCCCGGGCGCCGAACTCTACGCTTCCCGGTCGGCGGCCTGCCGTGATCAGGAGCCGACCGGATCCACCGCCGTGAAGCCGATCGAGTTGTGAGTTCCGTCGCAGTAAGGCTTGCTGGATGATGCGCCGCAGCGACACAGCGCGCACCCTCCGGCTTCGACGGAGTCGTCAGAGCCTTCGGCACGGATTCGGAACGGTCCGTCCAGCACGAGTGGCCCATCGGGGCGGAGACGTACCACGAGGGGGCCGGTCGAGTCATCGGGCGCCGGTTTCAGACGGCCGGCGCCGAAGTCTGCCGGTGCCTCGAATCCCGCCTCGGCGTGACTCCCGTCGCAGTACGGCTTATTGGAGGAGTGGCCGCACCGACAGAACGCGACCCGGGTCTCTCGCGCCAGAAGTCGGCGCTCACCGTCGACAACCTCGATATCTCCCCGCGCGAACACGGGCCCATCCGCCGGGACCGTCAGGTCGTTGACCGCGTCGGGTGACTCGTCGTTCCCACCGTCGAGCCGCTCGTAGCTCAGCGCTCCGCTCGGGCAGCCACGCACGACCTCCGCGGTCTCGTCCACCGAAGCTCCGTTCGGCTCGATCCACGGTCTCCGATCCGTATCGAACACGGATGGCAGACGCCGGACGCACTGGGCCGCGTGAATGCAACGGGAGGCCTCGAACGTCACCCGGATCTTGTCGCCGTCGTACCCGCGCACTTTGCCCATGCTGCTCATCTTTCCGGTTCCTGCACCTCGCGCAGCAGGAGCCCACTGGTTGATATGCGCAACTCCCACAGAGTCGTGTCACGAGCGGCGACAAACGAGGCCGAACCGTATTCGGCGTCTACCAGCGGCGCCAGAAGCTCCGATGCACGGCGCAGGTGGAACAGATCCACTGAGCGCTCCGGCGCGAGCGAGTATACGGTTCGCTCCTGGTGTCTTTCGTCGTCCAGCTCCGAGTACCGCCCGGCTACCCGGTCCAGCTCGTAATCCGTGTGCAGACCGAACAGGTTGGCCACCGACTTCCACTTCAGGATATGAGCGTCCACATACAGCTCGTCCCCTGCCAGTTCGAAGACTTCGAGGCGTCCGTCCGGGAGCCGGAAATGGGCGACGAACTCCTGCTCGCCGGCCGGAACCGTGCGGATCCACGCTGCCGTGTCCTCCCTCGTGAGCGACGTGTATCCGCGCATGCCCACGAGCACGGTGACGGCGAGTACCGAGACGAGCCCGGCCGTGATCGCCGCGAGAATCGCCAGCAGTGCACTCAGGCTTCTGTGGCGCCTGACCGAATGAAGAAAAACCACCAGCAGCACGGCGGACGTGAAACCGCTGAACACTGCCACGGCTCCGAGCACGGTCTCGGGACGCATAGGTTCCTCCCCGATCGGGTCGTTTGGATCCAGATTCAAATTAGCCAATCTTGTCGCGTCACGCCCGCCGCAGGCCTCGCCGCCCGCGATCGGCGCACGTAGCTTCCGGCCGTCATTCGTCCACCAATTCCAGCAGGAGATGACGACCAGCCGTGCACGAGCGAATCGTCGGTCTGTTCCGGGAGCACTTTGGTGCCGATCCGGAAGCCGTGCTGGAGATGGCCGGTGACGGGTCCTCGCGGCAGTATCACAGAATCCGCGGTCCGGGCGAGATTACGGCGATCGGCGCAGTCGCGCCCGACCGGGAAGAGAATCGAGCGTTTCTCTCGTTCTCGGACTCGTTGCGACAGGCCGGACTGCCGGTGCCGGAGATTTACGCGGCTGACGAGTCGGCCGGTGTCTGGCTCGAAGAGGACCTCGGAGACACGACCCTGTTCGACGCGCTGGAGGAAGCGCGCACGCGAGGCGCGGCAGGGTTTCCCGTATCCCTCGTTCCGGTGTACGAGCGAGTCCTGGAATGGCTGCCCCGATTCCAGGTCGAGGGCCACCGGACGATCGATTACTCGGTCGCTTACCCCAGGGCGTCTTTCGATCGGCAGTCCATTCTGTGGGACCTCAACTACTTCAAGTATCACTTCCTGAAGCTCGTTCACATACCGTTCAACGAGGCCCGGCTCGAGACGGACTTCCGTCGGCTGGCGTCCTTCCTCCTGAAGGCCGATACCGATCACTTCCTGTACCGGGACTTCCAGTCGCGAAACGTGATGCTGAGAGACTCGGAGCCCTGGTTCATCGACTATCAGGGGGGAAGACGCGGCGCGCTGCAGTACGACGTCGCGTCTCTCCTGTACGACGCCAAGGCAGACCTCCCTGACGCTCTGAGAGAGCAACTGCTGGCGCACTACCTGGACAGCCTGTCGGAGTATGTGGCGGTGGATCGCGACTCGTTCGTCGAGCTGTATCGAGGCTACGTCGTGGTTCGCATCCTCCAGGCGCTGGGAGCCTACGGATACCGCGGCTATTTCGAGCGCAAGCCGCGCTTCCTGCGCAGCGTCCCGTACGCCGCGGCGAACCTCGAACGGATCCTCGAACTCGGCCTGCCGATCCGCCTGCCCGAACTCACCTCGGTGTTCGAGCAGATCGCGGAGCGGCACGCCAGGGCTCCCGGCGAGGCCGCCGAAGGACCGGGCCTGACCGTCCTCGTCTACAGCTTCAGCTACCGCCGGGGCTATCCGGAGGATGTGAGTGGGCACGGAGGCGGCTTCGTATTCGATTGTCGAGCCCTGCCGAATCCGGGTCGGTTGCCTGAATACCGGGAGGTTACGGGCAGGAACGCGGCCGTGCGGATGTACCTGGAACAGCAAGCTGAGACCGAGCGATTCTGGCAGAACGTACGGGAATTGGTCGATACGCAGATCCAGACGTATGTCGGGCGGAATTTCACGGCGCTGACGGTATCATTCGGATGCACGGGCGGTCAGCACCGATCGGTCTACTTTGCCGAGCGCCTCGAGCAGTTCCTGAGCCTGGAGTTTCCCGACGTCCGGGTCCGCCTGTTCCACCGGGAGGAGCCCTACTGGCCGTGATCGACGCGCTGGTGTTCGCGGCAGGTCTGGGCACGCGCCTGCGGCCCGTGACCGGTACGATTCCGAAGGCCCTGGTGACGGTCGGGGGAATGTCGATCCTCGAAC
>JBDGUZ010000076.1:0-11139 GCA_039585915.1 Gemmatimonadota bacterium
CACAGGCTGCGGCCGGTAATCGAGGAGTACCTCTATCCGGCGATGGAGGACTATCGGATCGAAATCCGGCTCAGCGACGGGGCACGTGCCCAGACCATGTCAATGCGTATCGAGCAGTTCACGCTCGTCGGTGCAACGACCCGATTCGGTCTGCTCACGGCACCCATGCGGGCGAGATTCGGCGTCGTGGAGCGCCTCGGCTACTACCCGGCTGACGAACTGCACCAGATCGTAGTGCGATCGGCATCTATCCTCGGCGTTCCGGTGCTCGAGGACGGGGCCGCCGAGATCGCTCGCCGGTCGCGTGGTACGCCCCGGATCGCCAATCGACTGCTGAGACGCGTGCGGGACTTCGCTGAGGTCCGGGGCGACGGTACGGTCGACGACGCGACCGCCCGCGCAGCTCTCGAAATGCTGAACGTGGACGAGTACGGACTCGACGAGATGGACAGTCGCATCCTGAAGGCGATCATAGAGAACTTCGACGGTGGACCGGTCGGGCTGAACTCGCTCTCCGTAGCTGTCGGAGAGGATGCGTCGACACTGGAAGAGGTCTACGAGCCCTACCTCATCCAGACCGGCTATCTGCAGCGCACTGCACGGGGCCGCACTGCGACCCGTCGCGCGTTCGAACGGTTCGGCTACGCCTTGCCCGACGAGAGTGGGCCGCAATCCACTCTGTTCGGCGATGACGTCTGAGCCTGAATCGGCTTCCCTCGGGCCGGACGGGAGCGTTCCCGGGCTAAGTACGTCGGAATTCGACTACGATCTGCCCTCCCGCCTGATCGCGCAGCGGCCGGCGCCTCTCAGGGACGACAGTCGCCTTCTCGTGCTCGATCGTGAGGCTGGAACCCTGGCGGACCGGCGGTTTCCCGATTTTCTCGAGTATCCGACGCCCGGCGACGTCCTGGTGCTCAACGACACGCGCGTGTTTCCTGCCCGGCTGCTGGGTCGCAAACCGACTGGCGCCGCGGCGGAGGTGCTGCTTCTCAATCCACTGCCCGGGGATACGACCGGCCGGAACTGGGAAGCGCTCGTCCGGCCGGGAGGCAAGCTCAAGCCCGGCCGACTGGTGGTCGTGTCCGACGAACTCCAGGTCCGGATCGAGGACTCGACCCCTGACGGGGGGAGAGCAGTCCACCTCGAAGGTGAGGGCGATCCGTTCGAGCTGATCGAACGATTCGGACAGATTCCTCTTCCGCCGTACGTCCAGCGCCCGGCAGACCCGGCGGACCGGGAGCGGTACCAGACGGTGTACGCCGATGCCATCGGGAGTGTCGCGGCGCCCACGGCAGGGCTTCATTTCACGACCGAGCTCCTGCGGGCGGCGGTGGTGGGATCCGTTCACATTGCACGGGTGACCCTGCACGTCGGACCGGGGACTTTTCGGCCTGTGGACGTCGAGGACCCACGCGAACACAGCCTGCATTCCGAGCGGTGGGAAATGACGCCGGGCACTGCACAGTTGCTGAACGGTGTGCGCGACTCCGGTGACAGAATCTGGGCCGTGGGCACGACTTCCGCCCGCGTGTTGGAGACGACGGTTCGCTCGGACGGGCGATTTGTGCCTGGATCGGGATGGACGGACCTGTACATTCTTCCCCCGCATGAATTCCTCGGGGTCGACGGGCTGGTCACAAACTTCCACCTGCCGCGGTCGAGCCTCCTGATGCTCATTTCGGCGTTCGCCGGAACCGAACTTGTAATGCAGGCGTACCGGCATGCCGTGCGTCAGGAGTACAGGTTCTATTCCTACGGTGATGCGATGCTGATCCTGTGAGCGACCCCGTGGCCGGCCCGGCGCGACAAGAGGACCTCGCCGAGGGGTGCTACCGGATCGATGGCACGGATGGCAGGGCCCGAGCCGGGACCCTCGGCCTTCGGAGCGGCGAGGTTCCTACCCCCTGCTTCATGCCGGTCGGCACGCAGGGAACCGTGAAGGGACTTACGCCCGAAGACCTCGAGCGGCTGGGAGCCCGCGTCCTGCTCGGAAACACCTACCATCTCTACCTGCGACCGGGCACGGAGGTAATCGAGGAGGCCGGTGGCCTCGGCCGGTTCATGCACTGGGACGGGCCGATCCTCACCGATTCCGGGGGATTCCAGGTCTTCTCGCTCGCCCGGATAAATCGCGTCACCGACGAAGGCGTGACATTCCAGAGTCACATCGACGGCTCGCGGCACCTGCTGACGCCGGAGCGGGCAGTCCAAATCCAGGCGTGTCTCGGTTCGGATGTGATGATGGCGCTGGATGAGTGTCCTCCCGGGCGGGCAGACCCCGAGACCGCGCGGAGCGCATTGGAGCGAACGCTGCTGTGGCTGGAGCGTTGCCAGACCCGTCACGCGGAGCTCCGGGCGGACGGGACCGGTCGGGCCGGGCTGTTGTTTCCGATCTTTCAGGGCGCATCCTGGCCGGAGCTTCGCCTGGAGTCGCTCGAGCGGACCCTGGAGATCGGGGACTGGGCCGGGATCGGAATCGGGGGGCTGTCAGTCGGAGAGCCGAAGGACGTTACCCTGTCGATTCTCGACGTGTGTGAGCCGCACATGCCGATCGATCGGCCGCGCTACCTGATGGGAGTGGGGTACCCGACGGACCTGATCGAGGCGATCCGGCGCGGCGTGGACATGTTCGACTGTGTCGCGCCGACCCGGAACGGGCGCAACGGCACGGCCTTCACCACGGACGGCCGTTTCAACGTCAAGCGAGCCGGTTTTGCGCAGGACTTCCGGCCCCTGGACGCCGAATGTGACTGCGAGCTGTGCCAGAACTACACCCGGGCCTACCTGCGGCACCTGTTCGTCGCCGATGAACTCCTGGGTCTGCGTCTTCTGTCCATCCACAACGTGGCATTTCTCGTCAGAGTGGCGTCCGAAGCACGAGACGCGATTCTGGAGCAGCGGTTCGAGAGCTGGGCCGAGGATCGACTGCGGCGATATCGTTCCGGGCCGGATATATTGTCCGACTGATTCACGATCGACGATGGAGGTATCGTGTTGCCAGTTCATATGCTGATGCTGCAGGCCAACGGCACCCCGCAGGGACAGAGCCCGTTCGGCATGTTGTTCATGTTCGGGGCGATCTTCGCGATCTTCTATTTTCTGCTGATCAAGCCGCAGCGGAACCAGCAGAAGGCCCATGACGAGATGGTCGCGGCGCTGTCGAAGGGCGACGAGGTCACCACGATCGGTGGGATCGTAGGGAAGATCGTTCACCTGACGGACGACCGGGTCACGATCCGCACCGGGGGCGACACGCGGCTCGAAATCGAGCGCTCGAAGATCGGCAGTAAGGTCTCGTCCGAAAGCACCGGAAGCTGACGATGGCGGTGCGGGACATCCGGATCCTGGGAGACTCTGCGCTCCGGGTTCGCTGCGACGAGGTAGCGTCGATCGATGACGAGATACGTCAACTGGTGGACGATCTGACGCAGACGATGTACGCAGCCGATGGCATCGGCCTCGCGGCGCCACAGGTGGGCATCCCGCTTCGCGTGTTCGTGTACGACGTCCGGGAGCCGGACATCGAGCCCGGCGTGGTGATCAACCCGCGCATCGTGGAGGCCGGCGGCACGATTCGCGACACGGAGGGGTGTCTGAGCATCCCGGGGTTGAACGAGACGGTGGAGCGGTACGCGGAAGTTGTGGTTGAAGGGCTGGATAGGGAGGGCCGCGAGATTCGAATTGAGGCGAGGGACCTTCTCAGCCGGTGCCTGCAGCACGAGAACGACCATCTGGACGGCATTCTGTTCATTGACCGTCTGAGCCCGTTGAAGCGAAAATTGTTGCTGAGCAAGTGGGCGAAGATGGACGATTCGGAGAGACGATCAGCTGGCGCCTTCTGATCGCCGGGTAGTCCCGGCCCGGTCCGCGTTCGACGGGGCGCTCGCTTCTACCCGCCCGTAATTCCTGGAGGGACTCATGCGGATTCTGTTCTGGGGAACGCCTGAATTCGCGGTTCCGTCGCTTCGCGCGCTGCAGGAAGAGGGACATGCCGTGCTCGCGGTGGTGACGCAACCTGATCGACCGGCCGGTCGCGGACGATCCCTGCGCCCCAGCCCCGTGAAACAGGAGGCGGAGAGGGAAGGGATACCTGTTCTTCAGCCCGAGCGGCCGCGGGGCGAGGCATTCACCAGCGAGATCCGGGAGCTGGAGCCCGATCTTTCGGTCATCGTGGCCTACGGACACATCCTGGTGGACGATGTTCTCGCAGTGCCGCGACGCGGCTCGATCAATGTGCACGCCTCGCTGCTGCCCGAGCTGCGGGGGGCGGCCCCGGTCAACTGGGCGATCATTCGCGGTCACTCACACAGTGGAGTGACGATCATGCGGATGGTCCGCGAGCTCGACACCGGTCCGATTCTGTATCGGGTCGCGACGCCGCTGCCCGAGGACATTACGGCGGGGGAACTCTACGCAATGCTCAGCGAGATGGGCGCCACGGCGCTCATCGAGGCCCTGGCGCAGATGGAGGCGGACGCGATCGAAGAGGCAGAGCAGGTTCACGACCGGGCTACGTATGCTCCCAAGCTGGGTCGTGCGGACGCGCGAATCGACTGGTCGCTGGACTCGGTGAGCTTGGATCGGTGGATCCGGGGCTGCGACCCGTGGCCGGCGGCCTGGTCGGAGCTGGACGGACTGCAGGTCCAGCTGTTCGCTCCACGCCCCGACGATTCCGCGTCGAAACAGCCTCCCGGAACCGTGCTGGAAGCGGACCCCCGACGGGGTGTGCGTATCGCTACCGGCGACGGAACCCTGTGGGTCGGCGAGGTGAAGCCGTCCGGTCGCGCCCGGATGACCACGGGAGCCTGGGTCGCCGGGCGAGGAGCGCAGGAGGGCGACCGATTTCAGTGATCGTCCCCCGACTCCACGTCATCTGTCCCGATAGCGAGCTCGATCGAATCGATGCGATCGGCCGGGTCACCTCCCTGCTCGAAGCCGGAGGTGGGTCCGTAGCCGTGCACCTCCGCCCGCGCAGCGTGCAGCCGGCCCGGTGTCTGGATCTGGCGAGGGAGCTCGTTCCGCGCGCTGATGCCACAGGTGGGTGGATCGTGGTGAACGGTCGGACCGACATCGCCCGCGTCGCAGGGGCACACGCAGTTCAACTGGGCCGCGGTTCGCTTCCGGTTGATGCGGCGCGTCGGGTGCTCGTCCACACCTGCGCAGTCGGTGTATCAGTCCACGCGCCGGAAGAGTGTCGCGAGGCGTCGTCGCGCGGAGCAGACTACCTCCTCCTGGGTACGATCTTTCCGACACCCAGCCACCCGGGAATGCCTGCCGGGGGGCCGGATCTGATCGCCTCCTGTGCCGGCTCGGGACCTCCTGTGATCGCGATCGGGGGGATCGACGTCGAGTCGATCGGCACGGTCACCGGCGCCGGTGCGTACGGCGTGGCCGTGATCCGGGCCGTATGGCGGAATGATGACCCGGCGGCAGCGGTTCACCGACTGGTCGGCGTTCTCGAAGGACAGGTGGGAACGAGCCGCAGGCCCGATGAGGGCGGAACGAGGGCTTGATGAAGGTCGAGGTCAACGGGACGAGCCGTGAATTCGTGGCAGGCGGGTCCGTACTCGCGCTTCTCGTGGAGCTCGAGATCGATCCACGCATGGTCGTGGTGGAGCGGAACCGGGGAATTGTCCGACGGGACGACCTGGACCGGGTCCAGGTCGAAGACGGAGACCGGTTCGAGATAGTGCAGTTCGTGGGTGGCGGCTGAACCCGGTCGTATGTGGCCGCGAAGACAACAGAGTGCAACCAAGAGGGGATCGATGACGGACGAACGGATAGATCCGCTGGAAGGACGCGATCCAATGATGATCGCGGAGCGCAGTTTTTCGTCACGCCTGATCGTCGGAACCGGAAAATATCGAAGCCACGAGGAAACCGTCGAGGCGATCCGGGCCTCAGGGGCGGAGATGGTCACCGTGGCCGTCCGGCGAGTGGATCTGGACGCGTCAAAACAGGAGAGCCTGCTTCACCACCTTCGTCCGGAGGAGTTCTTCCTGCTCCCCAATACCGCCGGCTGCTTCACGGCGGACGACGCGATTCGCTACGCGCGGCTGGGGCGTGAGGCAGGGCTGTCCAGCTGGGTGAAGCTGGAGGTGATCGGGGACCAGGAGACGCTCCTGCCCGATACCGAGGCGTTGCTCGAGGCCACCCGCGTTCTCACGGCCGAGGGCTTCACGGTGCTTCCGTACACGAACGATGACCTGATCACGGCGCTTCGACTGGAGGAAGCCGGTGCGGCCGCGGTGATGCCGCTCGCATCTCCGATCGGCAGCGGGCTCGGGCTCCTGAATCCGCTCAACATCCGGCTCCTGAAGTCGCGTCTCTCGGTGCCGGTCATCGTGGATGCCGGAGTCGGCACCGCCTCCGACGCCTGCCTGACGATGGAGCAGGGAGTGGACGGAATCCTGATGAACACGGCGCTGGCGGCCGCCGAACGACCCGAGCTGATGGCCTCGGCCATGCGTCTCGCAGTCCGGGCGGGGAGGGCTGCGTACCTGGCAGGCCGCATGCCGACCCGGGAGTGGGCGGTTCCGTCGAGCCCCTCCACGGGAATGCTCGACTGAGGCGCGATTGAGTCGTGCCGGACGTCCGCCGCAGGGCCGGGGCGTCGAGACCAGGAAGGCCGCATACCGGATTCTCGCGGACGTCCGTGCCGGCGCATACGCGGATCGTGCCTCGGACCAGCGGCTTGCCCGACTCGAAGACCGCGACCGGGCGCTGGGGCTCGAGCTGGCATTTGGCGCGATCAGGCTGCGGGCCAGACTGGACGCGGAACTCGCTCGGCTGGTGAACAGGCCTCTGACCGCGCTGGATCCCGCGCTGCTGGACTGGATGCGACTGGGCCTGTATCAGCTTCGACAGACCCGGATTCCGGAACATGCCGCGGTCCACGAGACGGTCGAGGGAGTCCGGACCGATCTCGGGCCGGGAGCGGCAGGGCTGGCGAACGCTGTCCTGCGCAGGGCCGTCCGGGAGGGCGTGCCCGAGGACGCGTTTCCTCCGCGGGACCAACGGCCGGCGGCGTGGCTCTCCACCTGGGGGTCGCACCCGGAATGGCTGGTGCAACGCTGGCTGCGACGCTGGCCGCTTGCCGACGTGGAACGGCTCGTGGAGAATGATAATCAGCCGCCGCCCGTCACATTTCGTCTGCTCGGCACAGATGACCCGGAACGACCGTTGACGGACTTGGAGGCACGGATCGAGCTGGAGCGAATCGAGGGGCGCCCTCGAATGGTCCGCTTGGCGTCGGGCGAACCGGCCCGGGCGCTGGCGAGGTGGCGGGCGGTCGCACAGGATCCTGCTGCTTCGGCCGTGGTAGACTTCGTGGGAGCGGATGTTGAAGGGCCCGTGCTCGACGCATGCGCCGCACCCGGTGGAAAGGCGGCGGCGCTGGCAGATATGGCCTCGGGGGCGAAGCCGTTCGTGGCGGCCGATGCCAGCCCCGCGAGGATTCGGAAGGCCGTCTCGACGCTGGACCGGGCGGACTCGGGCGCGCTGGTGGTCGTGATGGACGCCCTTCGGCCGGCGATCAGGTCGGCACGGACGGTGCTTCTCGACTCACCGTGCTCCGGCACGGGCGTACTCCGCCGAAGGCCTGATGCGCGCTGGAGACTATCGGAGCGCCGCCTGGAGTCGCTGCTGGCCCTGCAGGCCGAATTGCTCGATGCGTGCGCGGACGTTGTGGAACCGGGTGGTCTGCTCGTGTACGCGACCTGCTCGATGGAGGCCGAGGAGAACCAAGGGCAGGTGGAGGCGTTCCTTGCCCGCAGGCCGGAGTTCGATCGGGAGCCTCCCGGTTCGTCCGTCGGACTGGTCGCGGACTGCGTGACGGACATGGGAGACCTGGAAGTTCTTCCGTTCCGAACGGGGACGGACGGTGCTTTCGCGAGCCGACTCAGGAAAGGCGGCAAGGGATGACGTACAGGCGGCGGCGGGGATTGGGCGGTGGACGAGCCCCGCGGGGAGGCACCACGACAGGCGGCGGGATCGATGGATCCTCTTCCGAAGACACGCAGTCCACGGAACATTTCCCACCGCGCCGTGCGAAGTCCGGTGGTGGGTCTCGAAGTGGCTGGAAGCCGTGGGCCATCGCCCTGGTGATCGTGAGTGGCCTGTTTCTCGCCGGATACCTCACGGCTGACCTGTGGCTCACGCCGGGAAGCAACCCGTCGGAAGCCGGACGTCTCGTTATGGTTCCGGAACTCGTCGGGTTGTCCGATCAGGAGGCCCGAAGCCGACTCGAGGAAGTCGGCCTCGAGCATGGCGTCCGGTCGGCCGTGTCGCACCCGGATGCCCCGGAAGGGGCGGTGCTCGCGCAGAGTCCGATTCCAGGACAAAAGGTCCGCCCGGGTGCTCCGGTCGTAGTCACACTCAGCCGCGGACCGGAGGTGCACTCGATTCCCGACGTATCGGGCCTGTCCGCGCGTCAGGCGTCAATCGTGCTCGATCGACTCGGGTTCAGAGTGAATTCACGCGAGGCGAACCATTCGACCGAAGCCGGCCGAGCATTCGGCACTGAGCCCGGACCCGGGACAGAGCTCACGGTGCCGGCGGACGTGACGCTCCTTGTGAGCAAGGGCTCACCCTTGACGACCGTGCCAGACCTGTCCGGCCGGCACATCGATGACGCTCTCGAGCTCCTCTCCGAAACCGGGCTCAGCCTAGGGGCGATCAGCTACGATCCCCTGTCGTTCGACGCGCCGGGGAGAATCGTGGGTCAATATCCGCCGGGAGGCTACGGGCTGCGCGAGGGCGATCCGGTCGAAATCCGGGTCGCAGGCCGGCCGGAGGAGGTCAGCAGGAGTCGGCCGGACCGTCCGGAGCATCAGGATTCCGATCAGCCCGAGGAGCTCTGAGTCACCGTGGATATGCGCGTCGCGATCTTCTCGAACTGGGGCTATAAGCTCGCCGCTCTCGTGATCGTCTCTCTCCTGTGGCTCAGCCTCAGTGCAGACGAAAGGCAATCCCAGCCCGTTCGAACGCGCGTGACGGTGGAAGTGCTGGACTCCGCCTGGGTCCTGGTGAACGCCCCGGAGGAAGTCAGCACGACGTTCCAGGGACGCAACCGGGATCTGCTCGGACTGCTCGTGAATGAGCCGGAAATCCCGGTCGTGATCGACTCGGTAATCGAGTCGACGATGCGGGTCGAACTCGACGAGGGCCGGGTCCGATACGATCGAGAGCTCGATGTCCGTCCAACGTCGATCGTGCCGCGGGCTCTCACGCTTCAGTTCGAGCAACGTGCCGAGCGCCGGGTCCCGGTAGTGGCCGAGATCGATGCCGTTCCCGCGACGGGATTCACGGTGCTGCGCCCGATTCTGGTGTCGCCCGACACGGTGACTGTGCGTGGACCCGCCTCCGAGGTCGAGAGGATCACGCGCGTCGCGACACGCCGTATCGGGCTCGAGGACATCGCGAACACCGTGATGCGTGATCTGCCGATCGAGCTTCCGACGGGCGTGCGAAGCGTCAGCGTAGAGCCGGCGTCCGCTCTCGTGACGATCGAGGTCGATTCGCTGGTGATTCTCAGGAAACGTCTTCCCGTTCAGCTCACGGGACCGGGAAGCCAAGGCGCCAGCGTGACGCCTGACAGCGTCGAGGCCGTGATTCGCGGTGCCGCGACGGCCGTTCGCATGCAGCTGGAGGCACTCGACCACGTGATTGCTGAAGTCTCCAGTTCACCGGACGGCCCGACCAGGGTGACCGTGAGCACGACGTTTCCGGATTCCGGATTCGTATCCGTCCGGCTTTCGCCACCGGAAGTCACCGTGCAGCCGGGCTCGGACCCGTGAACCCGGGCTGGCCCGGCGGACCGGTTCTCGGAATCGAATCTTCCTGCGACGAGACTTCCGCCGCCGTGGTGGCGGACGGTCTTATCCTCGGCCACGTCATTCTCTCCCAGGACGCGCATGAGCGGTTCGGCGGAGTCGTCCCCGAGATCGCGGCCAGGGCCCATCTGCGGCAGATCGATTCCGTCGTGGCTCGGACTCTGCGGGATGCCGGCGTCGAACCCGGCGAGCTGGCGGGTGTCGGGGTAACGGCGGGTCCCGGTCTCGTAGGCGCGCTGCTCGTGGGGTTGAACTGGGCCAAGGGCTTTGCCTGGGCGCTGGGGAAGCCCCTGGTGGGTGTCCAGCATATGGAGGCGCACCTGTTCGCCAACTCGCTGGAATCATCAGAGGCGAGGCCTCCGTTCGTGGCCCTCCTCGTTTCCGGTGGACACACGCTGTTGTTGCACGCCGCATCGTGGGGCTCGTACACGCTGCTCGGGCAGACCCGGGATGACGCGGTCGGCGAAGCGTTCGACAAAGTGGCCCGCCGGCTGGGACTGCGATACCCGGGAGGCCCCGAGATCGAACGCGTAGCCCGGGACGGGGTGCCGGGGCGGTTCAAGCTCCCCCGACCGATGCTTTCATCTCATCACACTCCCGCCGATCCCGCTTACTTCGATTTTTCATTCAGCGGACTGAAGACCGCGACGGCTCTCCTGGCGGCGGAACTCGAGTCGAAGGGCGGCACACAGCTCGCGCAGGCAGTTCCCGACCTGGCGGCCGAGTTTCAGCAGGCGGTCGTGGACACGCTGGTTGCCAAGGTCCTTCGCGCGGTCGAATGGACGAGCTGCGACCGGGTCCTTCTCGGCGGTGGAGTCGCGCGCAACGGGGCGCTTCGGGAGCGGCTTCGCGACGCCCTGGGCGATACCGGCACGCTGTATTCGCCTTCGCCACGCCTGGCGACGGACAACGCCGCGATGGTGGCCTGTCTGGCAGAGCACAGACTCCGGGCGGGCGAAGTCGCCGGCCTGGGCCTGAACGCAGATCCCTCACTTCCATTTCCGGGTCTCACGCCGCTGGATTCGCTCGCGAATCACGGCGTGGTACTCCCAGGAGCGCCATGTATCCCGAACTGATCACTCTCAATCTGCCGGTGCTGGGCACGATCACGATCACCTCGTTCGGGGTGATGATGGCCCTGTCGTTCCTCAGCGGCTTCTGGATCGTCCGCCGCGAGTTGCTCAGGAAGGGGATGGACGAGGAACTGGCCGGCGATGCCCTGTTGGGGGCTATCGTCGGCGGGATCATCGGCGCGAAGGTGTACTACGTGCTGCTCAACTGGCCCCAGACGGTACAGGACCCGTTC
>JBDGUZ010000077.1:0-15921 GCA_039585915.1 Gemmatimonadota bacterium
GGCATAGCGGCCGACACGGATGTAGATGTGGCCGGGCATGTGCACGAGGTGCCCGGCACCCGGCATCAGGCGGGCCAGCCGGTCGGCGCATTCGATCGCCTTCTCCGGATACGCCGCCTCGACCGAGTGGATGTAGTAATGGCACGCTCCCGGGTGGTCCGGATTCAGCGCGAGCGCCCGCTCGAAGTTCAACAGCATCGTGGGCGTATCGGCGCGCGGCTCCCGGTTCCCGTAATCACCAGTCCAGTAGAACCACGGGCTGAGGTTCATCAGGGACGCCCCGTACAGCGTGAGCGCGTCCGGATCGTTGGGAAAGCTGGTCGCTACGATGCCCATTGCACTCGCGTACGCCGAGTCGAGCGGAGGCCGTTTCGCGTTCGGATCCGCGGCGAATCGCTGGGCCAGCGCCTCGATCAACGCCTTCTCCGCCGCCGGACCGTCTTCCGCCAGTTCCTGTGCCGTCGTAATCGCTGCCCTGGCATCGGCGCCTGCATCCGAGTCCATCGCCGCGTTGATGTTGGGGCCGGACGCGAGGGCGATACCCCACCAGCACATCGCGCACGTCGGATCGAGACTCACCGCCTCGCGGTAGGATCGGATCGCCTCCGCGTGGTTGAACGCGTACTGGAGCCTCAGTCCCTGGTCGAAGTAAGCCTGTGCCAGCTCCGAGTCTGTGTTTATCGTTCGGCGGAATTCGCCGAGGTTGTCGTACAGTGGCACACCATCAGGTGACTGCGAGGCCTTCGCCTCCGGGTGCTGGTCATCGGCGTGCTCGGCCGGGACCTGGTCATCGGCGGCTGAGCAGCCCGATATGACTCCTGCGGCGAACAGCGCAACTGTAATAGTCAACGACTTGAGGTGCATCTGCCAGGCTCCTGCTGGACGTGCGAAACGATTGGCAACGGCCCACCACGAGGGTGGCTCATGCTGGCCAGTCTACATAGGAATGCGCACGTTCAGGAAGGTGTGTGACATTGTGGAGCCGGAACCGAGCTGTGGGAGGAAGATCGATGAGCCAGGACCGCGTCGTAGAGCTCTTGACGGAGATCCGAGACCTGCAGCGCACACACCTTGACCGATACCAGGAAGCGCTGGACAACCAGGCCGAGTCGATCGAGGCGCAGAAGGGAGCGATCGAGTATCAGCGGAAGATGACCAGGCGAGGCCTCGCTCTCATCGTACCGCTGGTAGTGATCTTTCTCATCGTGGCCTTTGCCACGATGCTCGGAATCGTGCTTTGAGCTAGCCGGGCAAATCCTTGTCGGACATCCGCCCGCCTGTCTCCACCGCAGCCCTGTGGCTCATCGCCGTGAAGTTAGCGGCGCATCTAATGACCGCCTTCGTCACGCCGTACGAGTTCCACCGCGACGAGTTGCTCTACTTCAGCATGGGAACCCATCTGCGGTTGTTCGAGATGGACTTCCCGCCGTTCATCGCTCTTCTGTCGGAAGCGGTCCGAAACACAGTCGGCGTGTCGGTTTTCATCTACCGCATTACGCCGGCGTTGTTCGGAGTGGGCGTAATCCTGCTCGCGGTGTTGATCGCCCGTGAGCTCGGAGGCGGTAAGCGCGCTCAGATCCTGACCGCGATCGCGATCCTTTTCAATCCGCTGTTCCTGCGCACAGCATCTCTGTTCCAGCCGGTCGTGCTCGACCAGCTCTGGTGGTTGCTCGGTTTCTGGGCGCTGCTCCGACTCGTGAACACGGAGGACGATCGGTGGTGGATCGTGCTGGGTTTCGCCGGGGGCCTGGGACTGCTGAGCAAGTTCTCGATCCTGTTCTTCGGTCTCGCGGTGTTCATCGGCTTGCTGCTTTCGTCACGGCGGAAGGTGTTTTTCGGTCCGTGGCCGTGGGCAGCGCTCGGAATCGCCCTTCTCCTCGGGAGTCCGAGCATTGTCGGACAGATCAGGCTCGGTGTGCCGGTTCTCGAGCAGATGTCAGGTCTGCAGGAAGGGCAGCTGGACCGGATCACCCTCGGAGAACACCTGTTCGAACAAGCCATCTGGGGTCCGCAGATCGTGCTGGCCGTGGCCGGCCTCGTGGCCCTGCTCCTGTCGGACAGGCTCCGACGCTACCGGCTGGTGGGCTGGATCGCCCTGGCCGGCCTCGTGCTGTTCGCAGCGCTCAAAGGAAAGTCTTACTACACCGGACCGATTCACCCCGTTCTGTATGGAGCTGGAGCCGTGTGGCTGGAGAGTCTCGCTCGTCCCCGACTCAGGGCCGTCCTGGGCTGGAGTCTGGGACTCGCCGTACTGGCCTGGGGAGTCTTCGTGCTTCCGTTCGGCCTTCCGGTCGTCCCGCCCGAGCCGATGGCCAAGTACGCCGCGATGACCGGGATCACGGCCGGCACGAAGACGAATTGGGGTGAGCAACTCGAGCTACCGCAGGACTACGCCGACATGCTCGGCTGGCGGGAGAAGGCTGAGGCGGTGGCTCGCGTGGTGGACGCTCTCCCTCCCGGTGACCGGCCGGGCATCGTTCTGTACGGCGGAAACTACGGCCAGGCCGGAGCGCTGGACTTGTACGGCCGTGATCTGGGTCTGCCACCCGTCGTCAGCCTGGCCGGCAGCTGGTTGTACTTCGGTCCGGGCAACCGACCGGGAAACCCAGTCATACTGCTCGGGGTCGAGCCCGACGAGATGGTGACCGTCGACTGTGGCTCCTTCGAAGTAGCCGGCCCGGTCGAGAACAGATGGGGTGTTCCCGAGGAGCGAGATGTCCCGATCACGATCTGCCGCGATCCAACCATCACCATGCAACGCCTGTGGGAACTGGTGAGTCAGGATCGGGTTCATTGAACTACCGAGACTGACTCCGGGGGGCTGACGCGGCCCCGTGCACGCACCCCGGGAATGCACACAGACGAACATCGATTCCCGGAGGTGGCTCATGTCCGACAGGAAGATCATCGCCGTCGTGGGCGCGACCGGCGCACAGGGCGGCGGACTGGCCCGCGCGATTCTCGACGACCCGGATGGCGGCTTCGCGGTCCGCGCGATCACGCGGAACCCGGACTCCGACAACGCGAAGACGCTGGCCGCCGCGGGGGCCGAGGTCGTGGCGGCGGACCTCGACGACGAAGCGAGCCTCGTGCGGGCGCTCGATGGAGCGTACGGCGCGTACTTCGTCACGAACTTCTGGGAGCACTTCTCGCCGGAGAAGGAGACAGCCCAGGCGGGGAATCTCGCCCGAGCAGCGAAGCAGGCCGGCCTGACGCACGTGATCTGGTCCACCCTCGAAGACACACGTAAGTGGGTGCCGCTCGACGACGACCGGATGCCGACGCTGCTGGACAACTACAAGGTCCCGCACTTCGACGCCAAAGGCGCGGCAGACGTCCTGTTCACCGATGCCGGAGTTCCGACGACCTTCCTCCTCACTTCGTTCTACTGGGACAACTTCATTCACTTCGGTCTCGGACCGACGAAGGGGCCCGATGGTCGATACGCCATCACGATTCCGATCGGCGATGGCAAGGTGCCTGGCATGGCGGTGGAGGATATCGGTCGTTGCGCATACGGGATCTTCCAGCGCGGCGACGAACTGGTCGGGCAGACCGTCGCGATCTCGAGTGATCACCTGACGGGGCCGGAGATGGCTGCGGCGCTCGGACGGGCGATGGATATGGACGTCGGGTTCAACAACGTGGAGCCCGCGGTCTATAGGGGATTCGGTTTTCCGGGGGCCGAAGATCTGGGAAACATGTTCCAGGTTTGGCGGGACTTCCAGGATGCTTACTGCGGCCCGCGCGACCCCGAGTTCTCTCGCTCGCTGAACCCGCGGCTCCAGACGTTCGAGCAGTGGCTGGAGGCGAACGCCGAGCTGATCCCGGTCGAGGAGGGATGAAGGCTTCACTCCTGGCCCTTGCTGCAGCGACGGCGCTACTGATTCTTCTGTCCGCCGGCCCTGCCCTGGCACAGGAATGGAGCTGGCCGGACGAGCCGGAGAATCTCCAGGTCCTTCCCGAGGACTTCGGCGGACAACGATTGCGCGCCGTAATGACCGGGTTTTCCCGTGCACTCGGGGTTCGATGCTCTCACTGTCACGTGGGGGAGGAGGGGGAGCCCCTCAGTACCTACGATTTTCCATCCGACGAGAATTCGCGGAAGGAAGTCGCGAGAACCATGCTGCGCACGCTGGGAGTGGTCAACGATTCACTCGACACCGTGGAGCGCAGCGGGCCCGGCGAAGTCAACATGTGGTGTCACACCTGCCATCGTGGCCGGCCCCGTCCGATGGCGCTGGACGAAGAGTTGTTCGAAGTGTACGAGGTCCGGGGCCTCGACTCGCTGGTTGCCCACTACGAATGGCTTCGGGAACGGTTCTACGGGAGGGGCTCCTACGACTTCGGTGAGCGGAGCCTGAACTCGCTGGGATACCAGCTCCTGAGCAACGAGGAGACAGCCGCGGCGATTTCCGTTTTCCAGCTCAACACGGAGCAGTTCCCGGAGTCGGCGAACGTGTGGGACAGCCTGGCGGAGGGATACCTCACGGACGGTCAGGTCGTCCTTGCGGAGGAGTTTTACCAAAAATCTCTCGAACTCGACCCCGAAAACGAGAACGCGACACAGAAACTGCGGGAGATTGAGTCCGGGGGCTAACGACCGGTGGCTGGCGTATTCCGGTCGGCGGACGTGACGAGAGCGCACCCGTTAGGGGCCGGGACGAGCTCCACGACCAGGCCCACGTGATCGGTGACCTGGCGTTCAACAGTGATGTCGATCGACTCAGGTGTACGCTGCGTATCGAGCCCGAACGCGGTAGCGATCGATTTGACGCACAAAGGAGTCATTGTGTCCGGCAGGCTGGCCAGCACGTAATCGAAGCGGACACTCAGATTCCTGACGGGAAACGTGAGCCCGGGATCTTCCGGCGGCCCGTGATCCGTCCACGCATCCGTCAGGCCGAACGGGAATGGAACAGAGAGCTGGCTCATCATCTCGGACCGTTCGGAGCCCGACGCCTCTTCCTGGAGAGTTTATCGTCCCCGGCAACTGCCTGAATGAACGACCCCATCTGAACTCGCTGACTCGCCCGAGCCGCGAACGTCGCCCGCCGTCCCTCCTCGTCGTCGCTGCCATAGGACGCCTGCATGTGGGTGAAAAACAAGTGCAGCGGCCGGCCCGAGAGAGCGACGCGAACGTAACCGACGCCCTTGGCAGCCCAGCAGTCTTTGCTGGCGCAATCGTCGAATTCCACGAACCGCACAAACGCCGCCGCCTGTTCGGGCTCGGATCCGGCGTCTGTGCTCGCCCGCACGCGGATGGTGCGGAACGGAATGGAGTCCGCAATCGCCGACAGCGGCAACCGGCTCAGAAGCATCAGGCCGGAGTCGAGTCGATGCAGCTTCCTGCTGCCGAGAAATTCCACGCGGTAGGGGTACTCTGCTTCGAGGAGCTCGACCAGGCGCTCTCGTCCCGTCTCGCTGAACACCTCGCTCAGTGCGACGATCGCAAAGCCGCCTCCGATGATCCGCGCCGCGATCACGTCCGCCCGGCTGCCGGCCGAGGAAAACGGTAGCATCCTCGTGTTGAGAAAACCTACGCGAACGACCTGCTCCGACGAGGCGAGGCCCGGGCTGGCCGTCGAGACCTCTGTGGGTTCCACCGGCGGAAGTGGGACAGGAGCGCGAACACAGGCCCCGACCACCCCGAGGCCGAGCAGAATCGGGGCGGTCAGCGAGCTGTACAGCCGGGGCCGGGCGGATCGTCTGTTCATCATCGCTGCGGAACATAGAGCGGGCGCAGTCGTAGCCGGAAGCACCAGGCGGACCGTCGCAGCATTGCACACGAACTTGCATGGAGCCGATGCCCAGGATCATCGCAGTCATTCTCCTGCTCTTCCCGATGTCGACCACGGTGCACTCGCACGCCGGAATCCCGGCAGCGCAAGCCGGACAGGCGGATCACGCGGGAGTTGGGCCGACCCGGCTCTCCGGTACGCTCGTCGGCAGCGACGGGAGCCCGATCTCCGTTTCGCACGTTCATGTCCACCAATGGCCCGGCGGGGACGTGCTCGCATCTGTAATGGTGGCCTCCGACGGAACCTGGTCCCTCGCCGTCGATACGACGGGCGTATTCCTCGTCTGGTTCTCCGGAGTCGGTCACCGCGGTGAGCGGGCGGGCCTGTATCTATCCGGTGACGAACAGCGGGTCGATATCGACGTCCAGCTCGGGCGTCACGACTTGCGGGACGAGCTGGACGGCGCGGCACTGATCGGGGACTTCAACGAATTCGCGGAGGATCGCGGCACCCTTCCGCTGCACTCCCGGGCCGACGGACTGCGAGCCGTCGACGTCGCGACGGAAGCCGACACGCTGGCCTACCAGATCCTCGGCGTGGCCTGGACTTCGCCGATCGAGGACCCGCAGGCGCGACGCCACGTTTATGACGGCTCCGGCGGATATCGATCGATCCTGGACGTCGATCGGTCGTTCACCACGATCGTGCTCGACCCGACGTCGTTGGAATCGGGGAGCGGTGCCGGCGAGGTTTGGTACAGCGACCCCTCGAGTCCGGCCGGTCGGTTCGGGCTCTACACCCGGCACGTGTTCGATCGGGTCGATGCGTACTTCGAGCGGCGGGCCCGCGCGGCGGCCTCGGGGGCCAGCATCACGGAGATGCGAGCGATCTATGACGCCTTTGATCCGGCGCCGGATGCGGAGATGGTCGCCAATGCACTGGCCACCGAGCCCGACCCGGAGCTGCGCGACATCATGCTCGTGATCTACATGGCCGCTCCGATCAAGACCGACCCCGCGACCGCCCGTGCGTCTCTCGAGGAGTTACCGCCGGCCTCTCCGGCGTGGCTGGTCCAGCCATCCGGCCTGTCGAAGGGCCTCAGCGCTACTGGCGACCGGGATCGCTCGAGGGAGTACGCGCTGGCAGTCCTGCGGTCGCCGGAGCTGGAGGGGGGCCGGAGCGACAAGCTGCGCCCCGTGGCTCTGGCCTGGTTGCTCGAGGACGCGCTGGCGCGCGGCAGCTCGGACGAGCTCGAGGCCTACCACGCCTGGTTGATCAGTGAGTATCCCGACTCGGACGCAGCCGGGAAGGCGGAAGCGCTATACGCGCCCGACAGGTTGATCCAGCCTGGCAGCCGGATCCCGGACTTCGAGATCCACTCGCTGGACGATCCGTCCATCACCTACACCCGGGCTGATCTCGCTGGCAGGGTCGTAATGCTGGACTTCTGGGCTACCTGGTGCGGGCCGTGTATAAGCGAGATGCCGTACATGCACGAGGCCTATGAAGAGTACACAGTGGAGGGGTTCACCATTCTCAGCCTGTCGTTCGACCTGGCGCAGGAGGATGTGGACAGGTTCAGGTCCGAGGGGGATTGGCCGATGCCGTGGCTGCACGTATTCGTCGAGGAGGGCGCAGAAAGCGAGCTGGCCACGAGCCTGGACGTCGTGAACATCCCGCGGGCTATCCTCATCGGGCGGGACGGGACCATCCTGGCCACCAACGAATCCCTGCGTGGTGAGAGGCTGGACGAGACGCTGTCGCGTGTGCTCAGGGGCGAGGACTGATGGCGGCCCTGGACCGATTCGTCAGCCGGGCGCCCACCACGACAGAGCTGCTAGCCGTTACAGCGCTCATCGTGGTCGCGCTAGCAACGCCCACCGGTCTCGCCGCACAGGGCGTTCGAGGCGGGGCCGACTCCGTCCGCGTCAGTGTCGCCGAAGTCGAGCGGCTGGCAGTGCAGGACGCCGAAGGCGACGTGCTGCTTCTCGAGATCCGGGTGGCCATCGATCACGCGGCCGGCTTCCACTCGTGGCCCGACGAGCCGGTCGTGCCGCCGGAGCTGAAAGGCCTCAATCCGATCGCCACCTCGATCGAGGTCGTCTCCGCGCCACAGGGGGTGGAGATCGAAACCATCGAATGGCCGGATCCTGTCACGGTCACGGTCCGCTACACGAACGAGCCGCTCGATCTTCTGTCGTTCACCGGCATGACTGTCGCACGTCTCAAGGCTCGGCTACCTGCGGTCCAGCAGGACGGGGAATCGAACCGGGTGGCCGCATCGCCCGACGAGCGGATCGAACTCCGTGTCCAGTTTCAGTCGTGTGACGAGGAATACTGCTATCCGCCACGGCGAGAGTCCCTGTCGATTCCCCTCGGCAACGACCCCTGATTCGACCCCGGAGGTATGTGATGCGATCGGATGCGAATACCGTCGAGGAGTACCTGGCCTCGCTATCCGAAGACCGACGCGCTGCGCTCGAGGCGGTCCGCGGGAAGATTCTCGAGAACCTGCCGGACGGGTACGACGAGGTGATGAACTGGGGGATGATCACGTACGAGGTCCCGCTCGAGACCTGCCCGGACACATACAACGGCAAGCCGCTGATGTACGCGGCGCTCGGCTCACAGAAGGACCACATGGCCGTTTATCTCACCGGCATCTACATGGACGAGGGGGCCCGCGAGGAATTCGAGGCCAGATACCGTGACACGGGAAAGCGGATGGACATGGGCAAGTCCTGCGTCCGATTCCGGAAGCTGGAGGACCTGCCACTTCCGCTGATCGGAGAAGCGATCGGACAGATTCCGGCCGACGAGTTCGTCGAGCGCGTGAAGGCCGTGCACTCGGTGAAGAACTCGAAGAAGTCGAAGTGAACGCCTGATGTCCGGCTGGGTTCCGTGGGTCGTCGCTGGCCTCATCGCGCTGGTCCTGCTCGACCGACTGCTGCTCAGGCTAGAGTCGAAGGGATGGATTTTCTACCGGCGCACAAAGGGGCCGAGGGGCGGCGCGACGTATCACGTGCGTGAGATGGCCTCGGTATTCGACCCGGGGATCAAGTATGTGCAGGAGGAGATCGTCGAGGAGGAAGAAGAGCAGGACGAATCGGGGGAACCGTTGGAAGGGTGATCGGGCAGAACCTCAAGTAGCCGTTTCTTCCCCCAGCCGCCGGATCCCGAACCCCGTCCGCCTGTACAGCGCAGCGATCAGCAGCGAGAAGAACGGCCCGCCGTAACAGAACAGGGCCCACGGCGCGTACTCGACCGTGGACACGCCCAGCGTGCCCGCCATGAATACGGCCGACACGGTCCACGGCATCAGCGGCTCGGTAATCGTCACCGAGTCTTCGAGTGAACGCGACAGGTTCACTGGCGCCAGCCCCCGCTCCGCGTACGCCCCCTGGAACAACCCGCCGATCACCAGCGCCGTAACGCCACCGTGGCTGGTGAGCGCGATCGTCGTCGCTCCGGCCGCCATCGTGGCGGCGATAAGCCCGAACACGGAGCTGACGGCCGCCAACATCTTCTTGATAAGCAGTTCCAGCGAGCCGGACGCGCTCATCGCGCCCGCGAGCAGGAAGGCGGCGATCACCACGATCAGTGTGTTGGCCATCCCGTACAGGCCGCCCCGCTCCACCAACCTGCCGAAGTCGGCGCCCGGCATGCCGGGGTCTACGCCGGCGGACGCGATCATCTCGAGCTTGAAACCTCCCACGGCGGCGCGGATCGCCTCGTCGACCCCGAACCCCTGGAGCCAGATTCCGAGAACGATCGCAACCAGCGAAGAAATCGCGATCGCCAGGGCGGGGGGCACGCGACGCACGATACTCACGACCACGATCGCCGGCGGGATGAGCACCAGGGGGCTGAGCACGAATGCGGCATCAAGGTCGGCGAGCAGGGACTGCGCACCGTCCGCTGACCCGTCCGCGGCGATCGGCGTGAGGCGTGAGGCGAGCGTGTACAGTACCAGGCAGAGGACGAACGAGGGAACCGCCGTGTACAGCATGTGCCGGATGTGCTCGTACAGGTCCGCCCCGGCTCCGATCGCGCAGATGTTCGTGGAGTCGGACAGCGGCGACATCTTGTCGCCGAAGTAGGCGCCCGATACGACGGCTCCCGCCGTGGCGGCCATCGGGGCTCCGAGCGCCGCCGCCGTCCCCATCAGCGCCACACCGATCGTGCCGGCCGATCCCCACGAGGTCCCCGTGGCCAGGGACATCAACGCAGTCGCCAGGAACGCGGTGAGCACCAGCCACTGCGGGCTGATGAACCGCACGCCCCAGTAGACCAGGTACGGTATCGTCCCGGACAGGACCCAGGTGGCGATGAGCATACCGATCGCCAGCAGGATCAGGATCGCGGGCAGCACGTCGGCCAGCTTCTGACCGGTCGCCTGCTGGACGTCATCCCATCCGTGGCCGTGCCTCGCGGCAACGAGCCCCGCGACTGCTGCCGACGCGAGCAACACCGCGACCAGCAGGTCGCCGCTCAGTCCGATCGTGAACGATCCGAGCAGGAACAGTCCCAGCATCGTCAGGATCGGCGCGAGGGCCTCGCCGACCGACAGCGGTGCGTCGGCCCGGAAGGGTGTCACGTGAGAAGATCCAGAGCCGATTCCAGGTCATCGATCAGCACGTCCGCCCCTTCGAGCCCTACCGAGAGCCGGATCAGGCCGGGCGGGATCCCCAGTTCGTCCAGCCGCTCCTGGTTGCTGCGCCCGTTCGGCGAGATCACGAGACTCTCCACACCGCCCCAGCTCACGCCAATCCCGAAGTGCTCGAGCCCGTCGATCACTCGGCTCACGTTCTCGAGCCCGCCTCGCTCCAACTCGAAGCTCAGGAGGCCCGTGTACCCGCTGAGCTGTGTCGCGGCGAGCTGGCGACCTTCACCGAGCGCCGGGTGGTTGACTCGCCGAACAGTCGGATGCGCATCGAGAAACTCCGCGATCCTCAGAGCGTCTGCTTCGTGCTGCGCCAGCCGCACCGGGAGGGTCCGGAGCCCTCGCAGCAGGAGCCAGGCGTCGAACGGTGCGAGGATGCCGCCGTTGAGCAGGTACGAGCCGTAGAACAGCTCTTCGGCGCGCTCGGCGCTGGTCACGAGGGCACCGGCGATCACGTCGCTGTGCCCGCCGATGTACTTCGAGCAGGTGTGCATCACGATGTCTACGCCGAGCGTCAGCGGCTTCTGGCACAGCGGAGTCGCCCAGCTGTTGTCGATCCCCGTGAGGATTCCACGATTGCGGGCCAGCGAAGCCGCGGCCTGGATGTCGAGCTGTCGAAACCGCATCGTGCCCGGACTCTCCAGCCACAGCAGGCGGGTGTTCGGGCGGATTGCCAGCTCGATCGACTCCAGGTCGAGATCGAGCTGGAGGTCGTGCTCGATGTCGAATCGTCTAAGGTGCTGCGCGAGCTGCAGGGTGGGTCCGTACGTGTCGTTGACGAACAGGACGTGATCGCCGGCTCGCAGCAGCCCCAGCATCACGGCGCTGACAGCGGCCATCCCCGAGGAGAAGCAAAGACAGGCCTCTCCCCGCTCGAGGGCGGCCAGCTTCCGCTCCAGCGCTTCGACGGTCGGGTTCTTTCCGCGCGAGTACAGGTTCGTCCGGTGCTCCGCTTTGAACCCGTCGAGCAGCGCCCCGAAGTCCGGGAAGGTGAACAGCGAGCTCTGGTAGATCGGCGTGGTCGCGGCCGTGGATACCGGCCCGGATCCGGCACGGGCTTGCCCGGTCAGCAACCGCTGGTCTTCCTCCAGGTCGCCGCCCGCGCAGATCATTCTGTCTTGTGGATCGATGTGCATCAGGCATACTCCCCCGGTGGAAAGCGGACCGTCAAGCGCGGCGGGTGACAGGCGCCGAGCCGTCAATGTAGCTTGCACCTCGACTCGGGGGCTCCGTACGTCAGGCTCCCGCGTCGTATTCTCCCGATCCGCCCGGCTCGACCGGGCGCCGAAAGGAATGCGCCGATGTCCGACCTCGACCGCCACGAGGGCCAGAACTGTGAGCAGCACGAGAGCGGCCAGACGGAGTTGAGCAGGCGGCGGTTCCTCGGGTACGGCGCGGCAGGTGGCGCCCTGCTGATCGCCGGCTCGGCGGCTTGCGGCCCCGCCGAAGATTCCCCGGCAGGTTCATCGGCGGACTCGATCGCGGGTCGAGGTCCGGGAGCACACCCCGACGTGGAGCCGTTCGAGCTCGACGAGATCACGATCGATGAGCTCCGCGACGGCATGAGGTCCGGTCGCTGGACCGCGCGCTCCCTGACAGAAAAGTACCTCGAACGGATCGAGGCCCTGAACCGGCGCGGACCCGAGCTCCGTGCCGTGATCGAGATGAACCCGGACGCGCTGGAGATCGCGGACCGGCTCGACCAAGCCCGCCGTGACGAAGACGAGGTCGGCCCGCTGCACGGAGTCCCGATCCTTCTCAAGGACAACATCGGGACCCACGATCGGACGACGACGACCGCCGGTTCGTACGCGCTGGAAGGATCCATTCCGCCGACCGACTCCGCCGTCGCGAACCGTCTCCGGCAGGCGGGCGCCGTATTGCTGGGCAAGGCGAACCTCAGCGAGTGGGCAAACTTCCGCTCTACCCGATCCAGCAGCGGCTGGAGCGCCCGCGGGGGCCAGTGCCGCAACCCGTACATCCTGGCCCGGAACCCGTGTGGGTCCAGCTCGGGCTCGGCGGCCGCAGTCTCCGCGAACCTGGCGGGCGCCGCGATCGGCACCGAAACGGACGGCTCCGTCGTGTGCCCGTCCCACGCCTGCGGAATCGTCGGAATCAAGCCGACCGTGGGCCTGGTGAGTCGAGCGGGGATCATACCGTTGTCGCACACCCAGGACACGGCAGGACCGATGGCTCGAACCGTGAGGGATGCCGCGCTGGTACTCGGCGCGCTGACCGGCGTCGATCGATCCGACTCCGTCACGGAGGCCAGTGTCGGGAACGCGCACGGGATCTATACCGGTTTTCTCGATCCGGCCGGCCTGCGTGGCGCCCGGATCGGGGTAGCCCGCGCCTACGCCGGATACCACGAGAAGGTCGACGGGCTGTTCGAGGAAGCGCTCGATGCGATGCGGGCCGAAGGCGCCGAGATCATCGACCCGGCGGACCCGGGATCGATCGGGGACATGGGCGCGCCAGAGTGGACAGTTCTGTTGTACGAGTTCAAAGCGGACCTGAATTCCTACCTGTCACAACTCGGCCCGGAAGCCCCGGTGCGATCGCTGGAGGAGATCATCGAATTCAACGAGCGCGAGTCGGCGCGGCAAATGCCGTGGTTCGGACAGGAGATCCTCCTGCTTGCCCAGGAAAAGGGACCGCTTACCGAGAAGCCCTATCTCGACGCGCTCGCCACCGCGCGCTCCCTGGCCAGGGAACAGGGGATCGACGAGATCATGGATCGCTACCAGCTCGACGCGCTGCTCGCTCCGACTGGCGGTCCAGCATGGGTCACGGACCTGGTGAACGGAGACCACTTCGCGGGTAGCAGCTCGGAACCGGCTGCGATCGCCGGTTATCCGAACATCTCCGTTCCGGGTGGATTCGTACACGGTCTCCCGGTCGGGCTGTCATTCTTCGGGCGCGCCTGGAGCGAGCCGACCCTGATTCGGATTGCCTACGCGTTCGAGCAGGCCACGCGCCACAGGCGGGCTCCCGCGTTCCTGTCGAAACTCGACTCGGCAACCTGAGTCTGACTCGAGCGACCGATGAGACCGCCTGATCGCGCCCCCACGAGGAGCGGGTCCGGATGGCCCTGGACGCTGCGCTGCAGCGCTCTGGAGTCGAACGTGACGAGTTCATCGGCTGGCTGAAGGCCGCCGACCCTATGCGCGCCGCTACCGTCCCGTTGCGCCTTTCTGAACAACGGGATCCCACGACGCGAGACGGCGACTGATCGGGTCTCGTTCTGGAGTCAGGCGTCGTCGTCCAGCACGAGCAGGTCGATCGCATCGACGGCTTCCGTGCCGTCGATTATCATCAGGGTTCGAACCGACGCTGACGGGATCGTGAGCGGCCCGGAGTCGAACACTACGGAGTCCGGTTTTGCGACCTGCGTCAGCACGAGCGTTACTTCTCCGCTCGCAAACTCTCCGTAGAGGCTTATGTCAAGCCAGTCCATAGCCTCGGCCGTCGGTGTCCCATCGACCTCATCGCCCTCTTCCAGCAGGTACACGTCCACCGCGCCTACCTGCAGACCGCCCTGCACGAAGCGAATGAACGCCCTGTCCGGGTCAGGCTCGCCCGGGTCATCCGACAGTAAAATGCGGCTGACCAGACGGATATCTGCGCGCCCGACGAAGGCCAGTGTGTAATGGGCGCCGGCGCCGAGGAACACCTCCCCGGTTCTCAGTGTCCCATCCTCGTCAGATGCAAAAGCGAGGCGGAAGCCAAGCGTGGCGGTCTGATACTCGCTCTGGCCGCCGAATTCCAACTCCGAGGACGGACCCCCCTCGAGGCCGATCTCCACAACTCCGACGGTGTTCTTGATGGCGTTCACATAGCGTATCTGCGCATCGAGCGATCCGTCGGGACCGTTGGAGTCGCTGCAGCCGCTAATATTCAGCGTGGCCAGAAACAGCGGGATCAGTCTGGCGGGCCGGAACCCTCTCATGAGTTCTCCTTGAGCTCGGGTCCCGGTCCTTACCCGGTTGCTCACGGAGTGATTCACCCGGCTCAGTCGAGAAGCCGCAGTGGCATCACGAGGCACAGGTAGTCCGGCGCTCCGGACGCCGGTATGAACGTCGCGGCACGCTCGGGTGCCTTGAACTGCAGAATCACATCATCATCCGGCATGTAGCGGAGAACTTCGAGTAGATAGTTCGCGTTGAAGCCGATCTCGAGCGCTTCCCCCTGGTAGTCTACGGGCATCTCTTCTTCAGCTTCGCCGAGGTCGGGGGTCTGTACGCGGAAAGAGAGAGTACCAGCGCTAAACGCCATTCGGACGCGGTGAGTCTGGTCGCTCGCGACCACCGCCATCCGGCGGATCGCAGCCGCGAGATTATCGCGATTAGCGGTGGCAGCCTTGTCGCTGTCCGTAGGAATAACCTGCTCGTAGTTCGGATACGGGCCCTCGATAAGGCGTGTGAACACCTGTCTCGCCGGGGACCGGAATGCGAGATGATTCCTGGATCGCGCGACTTCCACCTCCTCATCTGACCCGAACAGTCTCTGGACCTGCTGCAGAGCCTTCGGTGGAACGATGAGGTCGGCCTCTGGAGCTCCGACTCCTTCAAGCTTGGCCTTCAGTCTGGCGAGGCGGTGCCCGTTCGTGGCTACCATGGTCGCCGAGTCCGGACGCAGTTGCCATAACACGCCGTTGAGGATCGGTCTGCTCTCTTCGGTCGATACGGCGAACGCGACACGGCTGATAAGCTCGTGGAGATCTGCGGCGTTCATTCTCCAGCTCTCACTGAAGTCCACCTCTGGAAAGCTCGGGAACTCCTCTGGAGCCAGGCCAAACAGTTTGAATTTGCTGTTTCCGCCCTCGATACGGATCTCCATCCCATTCACTTCGATATGAACGGGTGCGGCAGGAAGCTCGCGGGCGATTTCAGCAAACTTGCGAGCCGGTACCGTTACCGCGCCGTCCTGCTCGATTTCCGCATCGATCGTCACAGACACCGATATATCGAGGTCCGTTCCACTGAGGGAGAGACCTCCGTCTCTTGCTTCGAGCAGGATGTTCGATAGAACGGGCAGAGTGGTCTTCGACGGAATGGTAGCGGCTACCGCTCCCAGACCTGCATGAAGACTGTCCCGTGTGACCGATAGCTTCATTCCATACCCTCTTTGGATTCCGTTCGAGATCCGAATTCTCCCGAACAACGGTAAACTGATACTCTATAGATACATCAACAGCAGTAATAGTAGAGACTGTGGGAACGGGGAAAACATCAATTCCCTAGCGTCGTGCGTTGAACCCTCCAGCCAATCATGATTCACCTGGCGTGTGTACAGCCTGCGGGAAAGTACCGCTCTCTTGCACACGCTTCCACGGTGCGGTGTCGAACGCACGATGTATCCCCACCGCCCCCGAGAGATTCTACAACCGTTATCCACGACCGAGATCTTCCCTGAGGGACTCTATCCGTGAACGGAACTGAGCGTCTCCCGCCATCTCTGCCTCTACCTTATTCACCGAGTGAATCACCGTTGAATGATCCCGGCCGCCGAACAGCG
>JBDGUZ010000078.1:0-10872 GCA_039585915.1 Gemmatimonadota bacterium
ACGAGCGTCCGACTGCTCGTGCGACCAGCCTTCGAGCCGCGCATAGAGCGCGAAGAATCGATATACGCTGCGCAGCGTATCGAACAGTTTCCGGTTGGTCTCGCGAATGCCGTCGCTATCCCACCGCTTTGGAAGCCATGGATTGCTCGACGCCAGGAGATAGAACCGGATCGCATCCGCACCGTGATCAGACAGCGCCTGCCAGGGATCGACCACGTTGCCTCTGGACTTGGACATCTTCTGCCCGTCCTCGTCGAGCACCAGGTCGTTAACCACGACAGCCCCGTACGGCCCCTCGTCGAACAGCAGCGTGGAGATCGCGAGCAGTGAGTAGAACCAACCCCGTGTCTGGTCCACACCCTCCGCGATGAAGTCCGCCGGAAAATGCGTCTCGAACTCCTCCTGGTTCTCGAACGGATAATGCCACTGCGCGAACGGCATCGAGCCTGAGTCGAACCAGGTGTCGAGCACTTCCGGGACCCGACGCATTTCACCGCTGCACCCTTCGTGCACGCACGCCCAGGACAACTCGTCGATTCCCGGTCGATGGGGATCGAAGTCGGCCGTGAGCGGACCCGACAGCTCTGCGAGACGAGCGAATGAGCCCGGAACCTGGAGGTGCTCGGAGTCGGCGTCGCACACCCAGATCGGAAGCGGAGTTCCCCAGTATCGGTCCCGTGAGATCGCCCAGTCCACGTTGTTCGCCAGCCACTCGCCCATGCGGCCCGACCCGATCTCGGGCGGGTACCAGGCAGTCGCTGCGCTATGGGCCAGGAGACGTTCCTTGACCGCGGTCGTACGGATGTACCACGAGTCGCGGGCCATGTAGAGGAGCGGACTGTCACAGCGCCAGCAATGCGGATAGCTGTGGCTGATCGTCGCCGCGTGAAACAGCAGGCCACGATCATCCAGCATCGCTACCAGATCTGCGTCTGCGTCCTTTACCGCCGTTCCCCCGACCTTCCGAACCTGTGAGTCGAACCGTCCGGCATCGTCCACAGGACGTATGACCGGCAGATTGTATTCCTTCCCCATTTCGAAGTCGTCCGCTCCGAACGCGGGGGCTGAGTGCACGAGCCCTGTGCCGTCTTCGTCGCTAACGAAGTCGGCGGGCAATACACGTCCAGTGGTCTCCGGGTAGGAGGGGTCCAGATCGAAAGGCCGCTGGTACGTAAGGCCAGCCAACTCGTCGGCACCCACGTCACGCACGATCCGCGCGTCGTCTCCGAACAGGTCCTGGACGCGTGCCCTGCTCAGCACGAACCTCGCTCCGTCCTCTTCCACTTCCACATACGGAATCGACGGTCCGAACGCGACCGCCACATTCGACACCAGGGTCCAGGGAGTCGTCGTCCAGACCAGCAGGCTGCGTCCTCGCTCTCCGACGATCGGGAACCGCACGGTCACGGACGGATCCGAACGATCCGCGTATCCCTGTGCGACCTCGTGACTGGACAGCCCCGTTCCGCACCGCGGACAGTACGGAAGGACTTTGAAACCGCGGTACAACAGTCCCTTGCGCTCGATTTCTGACAGCGCCCACCAGACGGACTCGACGTATTCGGGCCGGAAGGTGACGTACGGACGGCTGTAGTCGAGCCAGTATCCGATCCGAAGTGACAGGCGCTCCCAGTCTTCCTTGTAAGTAAACACGTTGTCCCGGCACGCCTTATTGAATTCGGCGATACCGATCTGCTCTATCTCCGGCTTGCCCGAGATCCCGAGGCGCTTCTCGGCCTCGATCTCCACCGGGAGACCGTGCGTGTCCCAGCCGGCGATCCGGGTGACATGGGATCCGGCCATGGCCCGATACCGGGCGACGGTGTCCTTGATCGTTCTGGCGAGAATGTGATGAACACCGGGGCGGCCGTTGGCGGTCGGCGGACCTTCGTAGAAAACGAACTCGGGAGCGCCTTTACGCAGTGCGAGGCTCTGCTCGAACGTCCCTTCTAGCTCCCACACCGAGAGAATCTCTTCTTCCAGCGCTCCGATGGGCTCGGTGAGTTCGCGGTACTCCATCGGGTCCCTCAGTCTCCGTCCGACCTGAGTTGCACATCGTCCGGTCCATCTTCCGGCTCGTGGTCTGCCTCGAGGTCCGCAGACTCCGATTCCGCAACCACACTGCCCCGGCGCTCCTCTTCATCGAGTTCGGCCAGGAAGTGCTCGGTCGTCGAGCGAAGGGAGCGGAGGAAGCTGGATCGACGGACCCGCAGTTCATCGAGTCCACGGCGCGCACCCTGAACCGCAAGTTCGGCATCGCGGCGGATTGCCTCCGCCTGGCGTTCGGCCTCACGCACGCGCAGATCTGCTGTCTTCTCGGCCTGGGCTCGGGCTTCTTCCCTCAATTCCTGGGCAGTAACTAAGGCTTCGTTCAAGGCCCGTTCCCGTTCCTGGAACGCAGCCAGCTGCTCACGGAGAAGGTCTGACTGTTCACTCAGACGCAACTCCCGTCCCACCAGATCCTCGAGTCTGTCAGAAACGATATCGAGGAAACCATCGACTTCGGCCGGATCATATCCGCGAACTACCCGGCGAAAGTCTTCCTTCTTCTTGCGCACATCGAGTGGCGTAAGATCTATCATTTTCCCGGTCTCTCCCCCACGAGGATCGTTCCCAGGCGAAGCTCCGTGCTCCCCTCTTCGACCGCGATCTCGAAGTCGTTGCTCATCCCCATCGACAGCAGTTTCGCCGTGAACCCGGGCAGGGTTTCCCCGCATCTGTCGAACAGCGTGCGCGTCCTGCGAAACACGGTCCGAAGTTGCTCGGGATCCCTGACGAATGGAGCCATCGTCATGATTCCCAGTACGTTCAGCCCGGGCAAATCGCAGATCTCAGCTATCGAATCGAACGCTTTCGCTACTGAGAACCCGCCCTTGGTGGTCTCTCCGGACGCGTTGATCTGAACGAGCACGGGAAGCGGCGCCCGGCTGGCCTGCTCACACGTCTCGGACAGACGGACCGCGAGTCTGATCGAGTCTACCGACTCCACCAGGTCGAACGTCCGGACCACTTGAGAGGCCTTATTCCTCTGGACGTGACCGACCATGTGCCATGCAACATCGCAATCGGAAAGCGTCTTCCGCTTGCCTTCCGCCTCGGCGACGCGATTTTCGCCGATGCGATCGAACCCCGCCGCCACTACTTCTGCCGCGGTCTCAGCAGAATGCCCCTTGGTGATCGGGAGAATTGCGACCTCTGTCGGATCCCGGTCTACCCTCTCCGCCGCCCTGCGGATCCTGTCCCGCACGAGGGCAGCTCGCTCGCTGATTTTCACGTGGTTCACGGCCGGGAGTCTACATGCCGCGACCGGCCGCGGCAACGCGCCGGCCAGACGCGTTCCGGACTACTAACGCGACAGGCCGACCGCGTAACCGCGACCGGCCTGTTCGAAGACCTGAGGATGTCCGACGAAGCGGTCAGCCCGTAACGGTGAATTCGATCCGCTGCGCGACCCAGACTCCGACCGGTTTGTCCCGATTCATGGCCGGAGAGAACTCCATCTGGTCTATGATCTGCACTGCAGCATTGTCGAACGCCGGGTAACCACTCGACTTCTGCACCTGTGACTTCGCGGCCTTGCCACTCTCATCCACGAACACCCAGAGCGTGACTTCTCCGCTGATGCCAGCCTCGCGCAGCATCGACGGATACAACCTCTGCAGCAGGCGCTGAATGTCCCTGCCGTTCTTCAGTCGAGGCTCGATATCGCGCGGGATGTACGACGGTACGTCGTCCGGCTTTGCGCCCTCGGGCGGCGGTGGGAGATTCTCGACCGGATTGTCCTCGAACGTCGTCGGAGCGATCGTGACGTCCTCGTCCATGTCGACGCTTGCCGAAACCCGCGGAGTTGCCGGTCGCGCGATCTGCTCTGGCGGCGGCGGAATCTTCACCTCGGGCGGAAGATCCACCGAGATGATCTCGTCGGCAATCGTACCGAGGTCCGCTGCCTGCAACTGTGGGAACCAGTTGAACAGCGCGAAATGCACGAACGTCGCGCTGAGCACACCGAGCCACAACCAATTCGAGTAGTCCCGCTTGAACCTGTCGTTCGCGGTCATCCATACGGAGTCGCCGGCCTTGCGCTCCTTGCGACGATTCCGCTTGCTGCCGTCGTCGATCGAGTTGCTCATGCCACTCACCTCCTCGCGCGCTGCACCCGCTGCTCGACCCGGGTCGCGAACGTGACCCGCACGGCTCCGGATGCCTGCAACTGCTTCGTGATCGTATTAATCTCACTGTAAGGGACGTCCCTGTCGCCCCTGAGCGCGACCACGAGCTCCCTGTTCTCTGAATACAGAGGCCGGACCACCTCGTCGATATTGTCGTGGGGCACTATCTGGTCGTTAATGAAGACAGTGCCGTCGCTATCGACCCACAGGTGCAGGATGTTCTTCCGCTTCTCATCGATTTTCTGCGTCGCTTCGGCCGAGGTCCAGTCGATCGGCACGTTCCGCTCCCGGCGGAATACGGTCGAAACCATGAAAAAAATCAGCAGCAGAAAGGCGATGTCCGCCATCGACGATGACGGAATCTCGCTGCTCGCGCCCGACTTCCGGCTGAAGCCCTTCCCCTTGGCCATGCCTATTCCTCGAGCATCTGCAGGGAGATCCGCTCGGCGCCCGCGAGCTTGACCTCGTCCAGTACATTGACCATGTGGCGATATGCCGCGCCACCGTCGGTCTTGATTGCCGCAATCAGGTTCGGATTCTGCGCAATTTCCTGGCGGAGAAGAACCTCTATCTGATCGTACGGGATTACCTGTTCTTCCTGGCTCTCACCTCGCTTGACCGTCACGGATCCATCAGGTCGCACGAGGAGGAAGATGATGTTCTTGGCGGAGACGTCTTGCTCCTCCGCTTCCTCGGGAAGGACTATGGGAAGGCCCTTCTCCTCGTTAAACACCGTCGTAGTCAGAAAGAAGACCAACAGAAGAAACGCGATGTCGGCCATCGATGCCGTCGGAATCTCGTCCGACACCCGTTCCTTGCGGTTCAGAATCGCCATCTGTCACTCGTGCTCCGAAAGGGTCTAACCGTAGCTACACGACCGCCTGTGGTTCGGTCCGCCGGCCGGCCGTCAGGCCTGCCTGGACTGGCTGCGCCAGATCAGATCGAGAACCGCCTCGGACCCTTTCTCCATGTCCGCAATCAGCGCGTCGATCCGTGTGACGAAGTAGTTGTAGGCGATGTGAACCGGGATCGCGATTGCAAGCCCGGCAGCCGTGGTGATCAGCGCGACCTTGATGCCTGCGGCGACAAGAGTCGGCTCCACCTGGCCGGCCTCCTCGATGGCGGCAAACGCGGCGATCATGCCGATCACGGTTCCGAGGAACCCGAGCATCGGCGCCACGTTCGCGATCGTCGCCAGAACGGTCAGACCGCGCTCAAGGAAATCGAGCTCGATCGTGCCCGTCGTTGAAATCGCCTTAGTGACATCCTGCGTTCCGCCGCCTTCCTTCACGCGACGAAGGCCCGTCAGCAGGATTGCGGCGACCGGGCCCCGCGTCTCGCGGGCAACCTTGATCGCCTCGTCGATCTGGCCCAGCTCGCCGAGCTCCTGAATCTCCTTCAAGAGATTCTTCGAGTCACGGTGGGCGACAAACAACGTCCACCCCTTGGCGATGATCACGCCCAGAGCTACCAGGGAGCACAGCACGAGAGGGACCATCATGAAGCCCCCGTCGTGAAAGATCGTCAACAGCTCATAACTGGTGTCTTGCACTCGAACCGCTCCGTTCTGCGGCGGGACCATCCCCACCGGTGTCGAGAAAAGCAAGTTTACGTGCAACCCTCTGCGGCGTCAACGCGGCATTCGAGGCCGGTTCAGCCGCCGGCCGACAACGCCGGTGGCAAATCCACGTCTCGGTCGGAAGCCCCTTCGGTGACCGGGGAACTCTCTACACCGCCAGCTTCCAGCCGTTGCCGGAGCTCATCCGGACGTAATCCTCGATACAGGCGTCCCTCGTGGGCCAGCGATATCTGGCCCGTTTCCTCTGAGATCACGACCACCAGCGAATCGGTCTCTTCGGACAGCCCGAGGGCCGCACGGTGCCGCGTTCCGAGCGAGCGCTCTACCGCCGGCGACTCGGACAACCGGAGAATCACGGACCCGGCGTATGCGATCCGATCCCGCTTCACGATCACGGCCCCATCGTGCAGCGGGGAGTACGGCGTGAACACGGTCGTGAGCAGTTCCGTGCTCAGGACCGCGTCGATCGGCGTGCCGTGGTCGACGTGATTCAGGAGGTCGACTTCCTGCTCGATGGCGATGATGCCACCAATCTTAGCTTTTGCCAGCCGGTCCGCGGCCTCCGCAATCTCGTCCATGACTTCCTGCTGCTCGAGGCGGGCGAAAGCCTGGAACAGCCGGGTCCGGCCCAGTCGCGCGAGCGCCGCTCTCAACTCCGGTTGGAATATCACAATCAGGGCGAATGCGCCGTACGTGAACACCTGAGACAGGAGATAAGGAATCAGCCGCAACTGCAGCGCTTGGGACGCGACATAGACCGAGACGAGGAGCACGAATCCGATCAGGACCTGGAAGGCCCGGGTCCCCGTGTACACGACGAGCACCCGGTACAGGAGGAACGAAACGACGAGGATCTCGGCCACGTCCTTCAAATCGAGGCGAAGAAAGCCGAGATAGTCGAGCAGTGCCTGCATCAGGCCCTCACGCCCCGGTTGTCCATGCCAGCAATCCTGTTCCTCCAGGGCCGTCCGTCCACTGGCTCACCGCCGGCCTGCAAGGCCTCCCAAGCCAGATCGACTGACCTGCGCACCGGCATCACGTCGTGCACCCGGAACAGTCGGGCACCGGACAGCAGAGCGACGACGCATGCCGCCACGGTGCCCTCCATCCTCTGGTCCACGGGCAGATCCAGCAGCGCCCCGATGAACGACTTGCGAGACGGACCGACGAGGACCGGGTATCCGCGTGCGGCAAATTCACCACTTCGAGCCAGGATCTTGAGGTTTCCTTCCACTGATTTTCCGAATCCGATGCCTGGATCTACCACGATCTGCGATGGATGGACGCCGCTTTTCATGGCCAGGTTTGCCTGCCCGTCGAGCCAGGCCGTGACCTCAATCACCAGGTCCCGGTAGCCGAGATCACTCTGCATTGTCCGGGGCTCGCCCCGCATATGCATAATGATGAGCCCGGCACCGGTTTCGGCGCACAGGGAAGCAATGCCGGGATCGAATTGGAGCCCGGATACGTCGTTGATCGCCGCCGCCCCGGCATCGAGGGCCTTCCTGGCAACCGACAGCTTGGTAGTGTCCACCGATACGGGAATGCCGACCTTCGAAAGAGCCGCAACGGACGGCCCAATGCGGGCCCATTCCTCTTCCGCACTCACTGGCTCCGCGCCGGGCCTCGTAGACTCGCCGCCCAGGTCGATTAAGTCCGCACCCTGCTCACGCATCGACTGACCGAGTTCCAAGGCTCTCCCGGCATCTCTCACCAGGTCTCCGTCAGAGAATGAATCGGGCGTGAGATTCAGGATCCCGAGCACGACCGGGCGAGCAATAGAGATGCTGCCGCTCCGGATGGACCACACCGGATCGGTAAGTGCCCCGGCCAATTCGCCGTCCCCGCTCAGGCCAGCGCCGGTGTCGGCTCGCCGCCGGCCCCTTCGACCGGACGGTCGTCAGCGACGGGACCGGCTTCTGCCGGGCCGGCGCCAAGTGCTGGCGGCTCGGGCTCATCGACGGCCGGCAGCGGCGGAAGCGTATCGCCAGCCTCCAGCAGGCGAATGTCATCGGCATCGAGCGTCTCCCGCTCGAGCAACGCATTGGCGATCTCGTCAAGCAGATCCCGATGTTGGGTGAGCACCCGTTCGGCCGACGCATAGGCCGAGTCCAGGATCCGCTTGACCTCGGAATCCACAAGGCGAGCAGTCTGTTCGCTGACCGCGCGGCGCTGGCTCAACTCACGCCCGAGAAAGATTTCGTGTTCCTGATCACCTACGGACATCGGCCCGATCGCGTCCGACATGCCGAATTGCGTCACCATCCGCCGGGCCAGACTCGTCGCCCGCTCGATGTCGTTCCCTGCACCGGTTGTGATCTTGCTGGCGCCAAACACCGTCTCCTCGGCAACCCGGCCTCCGAACAGCATCGTAAGCTGACCTTCGAGCCACTCCTTCGTGTAGTTGTGGCGATCCTCTTCGGGGAGCGATGCCGTGATTCCGAGTGCCTGTCCCCGTGGAATGATCGTCACCTAGTGCAACGGGTCCAGGCCCGGGACCCGAATCGCGACCACAGCGTGGCCGGCCTCGTGAAACGCAGTGACCCGGCGCTCGTCCTCTGACAACACCATGCTCTTGCGCTCGGCGCCGAGCATCACCTTGTCTTTCGCTTGCTCGAAATCGTCCATGTACACCCGGTCCTTGTCGTACCGGGCCGCGAGCAGGGCAGCTTCGTTCACGATGTTCGCCAGGTCCGCGCCGGACAGTCCGGGAGTCCCCTTGGCGAGTATCTTGAGATTCACGTCGTCACCGAGCGGAATGTCCTTCACGTGAACCTTGAGAATGCCCTCCCGCCCCCGGACGTCGGGATTATCCACCACGATCTGACGGTCGAAACGCCCCGGTCGCAGCAGGGCAGGATCCAGGACATCCGGTCGATTCGTCGCGGCAAGAAGAATCACGCCCTCATTTGACTCGAATCCATCCATCTCCACCAGGAGCTGGTTCAGCGTCTGCTCCCGCTCATCGTGCCCGCCGCCGAGCCCCGCACCCCTGTGTCGCCCGACCGCGTCGATCTCGTCAATGAAAATGATGCACGGCGCGTGCGCTTTTCCCTGCTCGAACAGGTCCCGCACCCGGCTGGCACCGACGCCGACGAACATCTCGACGAAATCGGATCCCGACATGGAGAAGAACGGCCGATCGGCCTCGCCGGCCACAGCCCTCGCGAGCAGCGTCTTACCGGTTCCCGGAGGCCCGACGAGCAGCGCGCCTTTCGGCAATCGGCCGCCAAGCCGGCGAAACTTGGCCGGGTCCTTCAGAAACTCGATGATCTCCTTGAGATCTTCCTTCGCCTCATCCGCCCCCGCCACGTCAGCGAATGTCACTTTGGGCGTGTCGCCGGTCAGCAGTTTCGCTTTCGACTTGCCGAAGCTGAACGCCCGGGAACCACCCGCCTGCATCTGTCGGAAGAAGAAGAACCATAGTCCGATGATCAGAATCCACGGCAGGATCGAGATCAGGTAGTTGACCCAGTTCGCGGCCGCTTCCTTCGCTTCGACCTCGACTCCCTTTTCTTCGAGCCGATCGAGCAGATCCTGACTGGCTTCCGTAGGCAGCAGGGTGTTGAACTGATCGATATCGACCCCGCTCTCCTGCAGCGGTCGCCTCAGCTCGCCTTCGACCTTGACACCCTCAGTGATCGTGACCCGCATCAAATTGTCGGCTTCGAGTTGCGCTCTGAACTCGCTGTAGGTGAGGTCCTTCTCCACCTGGCGGGACGTGTCCATTACCTGGAAAATCGCCAGCGGTATCAGGACGATGAGAGCCCAGAACGAGGCGGTCCGCAGGAATCGGGTGGGGCCGCCCGTGGCATCCTTCTTGTCAGGTTGCTTCATTACGTCTCCGGTTAAATCGCGAACTCTGCCGCGTCAGCCGTCGAGACTGGCGACGAACGGCAGGTGCCTGAAGTCCTCGGCGTGATCGAGCCCGTATCCAACCAGAAAATCTGTCGGAGCGTCGAATCCCACCCACCGCGGCTCGATTGCAAGGTCCGGCGCGAGGTGCTTGTGCAACAGGGCGCAGAGTTCAACCGACGCCGGATTCCTCATTCGTAGCGCCTTCGCCAGCCGGTCGATCGTGTTGCCGCTGTCGACGATGTCCTCGACCAGCAGAATGTGCCGTCCTTCGATCGGCGCCGTCGGATCATATAACAGCTTAACATCGCCGGAGGTGGTCGTCCCCGCTCCATAGCTGGAAGCTACGATGAAGTCCACATGAAGCGGGCGTTCGATGTGCCTGACGAGATCGCTCATGAAAATGAACGAGCCCTTCAGCAGTCCGAGAACCAGGAGATCTGCATCCCGCTCGTAGTACGCCGTGATCTCGACGGCCATCTCCCGGACCCGCTCCCGGATCCGCTCCGCCGAGTATACGACGGAACGCAACCGGGCCGCGCCGGCTCGCGCAAGCCACTCCCCGGTCGAATGGGGGACTGCCGTATAGACTGGATCAGGCATTCTTGATCTCGATCACGAGGTCCGCTTCGTCCGACTCCGACCAGGCCCACTCCGCCACCGCCACGCCGGAAACCCAGATGACGCGGCCCGAGCGATCGACCAGTACCGGACGGCGCCTCCGATCCTCACGGGGAATCCGGTGCTCAGCGAACAGCTTCTTCAGCTTTCGCGTCCCTCCACGCGTGCGGATGCGGTCTCCGGGCGCCCACTGGCGGAGCCGGAGGGGAAAATGCTCGGGACCCAGGGTGAGGGCAACGCGAGCAGCCGAGTTCCACCCGGTCGTATGCGGGGCACTCTGACCATGATAGCCCGGTCGCCAGCTGACCCGGAACAGACAATCACCGATTCGTACCACACTCTGGCCCCCACTCGGCGACAGCTCGATCACCTCCGGAACTGCGGCAACCGACGGGGAGTCATCCGGGCTCGCGCCTCCTGGAGCGCCGGAACCACACCCACCCACGGCGCGCACGGCGGTTTCGAGTACCAGGGTGCCGAACGATCGGGAGATCCGCAGTCCTCCACCCGGATGCACGTAGCCTCCGCTCCGGCCACGCGTGATAAACTCGACCGCCATCCGGGTTCCTCCGCGACTCAGCCGGATCCCGCGGCGACGGGCCCACAAACGCAGAGCTTCGGCTCGTACCGGTGAGGGCTCAGACAACC
>JBDGUZ010000079.1:0-10782 GCA_039585915.1 Gemmatimonadota bacterium
ACAGTTCGGTGAGATCGCCCCGGCTGGCGCGATCGATCCGGGGCAGCAGAATTTTCACTGACCGTTAGATTGGCCTCGGGTACAGGCGTTCATTCGCCGGACCCGACGGAATTCGGGTCGGCACTCTGAGCCGGCACCGACTCACACTGGACAGGAGGTAGCGTGGCCCGACGATCGAACTATACCTACGAGAAGCGGCAGAAGGAGATCCGGAAGCAGAAGAAGCGTGAAGCGAAGGCCGAGAAGAAGCGGCTGCGAAAGGTAGCGGCGGAAGCCGGCCTGGAGGGAATAGAAGGCCTCGATGTCGCCGAACTGGAGGCGGCTATTGAGCAGGCGACCGGACCCATGGACGGACCGGATGATGACCTGGAGGACCTGGAGACGGACGACGACCGTGAGTCGTCCTGACCGGAAGACCCACTCGGACAACCTGTCCACGATCGGCCGCGATCTGAAGCGGTACCTCTGGATTCTCGGCGGGTTCGTCCTTCTGCTGTGGGCGGTCGAGTTCGTGGACCTGCTGCTGTTCGGAGGCTCCCTCGACCGCCTCGGGATCCAACCCCGCACGGTTGGCGGCCTCGTCGGAGTCCCGCTCCATCCCCTGCTCCACCGGGGCTTCGGTCACGTCGCGTTGAACTCCATCGGCCTGCTGCTGTTCGGTAGCCTGGTGATCTTTCGCGAAGAGCGGGATTTCTGGACCGCGATAGTGCTGGGGACTTTGATCGGCGGTCTGGGCGTGTGGCTGTTCGGCAGGCCCTCCATCCACGTCGGGGCGAGCGGCGTCGTATTTGCGCTGTTCGGCTACCTGCTGCTGACCGGTTGGTTCGACCGCAGCTTCGGAGCCATCCTGCTTTCCGTCGTCGTGTTCCTGCTGTGGGGCTCGGCGTTGTTCGGCCTGTCACCGACGCAAGTCGGGATCTCGTGGGAGGCGCACCTGTTCGGGTTTTTTGCTGGCGGGCTTACCGCGTGGCTGCGGGCCCGGCGCGGGCGGGCGATCCCATCATCCCGGCAGTCCGTGCCGTAACGGACATGGCGTCCAGAGCCGGGTAGAGCTCCTTTCAAGCTATGGTGCCCGGGTGCCGCCCGGCCGTATCTCGATACGACTTATTGAATGGTCTTTCCACGGAGGTCGCGATGTCTCTGACTCGGAAGATGGCGGCGGAAATGCTGGGCACGTTCTGGCTCGTGTTCGCCGGTTGCGGCAGCGCCGTGTTGGCGGCGGGAGTTCCAGGTGTCGGAATCGGCTGGCTGGGTGTGTCGTTCGCGTTCGGGCTGTCGTTGATGACGATGGCGTTCGCGATCGGCCACATCTCGGGCTGCCACGTGAACCCGGCCGTGAGCGTGGGTCTGTGGACCGGCGGACGATTCCCGGCATCGGAGATCTTTCCCTACTGGATCGCACAGCTGGTGGGCGCGGTCGTGGCCGCCGGTGTCCTCGCCGTGATCGCCAACGGGGCTGCCGGATTCGACCTGGTGGCTTCCGGATTTGCGGCTAACGGGTACGCGGAGCATTCGCCCGGCGGATACTCGATGACCGCGGCGCTCGTCACAGAGGTCGTGCTGACATTCGTGTTCCTGATGATCATCCTGGGCGCGACAGATGGGCGGGCCCCGGCCGGACTCGGCCCGATCGCCATCGGACTCGGGCTCACGGTGATCCACCTGGTCGGAATCCCGGTCACCAACCTGTCGGTGAACCCGGCGCGCAGCACCGGCCCCGCCCTGTTCGTAGGTGGCTGGGCACTGTCACAGCTGTGGCTGTTCTGGGTCGCCCCGATCGTGGGCGCGGCCCTCGCGGGATTCGCTTACCGCTGGCTGGGTGGAGAGGCGGAGCTTGCGACCGAGGCCTGACACCCGGTGATCTTCGAGTAGCGGAGGGGCACCGGCGAATGCTGGAGCCCCTCCAGCATCATGGCACCAGGCCCGGTTTCAGGAACCGGTCGAACCAGGTCGCGGTCCGGTCAACGATGTCGTAGTAAGAATTTCTCCCCAGCATGTGACCGACTTCCGGATAGCGAACGAGCTGCGTCTCGACGCCGAGCTTCTTGAGGGCAACGTACATCTCTTCCGCCTGCTCGATCGGCACGTCGTGGTCGGCATCCCCGTGCACGAACAGGGTGGGTGTCTTGACTCCCGCCACGTGCTTCAGAGGTGAACGATCCCATAGCAGGTCGTAGTTCTCCCACGCTTCCCCCGGGAATTCCGTTTCCACCAGCAGGTGGTAGATCGACGTCCCGTAGAAGCTGATCAGATTCGACAGGCTTCCTCCCGCAAGCGCCGCCTTGAACCTGTCGGTCTGCGTAATCACCCAGTTCGTCATGTAGCCGCCGTAACTGTACCCCAGGACACCGAGGCGCGCTGAATCGACCCACGAATTGCGAGCCAGGACTGCGTCGACGCCGGCCATCAGGTCCTCGTAGTCGCCTCCGCCCCAATCACGCAGCGTCCCGTCGGCGAACTCCTGCCCGTAGCCGGTGCTCCCACGAGGATTGATCTGCACGATTGCATAGCCGCGCTCCGCCATCGTCTGAGTCGGCCAGGTATATACCGTGTAGCCACGATCCGAGTGCGGCCCACCGTGTATCTCGAGCAGCATGGGATAGCGCATGTCGGGGTCGAACGGAATCGGCTTCGTGAGCCAGCCCTGCACGGGTGTCCCGTCGAAGCTGTGGAACCAGAAGGTGTCCGACACGGCCACCGGGACGTTCGCCGCAAACGGGGCCTGCGCTCGCGTAACCTGCCGGTGCCAACTCCCATCGAAGTTCACGACATGAAGCTCGAGACCCCGCTCAGACGTCTCGTCCCTGTACACGATCCGGTCTCGCGTCGGGCTCACCGCGAAGCCCGCGATCCTCATCTCTCCAGTCACAATCGGCAGGATCGATCCATTCTCCACATCCACCCGATACAGGGCGACGGATCCCTCATCGTGGACCGTGAAGAACAGGAATTCCGAGTCCCCTGACCAGGCGAATTCCACCAATCGCCGGTCCAGCGGGAGCGTGAGGTTTCGGACCGGGCCACCGTCGGATGGGATCAGCTTCAGGTGGTCCGTCTCCATCGGGCTGTCCCGCGTGTTCATCGGTCGATCCGCCCCGAGATAAGCGATCCACCGCCCGTCGGGCGAGTATTTTGGAGTAAATTCAGGGCCGGTGGTTTCCGTCAGCCGGCGGATCGTCCCGTTTGCCAAGTTCACGGTCCACAAGTCGTTCCCGTGAATGTCATCGGGGTCCGTACTCCGGTCGCTCACGAACACGATCTGGCGGCCGTCGGGCGACCAGTCGATGCTGTGCTCGTCGTACTCGCCGTCCGTCAGCTGGCGCGGCTCACCTCCACCGACCGGGATCGCGAAGATGTGGCTTCGCAGATCACTCGACAGAGCCGTTCTCGACTTGAACAGCAGCCGGTCGCTCACGATCGGGGCCCACTCCGGCTCAGCCTCCTGCTCACCCGCGGCCGATACACTTTCTACCGCCTCGACGGGATCGACGATGGAAGAGATGTAGGCGATCTCCGAACCGTCCGGCGACCACACGTAGTTCCGTTGGGCGCGGTGGCCGAGGAAGGTCCCCGCCTCCTTCACCGGCGCGAGGAAGTCGTATTCCTGCTTCGCCACGTCGAACACGAAGATCCCGTAATCCCCTTCGTCACCCGTGCTCTTGAACACGTGGTGCGCTCCGGTCGAAGAAAAACGTGGACGCGAACGAGCGATATCGGGCTCGAGCTCATCTCCGTCCATCGAGTAATGCCGGATCATCGTGACCCTCTCCCCGGCTTCTTCGTCCCACGCAGCGACAAACGCGTAGAACGACTCACCGTCGGCGGAGACGCCGGGTGAGCCGACCGAACCCCGATACTGACTCGATAGCTCCATGTACCGGGACTGGGCCTCTGCGGGGCGTGGAATCAGGAGGGTTAAAAGTGCGATCAATTCGACGGCATTTCGATTCATGGTGTCGTGTCCCGACGGGGCGTTGGGTTTGTGAGGGTCCTGCGAGTATCGTCTATTAGACACCTGATCAGCCGTATCGGTTGAGCGATCGACCATTTTGTCAGACTCTCGGCAGGCGACCCCCGGGATACACGGTGGACAGGAGGATTCTCGTGCGCACTCGCCTCGTGAGGAACCTGTCGCACTGCAGTGTCGCGCTCTCCCTGGCGGCCCTCGCTTTCTTCGTGCCCTGCCTTGCCGCACAGGAGCCCGCCGTTGTCACGGACACGATTCCGACGGGTCCCGAAGGCGAGACCATCGTGGAGTTGGACCCGGAAGAACAGGGAGTCGAAGCCGGCTACGAGAAGAACGGCTGGAACGGATTTTTCATCAGGTCGAAGGACGGTCAGTTCCGGCTCAACATCGGGGCCTATACGCAGATTCGCTATAACACGAACTGGCGAACCAGACCGGACTCGGCCCACCCGGACGAACGCGACTTCACTCGCGGTTGGGACGTCCCGCGGACCAGGTTCATTTTCGACGGCAATTTCACCGACCGGGTCTACTATCATCTGCGCACGAACATCAATTCGGCATCCAGGTTCGAGCTGGTCGCGGCGTTCGCGCAGGTCGATTTGAACAAGAAGTGGAATGTCCGGATCGGTCGCCAGTGGCTGGCTCTCAGCCGCGAGGATTGGATCTACCCGCAGGACCTGGCGTCCATCGAATTCTCCGCCAACGACTTCAACTACGCGATCTGGTCATCGCTGGGAGTGCAGACCCGCTACCAGGCGGAGCGGCTTCGGTGGTGGTTCGCGCTGTCAAACGGCGCCTTCGGTGGCCGGCAGGGGTTTCCCGCGGCACCGGAAGCTGCCGACGGGATGGTCAGCTCCCGCGTCGAGTACCAGCTCGGCGGAGCAGACTGGTCGGTGTGGGATGACCTGATCGGACGTCGGGGCCGATCCAGTGGCGTACTGCTAGGAGCTTCGGGTGCCTACCAGGTACGTGACAAGAACGAGACGGACACGCGGAACGCATCACAGCTGAACGCGGACGTGAGTGTCAACGGAAGCGGTTTTCACCTGTTCTTCGCCGGGTCTTGGACGAGTCAGCAGCTTCAGAGCCGCGACTGGTACGACCAGTTCGGGTTCGTCGCCCAGGGCAGCTTCTTCGTCTCGAACCGGACGTATCTGTATGGACGGTTCGACGGAGTATTCCCCGGTAGCACACCGGGCGACCACGAGAACTACACGGTATTGGCCGCCGGAGCGGGCTGGTTGCCGTTCCTGTGGACCAACAGGTGGAAAGTGAATCTCGAATTTTCGTATCTGCCGCAGGCAATCCACGAGACGACGGTGGATCCGAGTGGAATGCTCGGCTTCCTGCCGAGCGACAGCCCGGACCAGTGGAGTATCAGGACTCAGTTCCAGTTCGGCTTCTGACGAGACGGACGGAGACGAAGTTGCCTGCAGCCTGATCGCGAACGAGATTCGGTCTCAACTATGACTCGCGAACCCTCCTCGTCCGCCACGCTCACTCAGCCGAGTGCGTCCGAGGTTCCCGTCACCGCACTGGTCGGGAACCCGAATGTCGGCAAGAGCGTCCTGTTCCGAAACCTCACGCGGCGCTATGTCACGGTTTCGAATTATCCGGGCACAACGGTCGAGATCGTGCGGGCCAGGGCGAGCGAAGAGGCCGGCGAGCGGGAAATCGTAGACACTCCCGGTCTCAACGATCTTGCCCCGCGGACGGACGAGGCCCGGGTGACGCGGGAGCTGCTGGACGACCATCCGGATTCCACCGTCGTCCAGGTTGCCGACGCGAAGAATCTCCGTCGCGCCCTGTTCCTCACATTGCAGCTGGCGGAACTTCGCCGGCCGATGGTGCTCGTGCTCAACATGTGGGACGAGCTCGAAGATCGGGGAGGCCAGATCGACGTCGACCGGCTGTCGGCGTTGCTCGGGATCCCGGTCGTACCGACCGTGGCGCCGGCCAACAAGGGCACGAGCGAGTTGATCGAGGCAATCGAGCGGGCCGCGGTCCCCTCCGTCGCGCCGGAGGAAGGCTCGACGGCTCCCAGCGATGTGACCAGGCTCGACCAGGTGAACGAGTTCCTCGCCGAGACCTGGTCGATCTCTCAGCCCGCGCGGGCGACGCTCGGCGTGAAGCTGGGCTTCTGGGCCATGCATCCGGTGAAGGGACTCGCCGTCCTGTCGGTGATTCTGTTCGCCGTATTCTGGCTCGTCGGCCTGTTCGGCGCCGGGACCCTGGTGGATGTGCTCGAGGTGGGACTGTTCGAGCAACGGGTGTCACCGGCCTCTATCGCTGTCGCGGACCGCCTGCTCCCGTTCCCGCACGAGCACGTCGTGGAGGAGGTGCCGTTTACTCTGTCGCTGCCGGTGTCACCGGCACACCAGGTCGTGTTGCGCGAGTCGGTCCGACCTACGGTCCTGCCGGTGTACGACATTTTGGCTCCCGTGGATCTCGCCGGCGGGCAGTCGATCCGGCGCTGGATTCACGACTTCCTCGTCGGCCCGTTCGGCCAGATCACGATGGGGCTGAGCTACGCGCTGGCCATCGTGCTCCCGATCGTCACCATCTTTTTCCTCGTGTTCAGCGTGCTCGAAGACTCGGGCTACTTCTCCCGCATGTCGGTGATGCTGAACCGGGTATTCCGGGTTATCGGGCTTAACGGCAAAGCCGTCCTTCCGATGATTCTCCGGCTAGGTTGCACGACGATGGCCACGATGACGACGCGGGTGCTCGAGTCGCGCAAGGAACGACTCGTCACGACCATGCTGCTCGCGCTCGCCGTCCCCTGCTCTGCCCAGCTCGGAGTGCTGCTCGCCCTCATGGCGGCCCTGTCGCCCGGCGGAGCGCTGGTGTGGATGGGAATCATGGCGGGCGTGATCCTGCTGGTCGGCTGGCTCACTGCGAAGGTGTTTCCGGGCGAGGGATCGGAATTCATTCTCGAACTCCCGCCGATGCGGAAGCCGCAGCTCGGAAATGTCGTGACCAAGACGTACAGCAGGATCGAGTGGTATCTGAAAGAAGTGATCCCGGTGTTCCTGGTCGGTACGGCGATCCTGTTTCTCCTCGACGCAGTCGGAGCCCTGACCCAGATCGCCTTTACGGCCGAGCCCCTGGTGGTCGGCTGGCTCGGACTGCCGGCCGAGATGGCCAACGCTCTGCTCGTCGGCTTCATGCGCCGAGACTTCGGTGCCGTGTACGTGCTGGACGCGGCGACGGGTGCCGGAGCGATCCTCTCGCAGCATCAGATCCTGGTGGCGATGGTCACGATCACGTTGTTCATGCCATGTTTCGCCACGCTCCTGATGATCACCAAGGAGCACGGCAAGAAGACGGCGCTCGGCATGGTCGCGTTCATTTTCCCCTTCGCCATTCTGATCGGCGGACTCGTGAACAAGCTGGGGCTATGGCTGGGGACTACCTGAACTGCCCGCTGTGCGGGTTTGAATTCGCCCGCGGAGACACGCTTTGTGCGCACGGCTGCCCGCTCGGGGCGATGTGCCGGCTCGTGCGCTGTCCGAGCTGCCAGTACGAGTTCCCGGAGACGCCGGCCGTCGTCGGACTGTTCCGGAAGTTCTTCCGCCGTGGCCGATCTCTGCCACTGGCAGGGGAGGATACACATCTCCCGGAGACTGTCCGCGCAGCATCCGAACTTCGTCCCGGGCAGAAAGCCACTGTCCTCTGTCTCGGACCCACGGCGACGGAGCGCCACCGCACGCTGACCGTGTTCGGCGTCGTTCCCGGCGCCACCGTAACGATCGTACAGCAACAGCCTGCCTGCGTGATCAAGGTGGAGGAGACGGAACTCGCCCTGGACCGGGAGATCGCCAGAGAAATCCTGGTCGAGCCAGAGGACGTCGATCTGTCCGGACCTCGTCTCGTTCCAGAGCCAAAGACGGCGGGTTGAGCCACCTCACATCGCGCGGCGGCCCGCAAGTGTTATCTTAGGTACAGCACCGCCGGACCATTGCGGTGTCTCCGCCCGAACGTGTGCGTCACCACACACCCCCCACGGGTTGGAGGTCGCGGCCCCGATCGCGAGGTGCATTTGCCCCCGGTGTACCCCGCCGAACCCTCGAGCGGAGGAATTCGACATGCTCTGTTCACGCTGGAAGCTGCTCGCGTGCGCCGGTTTGCTGGTCGCCGCGGGATGTGATTCTGATGTCGTAACCGGACCTCAAGTCGAGGAAACAGCCGTCGTCGAACTCGCGGCGCAACGCGCGGACGCGGCTGACGAAGGCCGCATCGTGTTCATGAACTGGAACGTGTTCATCGGGGCTGCGATCGAGGACGCGCTCGGCGTTCCGCCGGAGCAGATCCAGTACGCCGCCGGAATGGCGTTCGCGCAGGTGCTGGCCAACGACTTCGCGAGCCGCGCCGCCGCGATGGGCGAGGAAGCGGCGCGCTTCGATCCGCACTTGATCGGGTTCCAGGAAGTGACACTGTTCGAACTGTTCAACGGCGCCGAATTCGTTCCGATCCTCGATTACGAGGAAATGCTTCTGGCCGCGCTGGGGTCTGACTACGCCGTGGCGGCGAGGTCGGAGAACTTCCAGACTCCGGTGCTGCCGGTAACGTTGCCCGACGTCCCGTGCTTCGCCGACCAGAGCTGCGCGCCGCCACCGGATTGCGCGTTCGTCGGCGAGTGTCTGCTCGTCAGGCTGACCGACTACGACCTGGTCATGGCCCGTACGGATGTCGCGACCGACAATCCGCAGGCTCACCGGTTCACCTACAACCTTGGCGATGGACCGTTCGCCGATCCGTCGATCCCGTTCCCGATCTACCGCGGATGGGCTTCGGTCGACGCGACGATCGAGGGTCTCGAGCTTCGCTTCGCGTCCACCCACCTCGAGCCGGCCGATCTACCGGACGGTTCGATCGTTCCGGCGCTCGAGCAGCTTCAACGGCTGCAGGCCGGTGAGCTGGCGGCCACGATCGGCACAGATCTGCCGGTAGTCTCCGTGGGTGACTACAACACGGATGCGTACGGGGCCTCCACTGCGACCTACCAGGACCTCCTCGCTTATGGTTTCGAGGACGCCTGGAGCCAGTCGGGCGACGGCATGACCTGCTGTCAGATGGAGGATCTGAGCGTCCGGAAGTCGATACGGGATCGTCGAGTAGACTTGATCATGCTGCGGGGTGACTTCGGGTTGCTGGAGCCGGGGATCCGGGGAGCAGTCCGCACCCGTGTCCTCGGAAGCCGGGTCGCCGACCTGACGGACACGGGGCTCTGGCCGTCCGATCACGCCGGCGTCCTGGCCACAATGAAGTTGCCGCGGCAGAACTGAAGGAAGGAAGACAGGGAGAGGAATTCGGGCGATTCGCGAATCAACGGCGGGGGCTGGCCCCGGTCTGCCGGCTTTCGTACCCGTTGATGCCATGGACTCGCTGCTCGCTCTTCAGCTCGGACTCGGTGACGCCCTTCAGGGCAGTCCGATTCTCGCCACCCTGCTCCTGTTCGGAGCGGGTGTGCTGACGAGCCTCACGCCCTGCATCTACCCGATGATCCCGATCACGGCCGGAGTCATCACCGGGACGGCGGGCGAGAACGCGAGCCGCGGGCGGATCGCGGGCCTCACCCTGACCTATGTGATGGGCCTCGCCCTCCTGTACGCCCTCGCCGGCCTGCTGGCCGGGTTGAGTGGTTCGCTGTTCGGGTCGCTCGCCTCGGCCTGGTGGGCACAGTTGTCGATCGCCATTCTGCTGGCGGTGTTCGGTCTCGCCATGCTGGACGTCATTCCCGTGTCGGCTCCGCGACGGCTGACGGAGTGGGCCGGAAGTCTGGGAGCAGGCTCGTATCCGGCAGTGTTCCTGCTCGGCGCCACCTCGGGACTTGTGGCAGCTCCCTGCGGGGCTCCGGCATTCGCCGCGGTCCTAACCTGGGTCTCAACGACGCAGAGCGCCGCGCTCGGCTTCCTGTACCTGTTTTCCTTCTCGCTCGGAATGACGGCCCTGCTGGTGGTCGTCGGGATCTTCTCGGGCTCGCTGAGTGTTCTTCCGAAGGCTGGCCCGTGGATGGGCTGGTTGAAGAAGGCCGCGGGAATCGTTCTTCTTGCGATGTCCGCTTGGTACGCCTGGCACGCGTGGCTCGCCTGGCGATGATCATGATGGAGCCGAGTACATGAGCGTTAGCATCAAGCTGCTGGCCTTGGCCGGCATGGTGGTTGTCGCAGCCTGCGCACCTGATGCTTCGGAGCAGCCTGCTCAGACGATGCAGATCGGGATCGAACGTGGAGCGACTCCTGTCGGGCTGTCGCTCGAGCGGCTGGACGGAGACGGTGGTGCCCTGGACCTGTCGGAGTCGATAGGCCGGGAGCCGGTCCTGCTCGAGTTCTGGGCGACATGGTGCGAGAACTGTGAGGCACTCCATCCGCAAATGCTGGAAGCGCATGCCGAATTCGGCGATCGCGTCGAGTTCTTCGCGGTCGCCGTAGGTGTGAACCAGTCTCCCGAACGGATACGCAAACACCTGGAGAAGCTCCCGATCCCGTTCCCCACCCTGTGGGACGAGGGAGGAGCGGCCGTTCGTGAATTCCAGGCGCCGAACACCTCCTACATCGTGGTGCTCGACTCGGATGGCAGGGTCACATACACCGGCACGGGAGCCGGACAGGACATCAGGGCCGCGATCCGGACCGGCCTCTGACGATGAACTGAACGCCCACCCTACTCCACCAGGCAGTCGGGCTTGACCCGCTGCGGCGCTCGGGACCACGATTGTCCCAGTCCCGGACCGCGCGACTCACACCCACAGGACGATTCCGGATGGCGGTGTTCACGACGGCCTGCCCGCGCAACTGCTATAGCACCTG
>JBDGUZ010000080.1:0-10755 GCA_039585915.1 Gemmatimonadota bacterium
GCTTGCGTGGTATTTGGCGGTCGAGTCTCAATGCGCTCGAGAGCCCCGGAGTCCAGGAAGGCCCGCACGATACGGTTGTCGAACTGGGTACCACTGTGCTTGAGAAGTTCTTCTTGCACCACACTGACGGGCAAAGGATCGCGGTAGGGTCTCGCAGTGGTCATCGCATCAATCGTGTCGCACACCATGATAATCCTCGCTCCCAGCGGAATATCTGTTCCAGAGAGCTTGTCCGGATATCCCTCTCCGTCCCACCTTTCGTGATGATGCCTGATACAGTCCAACACTTCTTTCGGAAAGCTCCTAATAGACCTGACGATATCAACGCCTCGGGCAGGGTGATCTTGGATTAGCCTTCTCTGCTCTGGGGTAAGTGGTCCTTTCTGTCTGAGGATTTCGTTGTAAGCAACGTCGATCTTCCCAATGTCATGCAGCAAAGCTGCCTTCTCGATGTTCTCAATGGGTTTTCCGCGAAGTCCCAGGGACAGGCAAATCTCCCTCGCTGATTCGGAGACCCTGAGTGAGTGCCCTGACGTATACGGGTCCTGGGCCTCAATCGTCTTCACCATGAGCCGGAGGAGATCTGTATTTAGCCTCTGTAGCTCATAGTTAGTGCCGTATGAATAACGCAGTCCGATAAGAGGAATTATTGCCAGGAAGACGAAAAATGGATTGTCGAGCTGCAGATACAACCAAGCAACTAGGAACGCCAGCGGACTCATTGCCAGATCAAACAGGATCAGACCGCCGGTTAGCCGCCTCCATGTTCCGAAAAAGGGAGTTTCCTCGGAGGCGGACACCACGTAGGAAACGGTCCCGGTGTTAACAGCGAAATAGACGAGAACGGCTACTACGAACGGCGCAAACGAATCAAGAAAGTTCAGTCTCTCGATGCTTGGCACGCCGCCAAACCACATAAAGGCCAGACTGGCCAAGCCCACTGCTAACGTAAGCTGAGAGGCGTTGAAAACCTTCTTATAGGGGGGCTTTCCCCGGTGCAGAAGGAAGCTGGAAAGAAGTTCAGACGAAATGGTAACCAGGACTGCTCCCGTGGGACCAAGGACAAGGATGGCAGCCAGCTCGGGCACAAAATCCATTGAGGACGTGGAGCCAGCATCGGTGAATCTCAGATGCAAGAGCGTGGCCGCAACGCTAAGAGCAAATAGCGTCGCGAATGCCTTTGCTGCATCAGCGCTCGTATCAGGTGGGTACTGCCAGAATAGGAATGCAAGTAGCGCTGCCGCCGAGACGGCGGCAATTGTAACTGCGCGATGAACCCTGCTACTTGGTTGCATACTCCAAAGAGATTCCCCCGAGGCCCCCGCGGCTCACCACCTCAGTGTACCACCGAAGAGTAAGCTAAGAAGCCACATAGAGCCTTACCTCCTTTCGCGTGAAAGTCATACCCAACCGCTACCGGGTATGCTTCAGCTCCGCTCGGAGGTCCCTCTCCGCTCAGCTTCTGATTGCCGCAAGGGCTCGGGGGTGTCTTGGCGACCAATGCGCCTATGCTGCTCACTCCCACAAATATCCAAGGGCGACAACGATGTTGAAGAAAGCCCTTTAGACGATCTGACGCAAGCCTAGAAGCGTGTCAGCGTTCGGACAACCAGCGGTTTGTGGCATTCAGGCAGGAAAGGACGGCCGCCTCTTCAGGCGAGTCCGTGATGTGGGCAATACCGGCGAGTGTGATTCCACGACGGCCTTCCGCTGCGCCGACGATGGAGACTACGAAACTCCGTCCGAGCGAGTCGAGCCTGGAAATTCCCTGGAGGGAAAGGTGGATCTCCTCGTCGCAACATTGCTGAAGCGCTTCCAGCAGTGCCGCGGCCGCTATATCGAGTCTTCCTTGTTCAAAATCGGGACCTTCTGCTTCTCCGGTCACAACGGAGCCTTCATTCTCGATCTCGACTCGACAGGTCATTCGCTGGCCGGCGGTACGCTCGATGTGGACTCCCTTGAGGACGAGTCGACGCTCGCTGGGCGCGAGGGACTGTTCGACCGCAGGTGCCGCTGTGGAGGTATCTTCCTCGAGGGCCCGAGAAATCTCTGGCCCGCGTACACGAGCGATCGAGATCTTCCTGTGGTCTACCTGGAGTCCGAACTCCGCGAGAAGGGCAGACTCGATATTGCGCACAATCTGTTTTGGGCCAAGCGAGGACGACGACAGGACATGGATCTCATCGATGCCACCGTGCCCGTCCGGAACGATCTTCAGCGAACCGACCCCTTCGAGCGCGATGAGGAGCTTCTCGATCCGCTTCAACCCCCAGGGGTCCAGCCCGACGACCTCTTTCGCTTCGCTCTCTTCGGGATTCATCGAACGAGCTGTCCTCCGATTGCCGGGTGAACGGTATTCCCACCCTGGGCCTTGGCCACGTAGAGAGCGGCGTCCGCTTCCGCCATTAGTTCTTCTCGCGTGAGGTTAGTCTGAGTAATTCCCGAATGATACGCGACCCCAATACTCAGCGTAACCCCCACTTCGCCTTCCGGGACGGGCACTTTGAACGCCTCGGTCTTTTCTCGAATCTCCTCGGCCACCCGTCCCGCACCGCGACGATCCGGATTCACTAGAATCAGCACGAACTCGTCGCCGCCGTAACGACACACGATGTCGGTGCTCCGGACGGCTTCCTGGAGGATCTCCGATACGCCCACGAGTAATGCGTTTCCCGTCGCATGCCCGTAGTTGTCATTAATCGGCTTGAACTTGTCGAAATCAACGAACAACAGGGCGATCGATGTTCCGGTACGACTGGCGCGCGACAATTCCTCGTCGAGTCGTTCCGTCAGCACTCGGAAAGTGAATGCTCCGGTAAGGGAATCGTGGACGGCGTCACGTGCGGCCCGCTCGTACTGACGGCCCAGGTAAATCGGGCAGAGCGCGAGCGTGCTGCGCCCACGCGCGACTGCCGACGCGAATTCCACGCACGTGGAGTGTCCGCAGGATCCCGTATTCCAGGGACGTCCGTCCGGCGTAGTGCCGATCAGGTCGAGGATTCTCTGTATCTCCGCAGGATCCGCTGCTGGCGAATCGGAGATCACCTGGTCGAATGAAACGGATAGATCGGGCGCGCTCTGCTGGTCAATCACCGGCTCCGAGGATGGCGGAAGCTCGAGCAGGTCCGCGACGTCCTTGCGCCAGTAAAGGTCCTCTGGCGGACCGTACGCGGGGTGCCCGAGGTTCCCCTCGAACGGCAGAATATCGACAAATCCAAGCGAGGGCTCGTCTCCCAGAACGGCCCGAGCCACTGGAGCCAGCGACGGAAGACCACGCTCCTTCCGGAACCGACTCGAGGACTGTCGGTTCTCCTCGAGCATACCACGCGGAAGACCTCCTGCTACCGCCAGGTGACGTCTCCGCTCGGGAGGGATTCGTGTCAGAGTCAGCGGCTGGTCGAGCGGATTGACGTCCTCGCTCTCGTACAGAGCCTCGAGCTCATCGAACGATATCGACGCGTCGAACACAGATCGGTCGCCGTTGAAGCCGGGGGCTCCGACGCCGGCATATACGATCTTCGTCTCATCGGGCTCTACCTGGCGTACGTACCGGGCCAGGGCAACAGCCGGTGTCACGATCGGAGCCAGAAACGGGAGCAGCTCGGGCAGCTTTATCCGGCAGTAGTTCACGACGATCGGGCTTGTCGAGCGCAACCATGCTTTCTTCGGGCTGTCACGCCACAGCCGCAGATACTCATGTGCCACCAGTTCGTCTCCAAGCTGCTCGTAGTAGACCGTGGAGAACCCTGTGGCGTAGCAGGCATTCAGGATTTGCTCGGGAGTCGCTGGATAGAAGTAAACGTTGGCTTCGGTGGGGAGAATCAGGACTGCGCGGCCGGTCGATAGAGTGTCCCTGCACATCTCGAAGTCACCTACGACGTCGATTGCCTCGTGATGACAGTTCGGGACGCAAAGACCGCACTCGATGCATGCACTTTCAACGATCTCGACAGTCTGCCCGGAGACGGAGATCGCCTCGACGGGGCAGACGCGAACACACGCCATGCAAGACGTGCAGCTGTCGTTAATCGAAAATCGAAGGCCCAAGAACCCGTTTCTCTCCTGGTGTGTGAGATCCGATGGCGACCGTCGTGCCCGGAATTTTGCGGACTCTCCGGAAACTGGCTCGGATACAAGAAACATACCCGGAACAAGCTCGTCCACGAAACCGAGACCGGCTGCAGAATCTGGAAGACACGATGTGTAAATATGACATTTAAATGGGCTTACAGTCCGTCCCTCTGATCATCAGGGACTGAACGTCCACACGGGGAACGGGCGGCAGGGCGAACCAGCCTGTGGCGCGCTGGCAACGGCCGGGGCCTGACAGCAAGCGCCGATCCCACACCTCCCCGAATCCGGGACGCAGGCCGCCAGGCATGGTTGTTCCCGCCCGGCTTCGTACCTAGCTTACCGCGGCTCCGGCAGACTCGACCGGAGAGTGACGAGCGACGGACAAATGGACCGGCGGTTCGTCTGGATCTTTCCAACCTGGCAAACAACAATGGCCAAACAGGATTTCCGCCTGCTTAAGAAGCTGATCTTCCGGCTCGACGGCACGGCTGACAGCAAGAAAGTCGATTTCAGAAGCAAGTCCGGCACACCCTGGGTAGCGGAGCTGTCCATACACTCCGGTACGAGCCCGCAATCTCCGCAGCTGATGATCCTGTTCCGCAATCAATTGAACGTACAGGCGCGGCAGCGCTACACCCTGGTTCCGCCGGGCTATTCGAAGATCCCCGGGGAGGCTGCCAGGCAGCTCGACGAGGCGGACCTCAAGGAGCTTCTGGCTGAATCAGTGGAAGTCTGAGGAGCGGACGATGACGAGAACGATCGTCGATGACAATTTTCTCACGTGGGAAGTCTACGTGTCGGGTGGACAGCCGGACTCGCCGGAAGCCGCCCGGTTCTTCTTCCTTTGCCTCGATGCCCGGACGAGTCCTGCACGATTCCTGGAGCACGAGAGCCGGAGTGTGGCCGCCGCTGAGCGCGATCTTCTCGAGCGCACTGACGGCGAACTCAAAGAGATGCTCGCCCGCAGCGTATCCAACTCTTAGGCCCCGAATCGGGCGTGACCGGACCATTCGCGATGGCACATGACGCACGTGAAGGCTCGATCGAAGTCATCACGGGCGTGATGTTCAGCGGCAAGTCGGAGGAGCTCCTCCGACGGGTTCGTCGTGCTCTTATCGCCCGAAAAGCCGTCCAGGTATTCAAGTCGCACCTGGACGATCGGTACTCCGGCATCCACGCGATCAGCTCGCACGACGGGCGGCGAGTGGAGGCACGGCCGGTTTCCAACTCTCTCGATATTGCCGAGCAAGTGGCGGACAAAGTGGACGTCGTGGCGATCGACGAGGTTCAGTTTCTCGACACGGGCATCATCGAGGTCGCGAATCGACTGGCCGATCGAGGGATCCGCGTCATCATCTCCGGGACCGACATGGACTTCCGCGGGGAGCCGTTCGGACCGATTGGACAGCTGCTGGCGGTAGCGGAGAGCATCGACAAGCTGCACGCCATCTGCGTCGTATGCGGCGACCTGGCCACCAGGAACCAGCGTCTGATCGATGGTCGTCCGGCCGTGGCCGAGGGACCGACGATCCAGGTCGGCGGGTCGGAGACCTACGAGGCGCGCTGTCGACATTGCCACGAGGTGCCGTCGAGCCAGGATGACCAGATTCGACTGATCGACGACTTTCAGCCAGATGAAGTGGAATCCAGGGGCCGCTCTCAGGCCTGAAACGCGTGCAGCGCAGTCGCCTTAACCTGTACCCAGATCCGGGTACCGACTTCCAGAGACAGCTCATCGGCTGCGGCGCGCGTGATGACCGCGACCCAGCGCCCAGCTCCCTCCAGACGCACCCGGAGCAGACTCCCTGCCGGCCGGAGTTCTGTTACACGAGCCTGAAATCGATTTCGGGGACTACCCTGGATCTCCGTTCGTGATAGAAACAGATCCTCCGGGCGATAGACAACCCGTACCCGGTCTCCCGGCGCGGCCGATCCGGCTGCCGCGAGGTCGGTCTCGTCGACGGACACAACCAGGAGCCCATCTTGTGAGGAGGTGACCGAGGCACGGAACGAAAGCTCCGCTCCGGTTACCGCGGCGATGAACGGATCAACAGGGTTCTCGAACAGATCCTCCGGACAGCCCGACTGAACGACTCGCCCGTCCCGCATGACGATCACTCTGTCGGCGAGGCTGAACGCGTCGGCCCTGTCGTGAGTGGCCAGGACCGTGGCGTGGCGGCCGTCGCGCGCCACGTGCTCGAGATCCTCGATCAGGGCGGTTCGAGCCATGGCGTCCAGGTTGGAGGCAGGCTCGTCGAGAAACAGGACATCCGGGTCGAGGGCCATGGCCCGCGCGACAGCTACTCGCTGGGCCTCTCCTCCCGACAGAGCGCGCGCATCCCTGTCCATCAAACCCTGGATACCGAGCTGAGCGGCCGCTTCCTCTGCCAGGAGACGTGTCGGATCTGAAGCCTGACCCCTGAACCTGAGACCCAGTTCGATGTTGCTCCGCACGGACCCCGCCCACAGGTGTGGCCGCTGGAAGACGAACGCGGAGTGTTTGCGCAGCAGCCTCTCTGCCTCGCGGCCTGAGTGATCGAGGAAAGTGATCGACCCCGAATCAGGTGTCTGGAGCATCGCGAGAACTCGGAGCAGCGTCGATTTTCCTGCACCATTCGGCCCGAGCACGGAGAGAATTTCTCCGCCTCGAACTTCGATCTGCTCGATGTCGAGCAGGGGAGCTTCACGGCCCTCGACGACAAGACCTCGACCCGTGAGAATGGCCGACCCGGCAACTGGAGCGGGGGCGCTCAAGCCGGAACTCGACGTCGAGGCCCGCGAAGATGCAGGAGCGTGAGCAGCAGGTTCACGGCGAGCGCGATCGTGAGCAGCACGATCCCAAGCGCTATCGCCACGCTGAAATTGCCGCGCCGAGTTTCGAGGACGATCGCACTCGTCATCACCCTGGTCTCTCCCAACAGATTTCCGCCCACGATCATCACGGCGCCAACCTCACTGATCACCGCGCCGAATCCTGCCGCAACGGCAGCCACGAGCGAGGCCCGCGCTTCACGGAGGTGGAGAAGGAGTGCCTGCCACTGACTGGCCCCGAGGCCTCTCGCCTGCATCCGCACATCAGGTGGGACGCTGTCGAGAGCGGCGAGGCTGACGGCCACGATGTAGGGCCCGGCCAGGACGACCTGAGCGAGGACAACGGCAGCTGGAGTATACAGCAGCTCCAGGGGTCCGAGCGGACCGCTCCGCGAGAGCAGCAGATAGACCACGAGGCCGACGACCACGGGCGGGAACGCGAGTCCGGTGTTCACGAGAGCCACGACCGGCATCCGCAGCCGAAACCGTGACAGAGAGAGCCCCACCCCGATCGGCAGGCCGATGAGAACGGCCAGGATCAGTGCGGCTCCCGAGATGGCCAGCGATCGCAGCACGACATCGATCACATAGGCGTCGCCCGAGGTGAGAAGCTGCCAGGCCAGTGCGACCGGGTTCGTGGACTCGCTTCTGTCGCCGGCTGCGACACCGTCCGGGAAGTCGAAAGGCACGGGCGAAAACAGAGGTGCGCCGAAGCGGTCGCTACCGTAGGAGACGATCACCGCCTGCGCCTGCTCACCCAGCAGCCAGAGCCAGAATCGCTCGGCCCCGGCGGTATTTCTTCCCGCCGTGGCCAGCATGATGGAATAGACGTTATCGAGCAGGGATCCGCCTTGTGCCAGGACTTCGAGGTCCGCGGCATCGCCCAGCACGGTAAGAGTGGCCCGGTCGGCGAGGACATAGGAGCGACGTTCGGAGGCTATCACGAGCGTGTTGCCCATACCCTGGCCTGCTTCCTGGTACCAGGGAGGCTCCGGCGACATTCCAATTGCCTCCCACAGGGCCAGCTCCCGCATGTGAGTCCCGGAGTCATCCCCGCGCGACACGAAGGGTGCTTCAGCGCGCGCGATCGCCGCGAGTGCGGTAGGTCCGGCCTCGGCCTCGGCGATCTCTCGAATCGCCGCCGGGTCCTCGGCCGGGCCCGCGATCACGAAATCGTTGCGCATGAAGGACACGCGATTCCATCCGTGGCCGGCGCGCACGAATTCGAGTTCGGCGTCGGGCGCGTGGACCAGGACGAGGTCCGCATCTCCTCGACGACCCAGGGCCAGCGCCTGGCCCGTGCCGACGGCCAGCACCTCGATCTCGAGATCCGGGTTCTCCTGCTCGAATACGGCGACCAGGGTATCCAGAAGGCCGGTGTCGTATACCGACGTCGTGGAGCCGAGGTACACGACATCGGTTGGTTCACTCGCGCACCCCGAGAGGATTGAAAGGAGCACCGCGAAGCTGGCCCAGCGCGAAAGGGCCGCTGGACGCAGGTCTGTCAGGGAGTCGCCCATAGACAGGGAGGATTCAACCATGACGTAACCACCGTGCGAGTTCCGGGAGATTTGGTCGTTTGCCCTTCATCAGGATACCTACCCGGTAAATCCGTCCCGCCGCCCAGGCGAGAGCGAATGTAGTCCCAAGCAGCAGGACTACCGCGAGCGCCGACTGCCACAGCGGCACGTGTGAAGCCGCGATGCGCATCGGCATTAGGATCGGGCTGAAGAACGGAAAGAGTGACATCGCGACGACCCATGTGGCGTCAGGCGTCTGCATCGCCGCCGGAAGGACGAGAATCGGGAGCACGATCGGCAGCAGCGCCGGAATCAGCACCTGTTGCACGTCCTGCTCGCTCGTGACGAGCGCCCCGGCGGCAGCGAATACGCCCGAGTACAGCAGGTAGCCGGTGATGAAGTAGACGCCGGACCAGAGTATCAGGTCCCAGGGCACGGCCAACCTTGAGATGTCCAGTCCCAGTTGGGCGAGAGCAGCAGCGGCGCCGGCGAATCCGAACAGCGCAGCCGCAGTGATTACCATGCCCCAGATCGCTACCTGTGTCAGCCCGACGGCGCCGATGCCGAGGATTTTCCCCAGCATCATTTCCCACGGGCGCAACGAAGAGATGAGGATTTCGACGATGTCCGACGTCTTTTCCTCCAGCACGCCGCGGGCGATCATCTGGCCATACACGATGAACATCACGTACAGGGCCATGGCGAACACGAAGCCAAGAGCCTGCCTCAGGCCGGCCGGCCCATCTCTCGCGCTCAGTGGCTCTACAAAGACTGATGTCGGTCGAAGCGCAGTCTCGATGGTTGTCTTGCCTACACGGGCCCGTTCGAGACGCGCGGCCGTAACGACCTGCTGCAGCGAACTCGCGATTCGTCGTCTGAGAACGGGCCCTGTGTCACGGTCCTCGAGGAGTACGGCGGTGCCTTCCTCGATCAGGTTGCCCGGGAGATAGAGCCAGGCGGCGGCCCTCTCCGCTTCCGTCGACCCGTTTCCGGCAGCGATACGGCTGCGCAGCGAGTCCATGTCGAACGCATCTTTTGTGGTCGGCGTGGACCGATCGACGAGAAGCTCTGCGGGGATCTCGCTCGCGCGCAACGAGTCGATGAGTCGTTCTGCGATACCGTTTCCCGCGTTGTCGATGACGACGATCGGCTTCGGATCCTCGATTGAGCGATCAACGAGCACCGCCGGCAGGATGATCCCGCCCAGAAACAGCACGGGTACGACGAGGGTGGAGAACAGGAACCACCGACTCCGCACGCGCGCCAGGAATTCCCGGCGCGCCACGGTCATGACCCGCTGGTTAAGCGGCCCTCTGGCGCTCAATTGGCGTCTCCGCTTCCACCGCTGCGAGCCCTGTGACCGACCCGCTCGAGGAAGATCTCACGCAAGGATGGCTCTGCGAGCTCGAACCGATCGATCCGTACACCGGTCTCGAGTGCCCGGCGGAGGACGGTCTGTGGATCGGCACCTCGCGCGAGCCGGATCTCGACCCATTGTCCGTGATCGGTCGCCTTCGAAATGGAGGGATCGGCGAGAAATCCTGGATCTCCGTCGTACACGACCACGAGATTCCGGTGACCGCCAGACCGCTTCACATCCCGGATCGGCCCATCGAGTACTTTTCTGGCGCCCGCGATCATGCACACGCGTTCGCAGATCTTCTCTGCTTCCTCGATCATGTGGGTAGAGAACAGGACCGTCGCTCCGTCGCGCTGCCTCTCGAGCACGATCTCCCGCAGCAGATCGACGTTGATCGGATCCAGGCCGCTGAACGGCTCGTCGAGGATCAACAGGTCGGGCTTGTGCAGTACGGTCGCGATGAACTGGACCTTCTGCTGCATTCCTTTGGACAGGGTCTCAACTCTGTCATCGACGCGGTCTCCGAGATCGAGCCGTTCGAGCCACGACCGGGCCCGGCTCAGAGCTTCAGATCGCTTCACACCCTTCAACTCGCCAAAGAACGCCAACTGCTCTGCGACCCGCATGCGCTGGTACATCCCCCGCTCTTCCGGCAGATAGCCGATACGCGTGCGCGTCCGGTGATCGATCGGCCGGCCGAACACTTCAACGGTTCCCGCGTCTGGCCCGACGATATCCAGTATGATACGGAGGGTAGTTGTTTTGCCGGCCCCGTTCGGGCCCAGCAGGCCGCATATCGCGCCGCGCGGAAGATCGAACGACAGGTCTTCCACGGCCCGCGTCGAGGCGAAGCTCTTCTGAATTCCCTGTAGTCGAATCACCGGTACGCTCACCGAGGAACTCCACTCCTGACACAATTGAACCAGCGGATCGGCATCTTCGGTACACGACAGACGCCGGGCAAGCGGAGGGGCTCTCGGAACGGGGAAG
>JBDGUZ010000081.1:0-10706 GCA_039585915.1 Gemmatimonadota bacterium
CCAGCGTCTGGATGATCGCGGTCGACGGCAGCGGTGCGAAGCAGCTGACCGATGACGCCGGTGACGACGGGGGCGCCACCTGGTCGAGCGACGGCAGCACCCTGCTGTTCGCTTCCGACCGCTCCGGCAACGCAGACATCTGGACCATCGGTGTGGACGGATCCGGACTGACGCAGATCACGATGGATGAGTCGGACGAGTTCGGCCCGCGCTGGGCGGCCGGTGACGGGTGGATCGTGTTCCGCTCGGATCGCGGAGGCCAGACCGACGTGTATGCCGTGCCCGCGGCAGGCGGGGATGCGGTCCGTCTGACGAACGATGACGCCGCGGAAGGGCCGCCCGCCTGCGCGGACGACTGCTCGCGGATCGTCTACACGTACAATGCGGCCAAGTCGCACCTCTATACGATCCCAGCGACGGGCGGCGACCGGGTGGCGATCACGTCGGGGAACGACAATCACTTCGGTGCCACTCTGAGCCCGGACGGGCAGATGTGGGCCTGGGTCTCGGACGACAACGGAACCAACGATGTCTGGGTCAAGCCGGTAGCGGGCGAGGACGCGTTCAACCTCACCGAGAGCAACGGCGACAGCGGCCAGCCGAGCTGGTCCCCCGATGGTCTCCGGCTCCTGTTCGTGTCCGACCGGAACGGGTCCAACGAGATCTTCGCGATCAACGCCGATGGTTCGGATGAGCAGCTCCTGATCACGAGCGACGGTGACGACGGCGGACCACGGTGGAGTCCGGATGGGTCCGGAATCGCTTTCGTGTCCGATCGAGGGGACAGCGACTTCGACCTGTTCGTCGCGACGGCGGCGGGCGGGGAGGTGCAGCGCCTCACGTCCGTCGGCGGTGTCGGTGCAGTCCGATGGAGTCCGGATGGGGCGCAGATCCTGTTCAACTCGCAGAACACGCCGAGCGGTCAGGCCCAGCTTTTCGTCGTGTCATCGAGCGGAGGCGAAGTTCGCCAGCTCACGTCGGACGGCTACAACGCGGGCGGAGAATGGTCTCCCGACGGATCGCAGATCCTGGTCAATCACCACAGCGGAGAGGGCTTCGACATCGCGGCCCTCGACGTGGCAAGCGGCGAGATGCGGCTGGTGGCATCGGAGCCGGCGTGGGAAGTCGGCGCGCGGTACTCGCCGGACGGTCAGTGGATCGTATTCCAGGGGAATATGGAAGGGAATTACGAACTGTATGTGATGCCGGCTGGCGGCGGCGAGGCCACACGCGTCACCATGACCGACTCCGACGAGGGCAACCCCCAGTGGACGCCGGACGGAAGCCTGTACTATCAGACGGCCGAAGGCGACACGAACCTGTGGTACCTGGATGTGGAGGCGGCGCTGCCCTAACAGGGCATGTGGTAGGGAGCCGGCTTCAGTTGTCGGGGGCGCTCTCCACTGGGGGGCGCCCCCGACAATCTGGCTCAACAGTTGGTCACCTCGACCCACCCCGGCACGAAAACTCGTCACATACGATCCGGCATCGACGGCTCAAGTCCTGTCGTCTGAGTTGAATCCGCCATTGTACCCTCCGGACCGCGGCACTGGTATGTGTGTTGCTGTGACAGGAGTCAAGATACCCGGATTGTCTGGGTGCTATTTTCTATCGCTTCGTCAGGGCGAGCTCCCACACCCTGACAGCCGCCCGCCCGCCCCCCACGCGGCTGAACGAAGCTGCACCTGAAGGAGAAGCCCGATGCGCTTTTCTCTCCTCGCGCTGGCGCTCGCGTCCGGCGCACTCGTCGTCTCGGCCTGCAGCGAAGAAGTCGTCAGCCCCTCCGGTGACGCAGTATCCAGCACGCCTATCGCGACCACGGTCGCCGCCAGCACACCGAAAGCGGAGCTCGGGCGGGAACTGTTCTTCGACATGAGCCTGTCGCGCAACGGCAACCAGTCCTGTGCAGCCTGCCACGATCCGAAGTTCGGATTCACGGGTCCGAAGGTGGCCGTCAATAAAGATGGCGGCGTGTATGCCGGTTCGGTCCGGCAGCGGTTCGGAGCACGCAGGCCGCCGTCGGCTGCGTACGCGACGTCCAGTCCGATCTTCCGTTACGACGAAGTGGACGAACTGTACCTCGGCGGTAACTTCTGGGACGGGCGCGCCACCGGCGAGGCGCTGGGGAATCCGGCGGCAGACCAGGCGCTCGGTCCGTTCCTCAACCCGGTGGAGCAGGCGCTTCCGGATCGCTCGTGCGTGATCTACAAGGTGCGGGAAGGCCAGTACGCAGACCTGTGGTACGTCGTCTGGGGCGATGCGATCGCCGACGTGTCGTTTCCGGACAAGATGATGCAGGAATGCCGCGAGGACGCCGCCGATTTCGATGTCGAGTTCTCGCCCCAGGATGACGCGCTCCTGAACGCCGCCTACGACCAGGTCGGGCTGTCGATCGCGGAGTACGAGGCCTCTCCCGAGGTCAATGCATTCTCCTCGCGCTACGATGTCTGGAAGGCGGGAGCCGACGTGTTCACCACGCAGGAGGAGTGGGGCTTCGAACTGTTCAGCGGCGATAAGTCCATGTGCTCGGCCTGTCACCCAGTGAGTCTGTCCGATCCGATGGACCTGCTGACGGACTTCTCGTTCGACAACCTGGGTGTGCCGAAGAACCCGGCGAACCCGATCTATGGGATCGATCCCGGGTTTGTCGACCTCGGGCTCGGAGGATTCCTGGGCGATCAGGCGGAGTACGGGAAGCACAAAGTCCCGACGCTAAGGAACACGGACAAGAAGCCGGCGACGCCCGTGACGAAGGCGTTCACACACAACGGCTACTTCAAGTCGCTGGAGCAGATCGTTCACTTCTACAACACTCGAGACGTGAAGCCGACCTGCCCGGGTCCGTACACGGCGGCCGAGGCGATGGATGCCGGGTGCTGGCCGGCACCGGAAGTGGCGGCCAACGTGAACTCGGATGAGCTTGGCGATCTCGGTCTGACCGCCGAGGAAGAGGCGGCGATCGTCGCATTCATGAGGACGCTGGCCGACGAGTAGACCAGCGCGAGCCGTTCAAGCGCCGACGGAGGCGGGACGTTCGCGGTGGTCCACTACGGTCTGACGCTACCGCCAGACCAGACCGAGACGATGCGGATCACGCCGGCCGCGGATATCTGGATCGACACTGGCGGAACGTGTAACACCGACTTCGGCCAGTTCGAGATCTTCGTGCATCACCTGCTGCCTGACAATGAGGTGGCGACCGGCTCCGTGGGGTTCACGACGGTCAGTGACACGCAGATCGCGACGGGACTTCTCAAGGTTGGCGAGACACCGAACACGGCTTCCCTCGGCGTGACGTTCCAGGGAACCACGTACGATTGCACTGTCGACCTGGAAACGTACGCCGTCTCCTGTTCGTTGACCTGAGATCTGTCGGATCGGAGAGAGGGGGTCGCACACCCCCTCTCTCACCGGTGATTCTGCCCGCGTAGAGGTCCAAGAGGCGCTTGAGTACTCTGGGACAGCCCCCTTTCAGGGAGCTGTCGCATGAGTCCGGGAAGCTCGCCCTGTACCGGATGCCGATCGGCGGTGGCGAGCCGACGCGGCTTGCCAGTAATCCCGGCAACAAGCATGCGGCCCTGCACGCCCAGTACGTGAACGATCCCGTCGTGCTCGACGCGGTGAACGACATCGAGGTGCTGACTTCCAACCTGTCGAACAAGATCTGGCAGAAGATCATGATCCTCGACACGCTGCCGGGCGCCGAACAGGCGCAGCCGGCCGGCGGTGGTGTGGCCGTCGCGAAACAGGCTTGGGGTACCGAGCGGGTCGTCCTGCGTACCAGGTGACAGACCCGGACTGCCGTTGAGGCTCACGGCAGTCGACCGTGCTGGTTTCGGTCAGGCGGTGGAATCCGTCGAGTCCTTGCGGGTCGAGATCCCGAACGGAAGGTATGCCGGGCACCAGTTGATGATGCTTGTGACAAGAAACGCGATCGCCACGACCGCGAGAATGGTTCCGAGAACTCCGCTGATCGTGCCCTTGAACAGAAGGATGCCGATGGCCAGAGCGGCCAGCGTGCGGATCAGGCGATCCACCTTCCCCATGTTCTTCTTCATAGCTCGGCTCCTGGTTGATTCGGGTCATCTGACATGCGGCTGAACGAATGTCGCATGAAGATGTGCGACGCGGCAATTCAGGCGCCCGACACGCGGGGCGTGGCGATTCCCTCGGCGAATCACCCGATCCTCTCCAGCTGACCGCTGAGCGCTTGTCTCAACGTCCTCCCGCCTCGGCAATCCTGGCACCCTCGGGGATCTCATCCGGTGGCAGACCCGAGGCCGCCTCCAGTCTACCGCTGAAGTTGAAGAACGAGGTCAGAGCCGTGATCTCCCAGATCGCCTGCTCATCCCAGCCCGACTCCCTCAACAGATTGATGTCGTCTTCGTCTACTAAACTCGGCGTCTCCGTCAGCTTGCTGGCGTAGCGGAGCAGTGCCCGGGTCTGGTCATCCAGCTCGTACTCGGGCCATTCCGTCGCGAATTCATGACCGAGGTGCTCATCTCCGGAAAGGCGACGAACCGCCGCCGTATGGAGGCCGAGTCACGGAGCACCACCGACCTTGCCATTGACGACCGTCGCCAGCATCTCTCGCTGGAGACGGTTGAGGGGGGACGGTTTGCGCAGATGAAGGTGGCTGTACAGGGCGCCCGCAGGTCGTGCGACCTTCAGGTCGACGGCAAGAACCTGGTACACGCCCGGAACGACTCCACCATACTGGCGGCGGACCCAGCCGAAGAACAGCTTGCGAATGCCTTTTGCCTGTTCAGGCACGATCGTCAGGATGTTCGCCATTGCTCAGTCTCCTGTGCTGGACGGGCGAGCGGATTCAAAACCCGTGAACACCAGGCGATACTGACTTCCCTCCGCGTCGTACTCCGCACGAAAGTCTGTCGGGTATCGGACTCCGGCCGGCAGGTTCTCGACCACGGGTACCGCAAGAGCGAAGTCCGACTTCTCGAGCAGCCGATCGCGGGAGACCATCGGCTCGATGAACGCCGCTTCACCACCGTAGTAGCCCACGAGCATGCTCGCCTCGAAAGCTCCGGTCTCAACCAGGTCCCCTTCCGCCATAGCGTGCATCCCCATGTTCGGAACACACAGGCCTACGAGTACGCCCATCCCTGGGATATCTACGTCCGGAAGAGCGTAGCCGGCCGGGATGCTTCGCGGCTTCGTCTCATCGGAGCAGTCGATCGCTCGGACTTCGGCCTGCGTGATATTGTAGAAGTGAAAATCGAAGTGCGGAGCCATGAACGTGGTCGGCGGATGGCCGTGGGCCTCCCAGTTGATCGCCAGGTGATCGAATCCGAGCGCTGTCCGCGCTTCGGAGGGAAGGGCGATGGTCGCCATCTGTTCAGGCGGCCACACCATCTCCGCTTCCAGGGGCACCGCCTCGATGAGCGCGATGGGGATCGTGGCTCCCAGTTCCACCGCCGTTCCCGATTCCGTTACCACCCACGTGCACACCGCCGAGTCGAGCACCTTGCCACACGAGCGGGATGTGGAGCGAGCCTCCTGAGCGGCCGCGGATGCCGCGCTGACGACCGACAGAGCGAGTGCGATCGGAGTGACGATTCGCCTGGAACCCATGCTGATCTCCCCTGCAGTTCAGTGGTTTTCCAGCGCCCGTGGCTCGCACCCGCGGACCCGCACAGCACGACTTGCGGGGCGCCTATTGAGTAGACAGTATGTCTAAGCAACTTATCGCCAGCCTAAATCAATTCGGCAGGTCTGTCAAGTTCGCTGGGCAGGCTGTATAATGAAATTATGAATTCCGACTCCGAATCGAGACCATATCGCAAGGCCGAACGTGCCCGGCAGGAGCAGGAGACCCGTCTGCGCATCACGGAGGCGGCGGTCGAGATGCACCGCACTGTGGGGCCGGCGAATACCACGATGACCGAGTTGGCAGAGCTGGCCGGCGTGAGCCGGGCGACTGTCTACAACCACTTCCCGTCCGAGTTCGAGCTGTTCATGGCGTGCTCGACTCATTGGGCAACCCAGAACCCGTTTCCGGACCCGTCACGATGGGCGGTCATCGAAGCCCCTACAGAGCGGCTCGTGAGTGCCCTGAAGGAGCTCTACCGATGGTACCGACTCAAGGAGGACATGCTGGGCAAGGTGTTCCGAGACACTCCCGTAGTGCTGCCGCTCGCGGAGGTCATGGGCCAGCTATGGTCGCCGTATGAGGCGGCGATGATCCAGACGCTTGCTGGTGGCTGGGCGGACGGAAAGACGAAGGTGGAGGAGCTCGAGGCAATGCTCCGCCTGGTCCTGGACTTCAATACGTGGCGAATCCTGGCCGACGCGGGGTTGAGTCATGGACGCGCGGCGGACCTTGCCGCTCAAATGGTGATCGGGGCGGCAGGGGCGTGAGGGCGCTCATCTCACTCGAGGGCCGCTCCGCGCTCGTCCAGGAGCTCGCGGAGCAGGGACCGGTGACATCGAGACTCTTCAGCGCAGTAGCAGCCGACTGAAAGCTGGGTGTCGTGCGATAGAGCAGCCAGGAACTCGAGAAGTCGGCGCTTCTCCGGAACGGCCATCTGGGCTCTGTACTTCTTCGCGAAAGCGTCCCAGTCCTCGTCGCTCTCCACGGCCTTGCCCTGCTTCATCAACTCCGGGCTCGGCGCCAGCTCGGGGAGCCAGGCGTCGTAAAAGTCTCGCGACGCGTATTCGTCTTTCGGGACACCGCGGGGCGGCCGTCTCACGGTGCCGACCCGCAATCCCTCCTCTGCGTGTCTCGGGGTCCCGAGACGCACTACTCGTATCGTCATTTGATGCCGGCTCCTGTTCAGACGTATTCGGCTTCCTCGACTTCTCCGCGGTCAGGTCCCGGTCGGTGGCTTGGTCGTCCCGGGCGCCAGAATCAGCAGCACGATCCCGACGATCGCCAGGGCAGGCACGTCACCGATCAGGTGCCCTCGCTCGGCGGTGTCGCGGATCGCCTGTATCCCCATGATTCCGGCGTGTACGAGGCTCGACCATGCCGTGAACAGGATCAGGCTCCGGTGCCTGTGCGGCGCCCGCGCGGCCCAGATGAGAAATACGCCGAGCGTTGCGTACACGCCGACGAACATCTGCTCGTACTCGGGCTGATTCGGCTGCCACTGCCATCCCGATGGCCAGATGCGCATGAGCAGTGCGACCCCGAAAATGAATACGAGGCCGACAGCGATCAGCACCGGCGGAAGCGCCCGCGATGTTTGTGCTTCGGTCATGAGTGAATCCTCCTTGTATCGAATTGAATCTCAAACCGGGGCCGGTATGGCGCCGAGCTGAACCATGACGCCGAGACGGTCGAAGTTCGTCCAGCGCTCCACGATCCTGCCATCGCGGAATCGGAAAATGTACTGCGCGCCGAACTCTACTTCCTTGCCTGTCGCCGGCACTCCCCTGAACTCGGCTTCCTGGGTCCCGCTGACGTGCAGCCGCCACGAGACTCTGTCGTCCTCACCGACCATGTCGGAGATCGTGATGCGAAGATCGGGGAACGCCTTCCACAGGCCCCCGTAAAACTGCGTGAGGCCGTCCAGGTCGAGCGGGCTCGGTCCCAGTCCATGTGCGACGACCGAAGGATCGTGGATCTCGAACCACCCGGATCTGTTCTCCGGATCGTTGAAGGCTTCCGCTGCGTTCGCGAGAATCGATTTGTTCTGCTGGATGGACATGACGACTCCTTTCGTCGAGGTTGCATCATACGTACCGGTTGGTATTTCTGCGTGCGTGCTCTGTGAGCTTTCTCGGCTCGTCCTCAGCTCATGTGAGTATCGTCTGCCGCCCGGGTCGGGCGCAGGGACTCCAGGTGGTCATCCAGCCCATTCCGGCAGGCTTCGAACGGAGCTATGTCATGCGCGTTCTTGGCGAACCCGCACGCGCCCTGGTAGCCGGCGACATAGAAGGTCGCCACCTGTTCCGGATCGATATCCGACCGTACCAGGCCCGCGACCTGTCCGCGGCGGAGGCCCTCGGCGATCGTGTCCTTCCACTCTTCGAGAATCTCGGCGAGGCGGCGCCGGAATCCCTCATCCACGCCCGACATCTCGGTCACGAGGTTGTTGACGGGGCAGCCCATGAGCAGAATCCCATCCTTTTCGAGCTCCTGCTGCATGCGGGCTCCCATCCTCTTCAGCCCCTCGATCGGATCCGCGACGGCTCTGAACGTGTCGAGATAGCGCTCCCGCACCAGCGGCTTTACCCGTTCCTCCACGACCGCGTAGCCGAGTCCCTGCTTGCTGCCGAAGTGGTGGTACAGGGCCCCCTTTGTCAGGGCGGTCGATGTGAGGATCGCATCCAGGCCCGCGGCGCGGAAACCATTAATGTACATCTCGTTGAACGCGGCATCGAGCAGGACCTCGCGAGTGGCCTCAGCGTCGTGGTGCGATCGGTGCTGACGAGTCTCAGTGGTTATCATACCGACCAGTATGTATGATCAAGTTGGTGCTGTCAAGGTCGTGGCCACCGGACCGGATTTGCCTGCAGCGTCCGGTCGTCTCCTACGCCGGTTTCTCGACGATGATCTCCACTGGAGCGACCCGACCCTGGTACACGTTCTCGATCATGTTTCTCACCTTCTCCGGAGCGGAGCCGCCCATGAGAACGTGAAGACCCAGGGGTGAACTCTCCGCACCCTGCTCTTCTTCCTGGAGTCGCGTGAAGAACTCCATCGCGAACTCGCTCCTGTCGCTCTCCGCCACGACCCGGAACCCGGCCGCCTCCAGAGTTCCCCTGTAGGTAGCCGGCGTCGAGACCCGACTCTCCCCGGAAGTGGTGGCCCAGGGAACGGGGAACCGGAGCTCGCCGTCGCCCATGCGCATGACGTCGTACACCCCGAGTCGTCCGCCCGGTCGCAGCAGCCGGAACATCTCCAGAGCGAGGAGCTCCTTGTTCTCGATGTTCATCCCGACGTGCAGCATGAACGCCTTGTCGAACGCTCCATCCTCGTACGGAGTGGCCGTCGCGTCACCGCGGTCGAGCGAGACGAGATCGCCCAGCCCGACCCACTCGCACAGCACCTCACCGGTCCGGACATAGTCATCGGTCAGGTCGATGCCTGTCACCCGGCAGCCATACCGCTGCGCCACGAATCGACTCGCGCCTCCCAGTCCACAGCCGACGTCCAAGACCCGATCGTTCGTGGCGAGGTCCAGCTGATCCAGAAATGTCTCCGTCGCGATCCGACCGCCGATGTGGAACTCGTCCACCGGCGCGAGGTCTTCCACGCTCACCGTTTCGGACGTCTTGCCCAGCTGCCGGACGCCAGAACGAATGGCCTCCAGGAGTTCGCCGTGGCTGTAATGGCTCTCGACAGCGTCGTTATGTGGCATCGTATCTCCCTGTCAGTTCCCACCGGACGCATTTCGAATGCGCCGGACTCGGCAGGGGATGCGTGAAGTGGGGGCAGATCGGGACATGACGCCGCCCGCAGCGCTTCTGAACAGGGTCGCCGGCGACCTCGCCGTCTCTCGGCCGTTTCCATTCACGCGAGTCAGAACACGCAACGTGCTTCCCGGATGCCGGCCACTCGTCCCACGAGCCGGGCATCACCCGGGAACTGGCGGCCGCCACCACCAGGATCGCGGATACAGGATCTCCCGTGCGCGGCACGAGGAGTGTTTCCCGAGGCCGTTAGCGCGATTTTGCCAGGTCGGAGAATTCACCCGGCGAGTCCTGCTATCTCCTCGATCGCCCATTCAGCCGCTGCACGGATCACGTCACGAGGCGAGTCAACTCCAGAGGCCTGCCGCAGAAAGTCGATTTGATCCTGGTTCCCACTGCGGCCGATCGCCCTCAGGGCCTCGGCCTGTACCAGGTAGGAACTGTCGGACAGGAAACGCTCGCGGAAGAACGGCACCAACGTGGCGTCTTCAGCACCTCCAAGGGCGCGGATCGCCGCTCGCCTGACCTCGGATCGTTCGTCTGAGGTCGCAGCTCGGAGTTCAATTGCGGACTCTGGCCCTTTCAAAGAAGCAAGCGTTTCCACGGCAGCAACCCGCACCGCCCAGAACGGATCTTCGCGCACCGTCGCCGCCAGCTGGCCAGCAACGCCCGGGTGGTTGCCGAACTTGCCCAGCTCTCGCACTGCCCATTCCCTTCCGACGATATCGTCCTGGCACGCCTGGTAGATCAACTCCTCCACGCTCTTCTCGAAGGTCCACTCCTTCAAGAGCCAGTTGCCCTCGTCAAATCGCACCAGGAGGGGCTCATCGGAACTCGGAAAGACGAAGCTGTCGCGCTCGCTCTCCAGCCAGACGGTCTCCACACGCTTACCGGACTCCGTGACGATGCCGACCTGCACGGGCATCCTGTAGATGGGCACGCCGTGGGCGCGGTCTTGAACCTGCGCTATGTCCAGACGAACCTCTCCGGCCGCACCATCCCAGACGGAACTCACTTCGAAGACCGGATGGCCCGGCAAGAAGACGGACTGCTCAAAGAACCAATACATGTCCCTGCCGGCCACTTCGTTCACGGTTTTCATGAAATCGTGGGTGTCGACCGACTCGAAGGCATGGTCATGCAGGAACGTGCTGAGGGCCCGGAAGAAGAGCTCATCTCCAAGCAGAAATCGAAGCTGGTGCAGGATCGCGGCGCCCTTCGGGTAGGTATGCGAGTCGAAGTTGTCGTGCGGCCGCTCGTACCGGTTGAATACGATCGGCCGAACGTAGCGGGTGTGGGCTTCGCGCAGGTACGCGTTCTTCTTGCCC
>JBDGUZ010000082.1:0-10673 GCA_039585915.1 Gemmatimonadota bacterium
TGGTCGGGAGATCCACGTTCTGCGCGGTACCGGTACCGAACTGACGCGACAGCACGCCGTCGATCAGCACCGCTTCTTCGTTGGCCCGGCCGCCGCGGATCGTCCGACCATTGTTGGTCTGGACCACTCCGGGCTGGAACAGGACCACGTCGGCAGCGTTATCGACGGGAAGGAGGTCAACCGCCTCTCCCTGTACGATCGCTTTGGTGGACGTCTGGTCACGCGGAACCAGCGGGTTCCGCTCACCCTCCACCGTAATCGCCTCGAGCTCGACGGCCGTTTGCTCGAGTTCGTAGTTCATCGTAGTGGTCTGACCGGCCAGGATCCGCTCTCCTTCAACGACTACGGGCCGGTATCCGATAAAACTGGCCTCGATACTCTGGAGACCGGCCGGGACCTCGTTGATGAAGTAAAAGCCCTGATCGTTGGTCAGGTTTCCAAAGGTCGTGTTCAGGACGCGCACCTGCGCGCCGGCGACCGGCGCGCCCGTTGCGGCATCGGTGACCCGACCTTGGACCTTACCCGTGCTTGCCTGTCCGAACAGGGGACTCGCGACGAACAGCGCGAGACCCGCCGTAGCCAGGCCCGACCTGAAAGCCCCTCTCAACCATTTACGCAGCATGGATCAACCCTCCTCGGGCAGTCAGGAAATCTGTCGACTCTGACGCGGATGCGCGGACGAACCAGGGCATGCGCCTAAGCTTCGAACCGAGGTCCGGGTCGACAGAAACCAAGAGACAGCGTCTTGGGGAAGTCAATGGACGACTTCCGGAGGAACGAACGAAGCACCCGTCGATAATGCCCTCCCCGGGTTCGGGGAAACTCCTCGCGACACCTGGTTGTTCAGACGTCGCGTTCGTCTAAACTCGGAATTGCCGAATGCGGGGCCGGAAACGACGGGCCCAGTCAGCAGCCTCCGATCGACGAAATCATCAGTGAGTACAGCATTTATGTCCAACGCGCCCAATCGGCGCATTACACAGCCTCACCTGCAAGTCGGGCTCGTCTCAAGCCCGTCGGAAAGGGCATAAGGGGGGTGTGGCATGGCATCCCTCCCCGACATTTTTTGTGGCCGATCCGCAGTCAACGAGCGGCCACCCGCGTAGCTTACCGGCCTCTCGATGCGGTGTCAATAGCCGCAATCACCTTATGAGAGGTCCGGAACTTCCGCCGAGGTCCCGTCTTACGAGCGCCCGGCAGACACAGGACGACAAGGAAAGTCGGTTGCCCTGATCGAGGTGTCAACCTCCGTCGTCCCCCGGACCGTTCCCTGTCGGCCGGGTTCCCTCGTCGACAATCTCAACGCGGACGAATCGCCGCTTTCCTCTCTGGACAACGTACGACCCCCGGGAAAGGTGACACCCGGCGTCAGGCAGAGTCTCGCCGTCCACCCGAACTCCGCCCTGGGCGATCAGCCGTCGTGCCTCCGACGTCGAGTCGGCGAGCCCACCGCCGACCAGCGCGTAGGCGACCCACAGCGAACCGTCTTCTCCGGGGGCAAGCCGCACGGTCTCCATCTGTTCCGGCGTATCCTTCGCCCGGTGCACGCGATCGAATCCGGTCATGGCCACGACGGCTGCCTCGGCGTCGTGATAGCGCGCCACGATCTGCTCCGCCAGCCAGCGCTTCGCGGCGAGGGGATCGGAGCGGGCCTGCTCGGAGCGCGATCGTCGCTCGCCCTCCGAGGCTCCGGAGACGAGCTCGATCCACTCCGCGAGCAGCGTGTCGGGAATCGACATCGTGCGGCCGAACATCTCGGACGGATCGTCCGTCAGCCCGACCGTGTTGTCGTAGGACTTCGACATCTTCCGGTCGCCGTCCGTGCCACGGAGGAGGGGAAGCAGGACGCACACCTGCGGTTCCTGTCCGGCCCGCTCCTGCAGCGTCCGACCGAGGAGAAGATTGAACTTCTGGTCAGTTCCCCCCAACTCAACGTCCGCTTCGAGTGCGATCGAGTCGTACGCCTGCATCATCGGGTACAGGAACTCGACGAGCGTGATCGGTCGCTGCTCGGCAAACCGGCTCGAAAAGTCGTCGCGCTCGAGCATGCGGGCAACCGTGTATCCGGAGGCAAGGCGAAGCACGTCCTCCAGCCCGAGTACGGACAACCATTCGCTGTTGCGCCGGATTTCCGTCAACTCGGGATCTAGTACGCGAAACACCTGGTCCTCGTAGGTCCGGAGATTCTGCTCGATCTCTTCGCGCGTCAGCATGGGCCGGGTATCGCTGCGGCCCGAGGGATCTCCGACGAGTGCCGTGAAGTCGCCGATCACGAAGACGACCTGGTGGCCGAAATCCTGAAACGTACGCAGCTTGTGAATCGAAATGGCGTGCCCGATGTGGAGATCGGGTCGGGTCGGATCGAATCCCTGCTTCACGATCAGGGGCACGCCCATCGCCACGGAGCGCTCGAGCTTCTGAAGCAGCTCTTCCTCCGGGACGATCTCCGACACTCCGTCCCGGATCCGTTCGAGTTGTTCGCGCGCCGGAGGAAACATTCGGGGTGGACGACCTGTAAATGAGGTGTTGGATTCGATCGACTGACGTCCCGGCCGGCCCTCGTGGACCCGTCGGAGAGCGCGAAGGATAGAGATGCCCACGAACGGAAGCAAGAAACCGGTGCCCGGAGTGGAGTGGCTGAAGTCGAGCCTGCGCAGCCCGCGGGTCCGGTGGGGACTGGCGACGGGAACCCTGGGGGCGCTCGCCCTCGGCCTCGGTCTGGCTTGGGGAACATGGTCGCATATCTGCGATGCCTGCCCGTCGATCGCTCAGATTTACGCGTTCGAGCCCAAGGAAGCGACGCGCGTGTACGCTGCGGATGGGAGTCTGCTGCACGAGTTCGCGGTCGAGCGACGGACCGCAGTTCCGTACGCCTCCATACCTCCCCACGTCGTCGCCGCGTTCGTGGCGGTGGAGGACCGGCGATTCTGGGAGCACGGAGGAGTCGACGTCCGCCGGTCGGTGAGGGCCGCCGCCGAGTTCGCGTTCGCCGGCTACGATGCCGCGGGCGGCAGCACGATCACACAGCAGCTCGCCGGAAACATATTCACGGACGTCGTGAATCGGCAGGACATCTCCGTGCGCCGGAAGCTGCGGGAGATGAAGGTCGCCCGCTCCCTCGAACAAGCGTTCACCAAGCAGGAGATCCTCGAGGCGTATCTCAACCAGATCAATTTCGACGGCGTGTACGGGGTCCAGAACGCGTCACGTCACTACTTCGGAAAGGACGTACAGCAGTTGAACCTGCCGGAAGCGGCGACGCTGGCGGCAATGCCCAGGGCGCCGAGGCGCTATTCCCCCACCCGCAATCCCGAGCGGGCCGTGCCGCGACGCAACCTCGTCCTCGACCTGATGGAGAACCAGGGACGGATCACACCTGCCGAGGCATCGGCCGCCCGGGCATATCCCCTGCTGCTCCGCGACCGGAGGAACGACGGGACTCTCGCACCATACTTCGTGGAGTGGGTTCGCCGGATTCTGATCGAACGCTACGGCACGCAGTTGTACGAGGACGGTCTGCGGATCTACACCAGCCTGGATCCGGCCCTGCAAGCGGTGGCGGACTCCGCGGTCGAGGAACAGCTCGAGTGGATCGAGATGCAGCCCGGGTTCCGTGCTCCCACCTACGAGGAAACGCGGGAATGGTCTGAGGAACGGCTCGAAGGTCCCAACATGCCTTACATCCAGGGGATCTTCATCGCCGTCGACCCGGGGAACGGAAACGTGCTCGCGATGGTCGGCGGTCGCGACTTCGAGGATTCCGAGTTCAACCGCGCTACGCAGGCCCAACGGCAGCCCGGCTCCGGATTCAAGCCGTTCGTCTACACGGCCGCCATTGCATCGGGAATGCCGGCGTCGGAAGTGATCCTCGACACACCCGTAGAATTCCCCCAGCCCGACGGATCAGTCTGGTCTCCAAAGAACTTCACCAATGACTTCGCGGGCCCGCTGACGTTACGCGACGCTCTGAGGAAATCGGTGAACGTAGTCGCGGTGAAGCTGGGTCAGAGGGTCGGGATCGAGACTGTGGCGCAGTACGCGCGCCGAATGGGGATCACGACGGATGTGCCGCGTGTGCCGTCCACGGCGATCGGGGCCCCCTCCGTGCGACCGATCGAACTCACCGAAGCGTACACGACCTTTGCCACGCTCGGAGTGCGGGTATCTCCTCGACCGATCCTCCGGGTGGAGAGCACCGAAGGAGACCTGTTGTGGCAGGCTCCGATCGAGCGAGAGGAAGTGCTCGACGAGAGGACGGCCTGGATCCTGGTGTCCATGATGCGCGATGTCGTGGACCACGGATCCGGAATCCGGGTCCGGGCGCTCGGGGTCCCCCAGAGCGTGCCGGTGGCCGGCAAGACAGGTACGACGAACGAGGTTACCAACGCATGGTTCCTCGGATACACACCCGATCTGGTCACGACGTCGTGGGTCGGGTTCGATCTGCCCGCCCCGATTCGACGTGATGCTCAGGGGGGTCGCGACGCCGCACCGATCAACGCGCGCGTGCTCAAGTGGTATTACGAGGCGCACCCGACACCGGCTCCCTGGCCGCAGCCCGAGGGAATCGTCTCCCGGCGAGTAGACCGGACCTCAGGACGCCTGGCCGGGGAGTGGTGCCCTGCAGGGGACGTGTATACAGAATTCTATATCGTGGGCACCGAGCCCCGGGAGAGCTGCGACACGCACGGGCCCTGGGGAACGATCGATCCGTTGGATGGCGAGAGTGGGGACACTCTCTCGGCCCCGGTTTCGGAGGAATTCGACTTCTAATCGGCGGCCCGAACGCGTTTCATCGCGCCGCTACGCGCTTCCACACCAGCGGCGCGGGCGCGCGTGGTGGCGAGTCCGACAACGCCACGGCCGTTTCGACCCGGGCGAGCGCCCGCCCTGCCTGTTCTTCCGATCGTGCGTGAATCCTGATCAGCGGCTGGTGTTTCGAGACGTGCTCGCCGACCCGGGCGAGCACGTCGAACCCGACAGCAGGGTCAATCGTGTCGCCGGTCCGGCGGCGGCCGGCACCGAGCTCCACCGCCGCGAGGCCCACCGTTCGAGCATCGATCCGTGTCACGAATCCACTGCCGTCCGCCCGAAACTCAGTGACGAATGGTGCCTCGGGAAGCAGTGCGGAGTCGTCCACGACGGCTGGATCGCCTCCCTGTCGTTCGATAAGCATCCGGAAACGATCCAGCGCCGCGCCGGAATCGAGCAGGTTCGCGAGCCGGGACGCGGCTTCGGAAACGGGGGCCGCGCCCGCCCCGGCGACGGCTTCCGCAGAAAGGGCGAGCGTCACCTCGCGCAAATCCTCCGGTCCTTCTCCGCGTAGACAGGAGATCGCCTCTGCAACCTCGAGCGCGTTTCCGACCGCCGAGCCGAGAGGTTCGTCCATGGCCGTCAGAAGCGCGGTGGCCGGCAGGCCCAGGTGCTCCGAAAGCGCAACCATGATCTCCGCGAGTCGCACCGCCTCGTATCGGTCAGTCAGAAACGCGCCGCGCCCGAATTTCACGTCGAGCACCAGCGCTGAGATCCCTTCCGCGACCTTCTTGGACACGATGCTGGCGGCGATCAGGGGCATGGCGGGAACGGTAGCCGTGACGTCCCGCAACGCGTAGAGGCGACCGTCGAGGGGAGCGATCTCCGGAGTCTGGCCGATCATCGCACACCCCACGTCACCGAGGACGGCCCTGAATTCCTCCAGTGACAGATCGGTGCGAAACCCGGGAATCGACTCCAGCTTGTCGAGCGTGCCCCCGGTGTGGCCGAGACCGCGACCGGACATCATCGGGACGCGAACACCGTACTCGGCCAATAGCGGCGCGAGAACCAGGGACACCTTGTCGCCCACGCCCCCGGTGGAGTGCTTATCCACCGCCGGTGCCCCCCCGTCGCGGAAGTCGAGACGGCTCCCGGATTCTATGATCGTCCGGGTAAACGCCTCCAGCTCTTCGGACGACAGGCCCCGGTAGTAGACCGCCATCAGGAAGGCTGAGATCTGGTAGTCGGCGACGCGCCCGCTCAGGAATCCATCGAGAAACGCCGCCAACTCCCCGGGCGCGAGCTCGCGACCATCACGCTTCCGTTCTATGACCTCGGTCGGGAGCATACCTCAGCGACGCAGCCGCTCCCGCCCCTTCTCGACGGCATCCGTCAGTCGGTCGCTGGTCCGATCCGCCTGGTCGCGAGCGCGGTCGGTGAATTTCCTCGTTTCCCTCGCGGTCCGGTCGGCGATCCGACGGGTCTCGTCGCGCACCTCCTCCAGTGCCTCGCCGGCGGTCTCCGACAGCTCTTCCGCTTTACGGGCCAGCTGACGCCTTGTCCGCCGCCCGCTCTGCGGTGCCAGCAACAGTGCTGCACTCGTCCCGACAAGCGCGCCGAGCGTCAGTCCTACGATGAAGCTGAGTGCATCCCGGTATTCTGAATTGTCCACGATTCCCTCCTCGGTCTGGTCGGCGCGACATCGCCTGCCGGGACGGACCTCGTCATCCGGGGCGCGCGCCTTCTCGCAATCTGTCGCGCCGGGCCCCGGAAACCAACCGGGTAGCCGCGGACTGCAGCCAGAAGGTCGGGTTGCCGGTACTCCGAGGTCCGCTACCTTTGGTGGCGCTGGCGGCCACCGTATTCACGGCGGGCCGGCAGGAGCCATCGAAACGCGAGGAAAGATGGGCGATAGCGGTCTGACAGACCGGACGCTTCCCGTGCCGTGCGCAGTGCTTGAGACGCTGCTGTCGGCGGTCCCCCCGGGCTCGGAAGCCGAGCTGCGTTCGGCGGGCCACGGCACCGGTGTCGCGGTCGCCGAGTGGGTCCGTGAGTCCACGCACGACTCCTCTCCTTCCTGGGAAGCCATCGGTGAAGCGTGGACGGAACTCGGTCTCGGGCGACTCTCCCGGTCCGCTCCCGGCCCGGGACTGATGGAGATCGTCATCGAGGAATCGGGACTACCGTCCGGCACGACAGAGTTCGAACAGGGATTGCTGGAAGGCCTGATCGGGAGCTTCGTCTCCGAGCCCGTCGGAATCACGATCACATCCGCCGCCGACTCGATCGAAGACTCGGGCATGGAAGTACCTGTCCGGTTTGTCGTCGGAGCACCGGAGTTGATCACGCGACTCCGGCCCGGACTGGACTCCGGTCGGAGCATCCGGGACCTGATGGAGGAAGTCTGGAGTTGACCTCCAGGCACGGTCGGGTCGTGGCCCTCGACTATGGTCGCCGCAGGATCGGCGTGGCCGTCTCGGACCCCGGCAGGGTCCTGGCCTCGCCGCATTCCACGATCGAGCACCGGGCCCCGGCCGGTGAGCCACCGGCTGCGCTGCTGAATCTGCTGAAACAGCTCGATCCGACGGAAGTGCTCATCGGAATCCCTTTGAACATGGACGGGAGCGAAGGAGCCATGGTGGTCGAGGCCCGGCGATTCGGCGCCCGGATCGGAGAACTGCTGGTACTTCCGATTACGGAGCGGGACGAGCGACTGAGCTCGGTTGAAGCAGATCGGAGGCTCCGGGAATCAGGTGTTCCGCGCGGGAAGCGGCGGGAGAAGGGGCGTCGGGACATGGTCGCCGCCGCAGTGCTGCTCGAAGACTTCCTGGCGGAGATCTAGATGACACTCAGGCGCGGGTGGTACGCAGGTATTCCGCTGATCGGCCCGGCCCGACTGAGGACGGCCGTCGGCATCCTGCTGGTTTCGCTCCTGCCGGCGGCCTGCACCGGGTCATCCCCGGACCCTGAGGAACCGCGGCTCCCGGAGGTCGAGGTCGTCATCCCCGGCGGTGCTACCGCGGTCCAGATCGGCCGAGAACTCAGGGCGGCGGGTCTCGTGCAATACCCGAGGGCGTTCGCCCTCACGGCACGGGTGATCGGGTCGGAAAGCAGCCTGAAAGCCGGTCGATATCGATTCGCCCTGGATGCCTCGTGGTTCGAGATACTGGAAGCGCTCGAGCGAGGCGCGGTCGAGACCGTGACCCTGACGATTCCCGAAGGGTTCACGCTGTGGCAGATTTCCGACCGGGTGGCAGCCTTTACCGGGTTGGAGCCCGACTCCGTGCGTGGACTCCTCTCCGATTCTCTCTTCGTCGCATCTCTGAATGTTCCGGGTCCGACGCTCGAAGGCTACCTGTTTCCGGACACCTACCGATTCGCGGAAGACCTCCCGGCGCAAGCGATCATCGGGGAAATGGTGAGCCAGTACCAGGAATTCTGGACGCCGGAGAGAAGAGCGCGGCTGAGTTCGATCGGGTTGACGGAACGAGAGCTGGTCACCCTGGCCAGCATCGTGGAAAAAGAAGCGCGGGTCGCCGCGGAACGGCCGGTCATTGCGGGCGTGTACTGGAACCGGCTACAGCGGGACATGCTTCTGCAGGCGGACCCGACCGTGCAGTACGCGCTCGGTGGAGAGCCGAGGGAGCGACTTCTGTACAGCGATATCGATGCGGTCGCCGACAACCCGTACAACACCTACACACAGCCCGGTCTCCCGCCGGGCCCGATCGCGTCACCCGGCGAAGCGTCGCTTGACGCGTCGTTGTCTCCGGCCGAGGTCCCCTATCTATTCTTCGTCGCCCGTCCCGATGGATCCCACGAATTCACCCGGACGAATCGCGAGCATATCAATGCCAAGAACCGGATTCGCGGGGAGACAGACGGCCAGTGAGTGGTGCCGGGCAACATCGGGCGCGGATCGGACTGGCAGCCCGCGTCCGGCTCATGGTCCTGACGACGCCCCGGCCGGCGTGCGGGAAGCCGCTTCCCCGAGTCGTCAGGGAGTGCCTGGAGGCGGGAGCGACCGCGATCCAGTTGCGGGACAAGACCGCCACAGCCGCCGAGTTGTACGGCGTGGCGCTCGCGCTGCTTCCCGAGGTGCAAGCATACGACGCCCTGTTGCTGGTGAATGACCGGTTCGACGTGGCGCTGGCTGCGGGCGCGCACGGCGTGCACCTCGGACCGGAGGATCTGCCGGTCTCCGAGGTTCGCCGCGTGGTCCCGCCCGGGTTCCTGATCGGGACCTCCACCGATAGTCCCTCGATCGGGCGGCGGGCGGCCCTGGAGGGCGCAGACTACCTCGGAGTCGGGGCGGTGTTTGGAACGCGTTCCAAACCGGGCCTCGAGCTTGAGTCCATCGGGCCGGAGCGCGTGCGCGAGGTCCTGGTGGCTTCGGGGCTTCCGGGCGTCGGGATCGGAGGAATCACCCCGCGGAACGCGATGAGCGTCGCCCGGGTCGGAGCCGGAATCGCGGTGCTGAGCGCCGTGATGGACGCAGCGGACCCGGAAGAGGTCGTTCGCGAGATTCGGGCCGTGATCGACGAGGCTGGATGAACCGCGGATTTCGGTTGCTTGGATTCGCGGTTGTGGGAATCGCTCTCGGCACTGCCGTGCTGCTGTTGTTCGCACCGCCGATGATGAACGACTTCGTGGAGTACTGGGCGGCCGGCCGGCTCAATCTCGCAGGCGAGAATCCGTACGATCCGGTGCTGATGCTGGAGCTCGAGCGCTCGGTGGGATTCGCGGGCGATCGAGCGTTGATGATGCTCAATCCTCCCCCCGCGCTCACTCTCGTGATGCCGCTCGGCGCGTTGCCCTACCGGCAGGCTTCCGTGCTGTGGTTCGTGCTCCACACGGCCGTCCTGCTGTGGAGCTGCGCCCTCCTCTGGAATCTCGCGGGCGGTCCCAGGCGAATGCGCTGGGTGGCGTACCTGTGCGGGGTGATATTCGTCCCGACGCTGTTCGCGCTGTTCCTCGGGCAGATCTCGATTCTGTTGCTGCTCGGCCTGGTCCTGTTCCTGCGTTTCGTACGGGATGGGCGGATGACAGCGGCGGGGCTGCGACCACGCTGCTGCTGGTCAAGCCTCATGTCGTTTACCTCGTGGGAGCCGCTCTCGCAGCGTGGTGGATCCGGTCACGGGATTGGCGCGTCGTCAAGGGCGTGGCACTTGGGGGCATCGGCTTCATCGTCCCACTGGCATTCAACCCGGCGGTTTACGCCCAGCACTTCGAGCTCAGCCAGGTCCAGTCGCTGACGCATTTCACGACGTCGACACTCGGGGCGCTGCTGCGGCTGGCGGCTGGCGATTCGAGTCGGTTTGGACTGCAGTTCGTGCCTATGGTGCTGGGGCTCGCCTATCTCGCTACCCGGCTACGCAGGACTCGACTGGCGGAGTGGGACTGGGACCGGGAGATGCCGTTGCTCGTCGTCGTCTCCCTTGCCACGGCGGCCTACGGCTGGGTGTTCGACCAGGTCGTGCTCCTCGTGGCCGCAGTCCCGATGTTCGTCGCGGCAATCCGCGCCGGAGGCATACGCCTCGTCGCGATGATCGGCTTCTGGACGGTCACGGGGGCGATTGCGTTCGCACAGGCGTTCCGGGGCGTAAACGCTTTCTGGTATTTCTGGATCCCTTTCGCCTTCCTGGTAGCGGCAGTCCTGCCAGGCCCGGGCTTCAGAGACGAGCATCGCCCGGTACTCGACGAGCAGGCGTCCCGGGGGTAGCAGTAAAAGCGAAGCGCCCCACGGCCCGAGACGGGTGTGGGGCGCTTCGAGTGCGAGCCGGCGGCGACCTACTCTCCCACGACAGATGCCGCAGTACCATCGGCGCTGAGGGGCTTAACTTCCGGGTTCGGGATGGGACCGGGTGTGACCCCCTCGCGAGAACCACCGGCACGTTTTCGCTGTATAGAAGAAGGAG
>JBDGUZ010000083.1:0-2588 GCA_039585915.1 Gemmatimonadota bacterium
GGAACACGTGGAACTGGGCCTGGATCGGATGAATGCCGAGATCCAGGCCTGGCTGCGAAACGAGGCCGCCCGGCCCGAGTGGGTTCGGGGCGATCGGAGCCCCGTGTGGAACCGACTTTACTCGGATGAACCGGACCTGGCTGCCTGCGATACGCTCGCTTCTGTACTGGATCGTCTGGACGTAGAGCGCATGGTGGTCGGGCACACGGTGCAGGACGCAGGCATCACTTCCTACTGCGGGGGCCGCGTGTGGTGCATCGATGTGGGAATGGCTGAGCACTACGGCGGCCGGCCCGAAGTGCTGGAAATCAGAGGTGAAGCAGTCCGCGGACTGCGCTGAAGCGGGCGGGTGAGGGATCGGTCCGTGGCCCGCCGGACTCTCAGCGCGCAGTCGGCATGTTGGCGCCGACCTCCTGTCTCCAGGTCCTGAGCGCCTGTTGCAGACGAGCCACGTCGTCAGGCCGGTGCTGCCCCAGGTCATGTCGCTCGCCAGGGTCAGCCGCCAGGTCATACAGCTCGACCGACCCGTCCTCGAACCACTCCACCAGCTTGAGATTCCCGATTCGGACCGCTCCTCCCGGACGGTTACCCGAACCGTGATAGTGCGGGAAATGCCAGTACTGCGCCTCGTGAGGATCGTCTACCGTGCCCGTCATCGCACCGACGAGGTTCGTGCCGTCGACATGTAGATCGGGCCGCCCCGGCAGACCCGCCATCGCCAGGATCGTGGGGAACAGATCCATGCTCAATGCCGGGTTATCGACTACCGTCCCGGCACTGATGCCCCCCGGCCAGCGAATGATCAGCGGTACCCGGATACCGCCGTCGTACAGCCATCCTTTCCCCGCCCGCAGCGGAACGTTTGCGGTCGCCTGGTTGATTCCGCGTCGCGCAAGTGTGCTGAGCCCGCCGTTGTCGGACACGAACACGACCACCGTGCGGCCGTCGAGTCCGAGGTCGGCCAACCCGGCAAGGATTCGGCCGACGCTCACATCCGTGCTTTCAACCATCGCGGCATAAGTCGGGTGGTCCTGGCGCAGCTTCGTACTGGATTCGCGTTCCGACTCGTAATTCTCGGCCTCGTCCGGTCCGAGGTGCGCTGCCTTCTGCGCGTATCGCCGCACAGCCATGGGCTGAGCCTGAAGCGGCGTGTGAACGGCGTAGTGCGACAGAACCAGAAAGAAGGGTCGGTCCCGGTTGGTCTCGATGAACTGGAGCGCCACGTCCGTCAGCCGATCCGTCAGATACGCACCCTCGGGATCCCCCTCAAGGTCGGGAACATCCGTGATCGGCCAGTCCGCGTTCTCGTACGGCGAAAAGTACGACCCGGGCTGACCGGCCTCGTTGACCGAAAAGTTGAAATCGAACCCCTGCGAGCTCGGCAGATAGCCTTCCCCGCCGAGGTGCCATTTGCCGATGTAACCCGTCGCAAAGCCGTGCTCACCGAACGCTTCGCCGATCGTTACCTGTTCATGCGGGAGCTGGCGGATATACTCGGCTTGTGTCAGCAGCCCGTTCTGCTCGCCGCCGATCCAGTTCGTGAGATCCAACCGGGCCGGGTGCCTGCCGGTCATCAGACTGGCCCGGGTCGGGGAGCAGACCGGGCTCGCCGTGTAGAACTGGGTGAACCGTGCCCCACCGGCAGCCAATCCGTCGATGTTCGGCGTCTCGTAAAATGTGCTCCCGTACACGCCCGTGTCCGTCCAGCCCAGGTCGTCGATTACGATCAGCACGACGTTGGTCGGAAGCTCCGGCTCGGAAGGCGCACAGGCAAAGCAGACGATTCCGATAATCAGAGCCCTGACCGGCAGCACGTTTCCAGTTCTCATGCGTTCCTCTCGCCCGATCTGGACCGCCGGGGATTTGATTACGTGGCCGCGTCAGGCGCCGGCGGCGCAACATACACCCGGTCTGGTCCTTGATGGCAGGCCGCCCACAAGCCGCTGGCCCGGAACCGCCCGGACCGACTACTCTGCCCGACGAAACCAAACGAATCCGACGGGAGGAAGACGCATGACGGAACGCGAGCAGTCGATCGACACCCAGCTCATCCACTCTGGAGAGATCCGGCCCGGTATCGAGGGCGCCGTGGCGCTACCGATATTCCAGTCCGCCAACTTCGAGTCCGTCGACGGTGAGGACTACCACGATATCAAGTACATGCGGCTCAGCAACTCGCCGAACCACACTGTCCTCGCTGCCAAGCTGGCCGTCCTCGAGGGCGCAGACGCCGCGCTTGTCACCACCAGCGGGATGGCCGCCATCACGACGATTTTCCATTCCCTGCTCTCGGCCGGTGATCACGTGATCTTCCAGGACTGCCTGTACGGAGGCACGTACGACTACGCCCGGCGGGAGTTTGAGCGACACGGCCTTACGTGCGACTTCGTGGACGGCGAGCGCCCGGAAACCTGGGGCGACGCGCTGCGGCCCGAGACGCGAATGATCTACGTCGAGTCAATCACCAACCCGCTGATCCAGGTAGCCGACCTTGAGGCGGTTGTCGCGTTCGCGCATGCACACGACCTCGTATCGGTGATCGACAACACGTTCGCCAGCCCGGTCAACTTCCGACCGGCCGAGATCGG
>JBDGUZ010000083.1:2593-13222 GCA_039585915.1 Gemmatimonadota bacterium
TTTCGATCTCTCCCTGCACAGTGGCACCAAGTACCTGAATGGTCATTCGGACATGGTGTGCGGCGCCGTGATCGGTCGGGCCGAGCCGGTTGGGCACGTCAAGAAGATGATGAGCTTTCTGGGCGGGTCGCTCGATGCCCATGCCTGCTTCCTCCTGCACCGTGGCCTGAAGACGCTTGGCGTGCGCGTCCGGCAGCAGAACGAAAGCGCATTTGCGCTCGCTCGGTTCCTGGAAGCACACCCGGCGGTATCCCGCGTCAACTATCCCGGACTTCTCTCCAATTCGGGACACGGCCGAGCGAAGAAGCTGTTCGACGGATTCGGCGGCATGCTGAGCTTCGAGCTCGCCGGCGGCGAGGAAGCGGCGCGGCGGTTCGAGGAGGCGGTCACGATTCCGATCGTAGCCCCAAGCCTGGGCGGAGTGGAGTCTCTGATTACTCGTCCAGCGGCCACCTCACATGCCGGACTGACACAGGACGAGCGCCTCGAGGTCGGTGTGTCAGACGGGTTGATCCGGGTGTCAGTCGGCATCGAGGGGACGACTGACCTGATCGGGGACTTCGAAGCGGCGCTGGCTTCGCTGTGACCGTCCCGTGAACTAGATTGCGGGTGTCCCGCCGATCGGCCGGGACTCCGCCCGCTTCATGGGAGGTTCATATGCGACTCGACGTCAGGGCAATGTCGCTCACGATCGGGATCTTGTGGGCGTTCGCGTTCTTCATCATCGCCGCGGGCCAGCAGGCGTGGCCGACTTACGGCGTGGCGTTCCTCGAGGTAATGGACGGCCTGTATCCGGGATACGCGCCGGGTGGGCTCGGCTCGGTGTTCGTCGGCAGCGTGTACGCTCTGGTGGACGGAGCGATCGGCGGAGGGGTCTTCGCCTGGGTCTACAACCGCTTCCATCGGGCGGAGAGCGTCTGAGGATTCGAAGTCTGAATGCTCCGGCCGTGGCGATCAGTTTCCGTCACCGCCCTGGTACAGACCCCCGGCCTTTTCGGAGGCTGTGATAATGCCGCGGATCATCGCCGAGCTGAATCCCCGGTTCTCCATCTCGTTCAGGCCGTATATCGTGCACCCCTTGGGCGTGGTGACCTTGTCGATCTCGGTCTCAGGGTGATTCCCGTACTCGAGCAGAAGGGATGCTGCCCCGCGAGCGGTCTGGGCCGCTAGATAAATAGCCTCTTCCGCGTGAAAACCGATCTCGATTCCGCCCTGGGAGGCAGCCCGGATCGCCCGGAGAAAGAACGCGATTCCGCACGCGCAGAGCGCCGTGGCCGGCACCATCTGCTCTTCCTGGATGAGCATTGTTACTCCGAGGGAATCAAACAGCTCTCGCGCCATCGGAACGCTGGACTCGGACTCAGCATCCGCGGCCAGGCACGTCATGGACTCCCCGATCGCGATACCGATATTCGGCATCGCGCGAATGATCGGGATCTCGTCACCGAGGTGCGCTCGCATGGCGTCGATGCTCACGCCGGAAACGGTGGAGATCACCACCTGACGACCGGAGTCGAGCTCACCGGCGATCTCCTCCATCACGTCGTCGAGCTGCTGCGGCTGCACGCACAGAACGACAATGTCGGAAGACTGGACTGCCGCCAGGTTGTCACTCCCGGTCGCGAAGCCGGCGTCCGCCAGCCCTGCCAGGAGCTCCTCGCGGCGTCGGGTGACCGTGACGCCCGAGGCCGAAAGAAGACCCGCCGACGCCAGCCCGCGGGCGATCGAACTGCCGAGGTTTCCGCCGCCGATCACCGCGACCTTTTGAAGACCAGCCATGTGTCTCTCCGACCTGTTCAAGGTGCCTGTCGTCAGTACTCGATCGCGTCAGGTTCGGCGCCCGCCCCGAGGTAATCTTCGACATCGGAAATCAGACATTCGAGCTGCTCCGCGTACTGGGCGCAATGAACGCAGCATACCGTGAATCGTCCCCCACACCCGCGAATCTCACCCCGGTCAGTTCAGCGATCTCCTTCTTCCACGTGGTCAGATCGTCGATGACGAAGTCCTGCAGGTTTGTGTGACCACACGCTCGTGCGAGCGTCTGCATGAGGTGGACCGTCGCCTCGAGGAATCGGGCAAGCCGGTTCGCCCCTTCGTCCACGACGAGGCGTGCGCGGAGATTCGACCTCTGGGTCGCGATCCCCACGGGACAGTTGTTCGTCTGACAGGCACGCATCGCGATACATCCGATCGCCTGCATGGCCGAGTTGCTCACCGCCACGCCGTCGGCGCCCAGCGCCATCGCCTTGGCGAAGTCGGCCGCCGTACGGAGACCTCCCGTGGCGATCAGCGTGACACCTGAGGCGCCGCTCGTATCCAGGTGCCGTCGCGCTCGCGCGATGGCTGGCATGGTCGGCACCGAAATGTTGTCCCGGAAGATCAGCGGTGCCGCGCCGGTCCCACCGCCCCGTCCATCGAGGATGATGTAGTCCACCCCGATCTCGAGCGCGGCGTCGAGGTCCTTCTCGATATGCTGCGCCGAGAGCTTGAAACCGACCGGAATGCCGCCGGTACGCTCGCGAACCTCAACTGCGAAGTCCCGAAAGTCGTCGAGACTCGTCCACTCGCGAAACCGCGCCGGTGACACCGCCGGCTCTCCCTCCTGCAATCCGCGCACCTCGGCAATCTTCTCCCGCACCTTTTCGCCGGGCAGATGCCCGCCGGTACCGGTCTTCGCCCCCTGGCCGCCCTTGAAGTGGATAGCCTGCACGAGGTCGAGCTTGTCCCACGAGAATCCGAACCACCCGGACGCCAGCTCGTAGAAATATCGCGAATTCTCGGATTGCTCCTCCGGAAGCATACCGCCCTCGCCCGAGGCGATTCCGGTCCCCGCCAGCTCGGCGCCACGTGCGAGTGCTACTTTTGCCTCTTCAGACAATGCCCCGAAACTCATGTCGGAGACGAATATAGGGATTGCGAGCCGAAGTGGTTTCTTAGCGTTCGGACCGATAACCAGCTCCGTCTGGACGGGCATGTCATCCAGGTGGGGAAAGCGGTACAGCTGTGCCGTCACGAATTGCAGATCATCCCAAGATGGAAGCTGCTGGCGCGGAACCCCCATCGACGCCACGGGACCATGTGCCCCGGTCAGTTCGAGTCCGTGGTCTGCGAGGCTGCGGATATAGCCGACGTGCGGTTCCTCTGGAGTGCCGTGCACGTCCTGGTACGCACCCTGGTACGAGTCACGCTTGTAGGGTTGGGGGTGCGCGTGTTCCCAGGCCTCGATCTCGTCCAGGCTCACGAACACTCCGCCGTCCTCGACCCACGCCGAGAACTTGTGCAGCTGTTCGGAGTTGCTGTACTCGCTGATCCCCGAATCGACCCGGTAGTCCCAGAAGTGCAGGCCACAGATCAGGTTGTCACCCTCGACGTGGCCGTCCGACAGCAGAGCGCCGCGGTGCAGACATCTCCCGTACAGTACCGAGACCTGGTCGTCGAACCGGATGACTACGAGGTCCGTGTTGCTGACGAGCGCATGGGCGGGACTTCGGTCATCGAGGTCATCGAACGTGGCAATGCGAATTCGATTCATCGGGTTTCCACTCCATCGAAGAACTCGACCTCTCCGGTCTCGAGCGAATACTCGGCTCCGACCACGAGAAGACCGTCGGTTTCAATCAGCCGCGCGAGGATCTCCGACTCGTGTCGCAGATGGTTCGCCGAAGCACTCACGTTTGCCCGGACCGCCCATCGCACGATGTTCGTTGGGTCGCGGCCCTGCTCGGTTCGCAACGATTTTTCGACTGCCGGCCGGGCCCGATCGATGATCGACCGCATGTTGGGCGACAGACCGGGTATCGGCTCCCGGAGATCCTCCAGCGTGGCGAGGATGACTCCACATTCGGAGTGCCCCAGGACCACGACAAGACGGGTGCCGAACTTCTCTGCTGCAAACTCGACGCTACCTGCAAGTGAGGGGGCAATGATGTTTCCGGCGACGCGGATGACGAACAGGTCGCCGGGGCCCTGGTCGAACACGATCTCCGCTGGAACGCGTGAGTCGGAGCAGCCGAGTACGATCGCGCCGGGCTCCTGACTGGCGGATAGCTCGGGTCTCGGCGAGCGACTCGGGGCCGTCTCACGCCCCTGCTTGCCCGATACGAATCGCCGGTTTCCCTCGCGGAGACGTACGAGTGCCTCGTGCGCAGAAATCATCAGTCAATTCATCCTCTTCCAGGTATTGAACGGCCGTACGTCTACTGAATTGATGTCGACTCAGAGCCCGAACTGCCGCAGGTGGTGGTCCGTGTGAAGGAACGTCCACCGCAGCCAGTCGCCGCGGGTCATTGAGCCGAACAGGGGATGTTCGGGCGCCAGTTGAGCATCGGCAGCGGCAAGCTCCGACATTGCCGCCAGCGAACGCTTCCGCTCGGTGGCGAACGCGCCGGCGTCCAGGATCACTTCCGCCGGCCGGGCCCCGGCCTGGATCCCATGCGGCCACGGCCTCGGAAGGTACAGCGCAGCGTACTTCAACAATCGAGACGGGGCACGGGAAGCTCGAGGGAAGGGCCGACGTTGCATCACGGCGTCTGCGGCGTCTGCCAGGTGAGCCAGCATCTGGTGGGGTGAAATCGTGCCCCACTCGCGGTTCTGCTCGGGCGTCAGACGCTCGAGGCGCGCTGCGAGAACCGAAGCGATCGCGGGATCAGAAATGGTCTTCACCTCTCACCCTCCCGACGACACGAAAATCGAGAAGCTGGACATGGATTCGTGCCCTGTCGGTCGGTTGCTGTACTGGCTGCTCTGCCGATACAGTCGGTAGCTCGCCCCCAGCGACAGCGGACCCAGCGGGGGCGTGTGGGCTTCGACCTCCAGGAGTTGAATCAACTTGCTGCTCGAAGCGCCGTTCAGGGTCGCGGCCCAGTACGCACGGAGGCTCCCGAACAACAGTCGCCGACCTTGGTGCTCGAGCTGTGCCACTGCCCTGCCACCCAGCCCGCTTCCGAATTCGTAGTAGCGATTGACTGCCGGAGTGGACCAGCGATCCGTGCTGGCGAGCAGCGGAACCGCCTCGGCGCTCAGATCCGTCTTCACCCGCCACCGTTCGTTGCCGAATCGGGACAGTAGCCCGAGCCCGACGCTTTGCTCGGCGAAGCCCACTCTCCCGTCCCACCGATAATCGAAGTCGAGGAATACTCCGACCACCTTGTCCGTCGGTCCGTCCCTGTGACCAATCGAGGCGATGATACCGCGGGCACCGAGCTGAGTGAGAACGGCCGAAATACTCGTCATCTCCATCGTGCCCGAAAACGACGAGAACGGGGTGACCTTTTCTCCGTCGAACGGATCGCCGTACTGCAGCCCGAGCCTCAATGTCGCGGCGTCCGCTGGCTGCCCGGGAGAGCCTCCTGCAGGCGACAGTCGCACGGCCCCCATCCCGACGTCGCCTTTGAGCAGCGTAGGACGGCGGTCCGGCGGGTTGGCTCCGGCACTCCACAATTGCCCGCGCGACAGCCGGTCGAGCCCAAGGCCCGGATTGAGCACGAAGACCGTGACCTCACGCCAGATGCGATTCAGGCCGGTAGCCTGGTTGTCGAGCACGATTTGCGACAGGCGGAACATCGGTTCGCCCAGCGCGACGCCACCCAGAGCAGTGGTAATGACGTCGTTGGTGGCTGGCGGCCGTGGCTCGCCGAACAGCTCCCACATGAGACTGCCCGCGGCGGTGGCCGGCAGCGCGGCATACAAAGACAGCCCGTTAGCCCGGGCGACGTTGTAGTACATCGCACCCGCCCACGGGTGTTCGAAAGAGTTGACCCTGATGGGATTGGTGTCCCACTCCCATCCACCCTGGATATTGTCCCACCACGATCCCGGATGGGTCGCGGGCTCATCCCGCCACAGGACGTTGATGCCTATGGCGAGAACGTTCAGGGCCGCGATCCCGCCGAGGGCCCTCGGCACGTTCGGAGGCTGATCGATCCACTGTGAGTCGCGCGTCAGCGTGTCGCCGGACACGACCGTGGACACCGAGGTCGTGTCACCGGGGATCCCATCGACGAAAGCGAATTCGTCGAGCAGTGTGGGATCGCCAGGGAGAGCCCCCGTCGAGGTCGGGGCGTGCTGGGCAAGCCCCTGTGCCGGAATGGCGGCCAGGACTATGAAAAACGCGGCTAACCGCCGTAACGCAAACGCATACATCTGTTCAATGTGGCGCGCACTTATCGCGACGGAAAGAGGTGCAGCATCCCATCGGGATCAGATCCCAGCTGGAGCCAGAAATCTCCCTACGCTGCATCCTCTTCCGACAGCGGCGCTTCCGCAAGAAGTCGGTCGTCCGCGACAGAAACGTCCTCGGCACTGACCATATCGATCCCCTCGATGGTGATCGCGAACTGACCGGAATCGAGAACCTCTACCCAACCCTTCCTTTTCAGGTACCAGGATGGGAATTCGAGGTGCTCACGTGGAATACCGAGCATCCTCTCGAGGTCGATCGAGCCCAGGCCGCCCGAAATCGGATTCTTCCGTCGCGCGGCGTAGAGCAACGACAGCACACTTCGGAGGATCCGTCGATCTTCCTCGTGACCTCCGACGGCAGAGTCCTGCTCGAAGATCTGCCACTGCAGGCTCTTGTTCCGGTCATACTGAACGTCATACTCGGCACGCCGCCGCGGATCGCTCAGAACCTCGAACGCTTCGTGTATCTCTCGAAACCGCGCTTCGTCTCCAGATGCCGAATTGTCGGGATGGAATCGCTTGGCGAAGAGCCGGTGGACGCGTTCGATCGTCTCCGCGTCCGCGCCCTGGCTGAGTTGCAAAACTTCGTAGTAGTCGATGAATGGCTGGTCAGTCACGAGCGCCCCCCAAGGTTGCGGCTTACCAGTTGAGACGGCGGTCGCCGACAGGGCCGCGCGAAGACCCGTCTCAATCAGTCAGTCGCCTGATCCGGGGCAAGAGAAGTGCCAGACTGTCCCGGCACACCGATCAATCACCCAGTTCAAATGTCTGTATCTCGTTGTTGTTTCAGTAGATCAGTTGCCAGAGGAGGAGGCTACGCGGGACTGGCGGACCCGACATCATTCCGGCCCCGCCGCGTACTTGAAGATGTGAGTAATCCGTTCAAAACTTGCACATAGCCACTGCGGTGGGGTGATCGACTATTCTTCGGTTTCGGCTTCGGCTTTGTCTACCGGCACCGCGGTCAGTAGGCGGTCGTCAGGGAGCGAAACATCGTCCGCACTGATTTTGTCGATCCCGTCGACCGTGATCGCGAACTGACCGGAGTCGAGAACCTCGATCCAGCCTTTCTTTTTCAAGTACCAGTTGGGGAACTCCAGATGCTCGCGTGGAACGCCGAGCATCCTCTCGAGGTCGACCGAGCCGAGGCCACCGGCCCTTGGATTCTTCCTCCGGGCGGCGTACAGCAACGACAGGACTCCCCGGAAGATCCGCTGGTCCTCCTCGTGGCCCCCGATCGCCGCTTTCTGCTCGAAAATCTGCCACTGCAGGCTCCTGTTCCGGTCATACTGAACGTCGTATTCGGCACGGTGCTGCGGATCCGTGAGGATCTCGAAGGCGTTGTGGACCTCCCGAAACCGCTCCCGGTTTCCTGACTCCTGATTGTCCGGGTGGTACCGCTTTGCCAGGAGGCGAAAGACGCGTTCGATCGTCTCGACGTCCGCGTTCTGGCCGAGCTGCAGTACCTCGTAGTGGTCAACGAACGGCTGCTCGGCCATCATTTCTCCACCACCCGGATCCTGGCCTGCTGGACCAGCGGGTCCTCCTCCGGCGAGAGCGTGAAGAACACCTCGAGGTTCTTCTTCTCACCGTAGAGCAGGAACGTGCCCCGTAGCTGATTCTCAGGAACGATTTCGCCGACGTCCATAATCTCGCCCGCCTTGTCGTGCGCTTCTCGTGTCGCGTTCACGTAGTCGCTCAATCGGTAGTCCATGAAAAAGTTATCGGCGAAGATCCCGGACGACTCAGCGCCATCCCAATCCGGCAACAGAGCTACCAGCTGCTTCTTCCTGAGTTCCAGGATGTCGGACGCCGGTAGACGACGCGACTCGAGTCCGGTCAGCACGAGAATCGAGTCTAGCACCGCAGTGTTGATAGTGCTCGTACCACCGTATGTCCGGTTGTCGAACGACATCACGGCGATTCCGTACCCGGGCATCATGATCCAATTGCTCCCGAACCCCGGCAGGCCGCCGCTGTGCCCGATCATCACCCGACCGTCGCAGTCTTCCTGCCAGCGCAGACCGTAGCCGTAGGCCCTCGCCGATGGACATTCCCTGCCGTTGGGGTACCGAAAGTCGGGCATTACGGCGGCGAACCGCCAGGGGTGGTGCATCTCGCGCAACGAGCTGCGCTCGAGCGGACCGGTTTCCGGATCGCTGCGGGGAGGCCAGGCCGAAAGGTGCAGCGCTACGTATGCATCGAAGTCTTCGATCGAGGTAATGAGTCCGCCCATCGCTCCGAATGAACCGTGATGCTCCAGCGGGATGTTCACCCACGCTTCGTCCTGCCACGCATACCCGAGTGCGAGGTCCTCGGTCGGGGCGTTCTCGAATTCCCAGACCGTGCTGCTCATACCGAGCGGCTCGAAGATGTTCTTGCGTGTGTAGTCCGTGAACTCCATGCCCGACACCACCTGCACGATCTGCCCGAGCAGGGCGAATCCGAGGTTGCTGTACTCGTACTCGACCCCCGGCACGTTGGAAAACGAAACACCGCCGGCGACGAGATCCATCAGTTCCCGGTCGGAGTCGGCCAGCTGGCGGTCGCCCCACGGATTGTCTTCAGGGAAGCCGGCGGAGTGGGTAAGCAAGTGGCGGATCGTGATCTCCGGCGCGTCCGTAGTGAGGTGTGTCAGCGTCTTCACCTCGGGCAGATACTCCGACACGGGATCATCGAGACCGAGCTTCCCGGCGTCCCGCAACTGAAGAATCGAGACGGCCGTGAAGCTCTTGCTCATCGAGGCGATGCGGAACAGAGACCGGGGGTCGGCAGGGATCTGCTCCTCGAGGTTCGCCAGTCCGAACCCGCTGGAATAGACGAGGTTTCCATCCACGACGACGCCGTAGGCGAAGCCGGGCAGGTGCTGCCGCTCCGCATAAACCCTGAACATCTGATCGACAGCAGATTCCGTCGCCGCGACCTTCTCCGCCCGGTCGGGATCGGCGAACTCGGGTATCGTCTGCGCGTGGAGCGGCGCCACCAGGCACAGGGCGAGAAAGATGTAGCGCATGATCATGACCTCAGTTGTCGATCGGAAATGGTCCGGGCAGTCCCCAGGCCTTCTGATACTCTTCGTACAGCGACTCGGTCAGCTGGACGAGGACCGGATCCGCATCGGAGTCCAACCAGTAGACAATCTCCGTCAAGACCCAAGGAGCCATTGCCGTACAGCCGGATGTCGTGTCCTCGGGACCCGACCAGTTGTGCAGAAAAATGCAGGAACCGGCGCCCGGTCTGACCGGGCTTGAATTGTGATCGACGACGATCCCCTTTTCGTACCAGATGCTATCCATCAACATCTGCTCAGAGGACTTCCAGTCCACCTCGTCCACCGCGTCACGCAAAACGATCTGGTTGTAGAAACCCGAGTCTGCATCGTCCACGCATTCGAGCCGGTCGGTGACGTACGTGTACGGAACCGCCAGCTCACCCATTTCCTCCAGAGTGGCGTACCCGAATGCTGCGCTCAAGTGGAATACGCCGGCCGGACTCTTACCATCGCCTTCTCTCTTCACCGGCATCGACCCCGGATCGATCCTGTGCAATCCGCTCCCGAGTCCGAGCCCGTTCCTGCCGAGAGTGATCGGCGTCACATCACTTACGGCTTCCCACGATCCTCCACTCGGGTCCCGCTCGAATCTCGAGAGCATTCCGGAGGAGGCGTCGAACGACTCGGACAAGACGAGGACCATCTGGCCTGAGCTACGCGGAATGGGCGATTCGCCCGGGCTCTGGTCGGGCGCGCAGCCGACGACCGCCAGAGCCATCAACAGGCAGACCCCGCCGATCTCGACGGATCGTGTCATTCCTCTACTACTCCGGCTGGCCCGCGGCCGGAGGCGGGGGGAACAGGCCCATTTGCCTCAGCATAACCACGTTGTCCCATTCCACCCACAGCTCGGCGATTCTTCCGTCCTCGATCCGAAAGATCGCGAGGAACGGCGCCTCGACCGTCTTCCCCGTGGCTGGTATGTCTCCCATCGGGCCCGTGTTGGTGCCCGAATAGGTCGCCCGCACGGCCACCAGGTCGCCTTCGGCCACCATCTCGTGAGGCGTCACCCGCTGATCCGGAAAGCTGACCAGGAATTCCTTCTGCAGCTCGATAAACTGGTCGCGCGAGGTCACAGGCGGACCTTCGGTGGCGGCGCTGTGCCTGGTAAAGGCATCCGTCACGACTTCGGGCAGCGCTTCCCAGTCGGCGGCGTTGCTGATCTCGCCGAACCGCCTGACGATCTCCTTGTTCGTCTTGAGCTGTGCTCTCGAATCCGGCGCACAGCCGATCGCGGGGAGAATCGGTGCTTTCCTCATGGTTCCTTCTCCGTAAATGTGCCGCGTCAGGGGGACGGTGCCTGCTCGGCTGGCGTCAGGCATCGCGTCAGATTCACTACGATCAGATCACGTACCCTCCGTCCACCGGAAGCTCGACGCCAGTGACGTGACTGG